>NZ_JBOBDR010000014.1:0-178541 GCF_050586545.1 Pseudomonas sp. WC2 | reverse complement strand
ACTGTCAAGTGATTATTTTCAGAAGCTTTCGAAGAATTCTTCAACAACTTCAACCACTTGCGCCTCAGATCTCTCGTCAGCGGGAGGCGAATTCTACAGCGTTACACGCTGCTGTCAACACCTCTTTTTCAACTTCCTTTAGACTTCGATGAACTGAAGCAACCTGCTGTCGAAACCTACATAACTCATTGAATCTCAAGGAGTTTTCCGTTTCGACTGCGCCGGAAGTGGGGCGAATTATAGACATCTGAAATCTGCCGTCAACCGTTAATTTCGCTTTTCTTGAAAATTCTGCTTTTTGCCCAGCAAACGCGGGATCCGCCGCGTCACTGGCGGAATACGCAGCACCAGAAGCATCACACCTATAAAGGCATAGATCGCCCACTCCTCAAGATCAGCGCGCACGATCCACAGCATATGCAGCAAACCCAGACCCAGAATCACATAGACGAAGCGATGCAACTTCTTCCAGCGCACACCCAACCGGCGCTGACTGTAGCGATTGGACGTGACCGCCAGAGCCAACAATCCGAGGAAACCCAGCGCCCCTACTATTATGTACGGCCGCTTGCGCAACTCGACCGTCAGCTGCGACCAATCGAAACCCAGAATAAACGCCATGTAGCTACACAGATGCAAAACCACATAGGCAAAACACCAGAGCCCCAACTGACGGCGCACTGCAATCCACCCTGCCCAGCCGGTCAGTTTCTGCATAGGCGTCATGCTCAGAGTGATCAGTAACAACACCAACGTCCCCAACCCCAGTCGATCCACCAGGACCTTGCCAGGATCAGGCCCGAGCAAGTCCTCAAGCGCCTGGTACAACCAGAGCATTGGCCAAATAGCCGCGGCGATGAAAACGCCGATACGCCAGAACGGAAATCGCATCAGTAGTTCTTCCGCAGATCGAGCCCTGTATATAAAGAAGCGACTTCATCGGAGTAGCCGTTAAACATCTGCGTATCACGTACGTTTGGCTTGAACAGACTGTTCGGCAGACGCCGCTCCCGCGCCTGGGTCCAGCGCGGGTGATCGACCGTCGGGTTCACGTTCGCATAGAAGCCGTATTCATCTGCCGCGATGCTCTGCCAAGTGGTTTTCGGCTGCTCGCTGACCAGGCTGATACGCACGATGGATTTAACACTCTTGAAACCGTACTTCCAGGGCACCACCAAACGCAGCGGCGCGCCGTTCTGATTTGGCAGCTCGCGGCCGTACATGCCCACCGCCAAAATCGCCAATGGGTTCATCGCTTCATCCAGACGCAAGCCTTCAACATAGGGCCAGTTGATCAAAGCGAAACCAGAGCGCTGCCCCGGCATGCTCTTGGGATCCTGCAAAGTTTCGAAACGGATGTACTTGGCCTTCGATGTCGGCTCGACTTGTTTGAGCAGCGCCGAGATCGGAAAGCCGATCCATGGAATAACCATCGACCACGCCTCGACACAGCGCAGGCGATAGATGCGTTCCTCTAACTGATACGGTTTCATGAAGTCTTCCAGCGCATAACGCCCCGGCTTACCCACCTCCCCGTCTATCACCACACTCCACGGTTCGGTTTTCAGCGAGCCAGCATTCGCCGCCGGATCGCCCTTGTCGGTACCGAATTCATAAAAGTTGTTGTAGTGAGTCGCGTCCTTGTAAGGCGTGATCGCCTCATCCTTGACGTTGACCGCGCCCCATTGAGTAGAAGGCAGCTTCTCGGCAAACCAGGCAGGCGCCTTGCCCGGTTCGACGTCGGCATAGCGAGCGGCATCATCGGCGTTCGCCCAGCGCGGCAGGCTACTGACGGCGATACCGGCAGCAGTGGCCCCGAGCAATTGACGGCGCGAGAGATAAATGGATTCAGGCGTGACATCCGACTCATGGCAGTCGGACGCTTTGGGGATTTTGATCAACATGGCAACTCCGCAGACTTTGGAGGACTGATGCACCCATAGACTGCGGAGTATGCGGGAAATTACATCACTCGGCTTTTTTGTGCCGACGAAGATGCAACAGATACTGCACTGGGCCAGAAGCGGCGTAGGCGAGGAACACCAGCAGCAGAATGCGCGGTGGATCGCTGAAGACCACGGCGAACACCAGCACTACCGCAAGGATCGCCACGAATGGCACGCGCCCTTTCAAGTCCAGCTCTTTAAAGCTGTTGTACTTGATGTTGCTGACCATCAGCATGCCGGCGGCCGCCACCATCAACGCGACCAGGAACGACATCTTCGAACCCTGAATCCCGTAATCACTGAATGCCCAGACGATGCCCGCCACTACACCAGCAGCCGCCGGGCTGGCCAGACCGATGAAGTAGCGTTTGTCCGCCGTACCCACCTGAGTATTGAAACGCGCCAGACGCAACGCCGCGCCCGCTACATAAATGAAGGCGACCATCCAGCCGACCTTGCCCATGTCACCCAGCGCCCAACCGAACGCCAGCAGTGCCGGCGCGACACCGAACGCGACCATGTCCGACAGCGAGTCGTACTCGGCGCCGAAGGCACTTTGCGTATTGGTCATGCGCGCGACACGGCCGTCGAGACCGTCGAGGACCATAGCCACGAAAATCGCGATCGCGGCAAACGCGAAATACTTGCTCGCATTCGCCGAATCACCTGCGCTCAACGCAGCCTGGGCACTCATCGAGTTGATGATGGAGTAAAACCCTGCAAACAGGTTCGCAGTGGTGAACAGATTCGGCAGCAGATAGATACCACGATGCCGGACTTTACGACCTTCTGCGTCGTGCCCTTCTTCGATGTGTTCATCGATGGGCAGCAGGCTTTCGGCGTCAGAAGCCTTGTTCGGCTCTTCGGGACGTTCGCTCATGGACATTACCTTGCAACGGTTTGGAGAAATTTCGACAGGTGCTTGAGGACGACAGTTCGGCCACAAACGCTGCAGCTTTATACCAGAACCATCGGCCCAAACGAAAAAACGCGGCCGAGGCCGCGTTTTCCGTACAAGAAGGACGACTTAGTTTTTGGCTTTGTCGACGATCTTGTTGGCACCGATCCACGGCATCATGGAGCGCAGTTGCTCGCCGATGACTTCGATGCCGTGAGCGGCGTTGTTACGACGCTTGGCGGTCATCGAAGGGTAGCCGGTTGCGCCTTCGCTGATGAACATTTTGGCGTATTCGCCGTCCTGAATACGTTTCAGGGCGTTGCGCATGGCCTGACGGGACTCGGCGTTGATGACTTCCGGGCCAGTCACGTACTCGCCGTATTCGGCGTTGTTGGAGATCGAGTAGTTCATGTTGGCGATACCGCCTTCGTACATGAGGTCAACGATCAACTTCAGTTCGTGCAGGCACTCGAAGTAGGCCATTTCCGGCGCGTAGCCAGCTTCAACCAAGGTTTCGAAACCGGCTTTAACCAGTTCAACGGTACCACCGCACAGAACGGCTTGTTCGCCGAACAGGTCGGTTTCGGTCTCGTCCTTGAAGGTGGTTTCGATAATGCCGGTACGACCACCACCAACGCCAGCAGCGTAGGACAGTGCAACGTTTTTGGCGTTGCCCGAGGCATCCTGGTAGATCGCGATCAGGTCAGGAATACCGCCGCCTTTCACGAACTCGGAACGTACGGTGTGGCCCGGGGCTTTCGGCGCGATCATGATCACGTCGAGGTCGGCACGCGGAACAACCTGGTTGTAGTGAATCGCGAAGCCGTGGGAGAAGGCCAGGGTGGCGCCTTTCTTGATGTTCGGCTCGATTTCGTTTTTGTACAGGGAGGACTGGAACTCGTCCGGGGTCAGGATCATGACCAGGTCGGCAGCCGCAACAGCGGAAGCAACGTCGGTCACTTTCAGGCCGTGAGCTTCAGCTTTGGCAACGGTGGCCGAACCTTTACGCAGACCAACGGTAACGTCGACACCGGAATCTTTCAGGTTGCACGCTTGGGCGTGGCCCTGGGAACCGTAACCGATGATGGCAACTTTCTTGCCCTGGATGATCGACAGGTCGCAGTCTTTATCGTAGAAAACTTTCATGAATTTCCCCTATATATCCAGGCCGTTCAGGCCATTCGCTAATTTGGTTTAGATGCTGAGTACTTTGTCGCCGCGGGCAATGCCGGTCACGCCGCTACGGACGGTTTCCAGAATCGATGCGGTGCCGATGGACTGAATGAAGCTGTCGAGCTTGTCGCTGGTACCGGTCAGTTGAACGGTATACACGCTGGCGCTGACGTCGACGATCTGTCCACGGTAAATATCGGTGGTGCGTTTGATCTCGGCGCGCTGGGCGCCAGTGGCCTTGACCTTGACCAGCATCAGTTCACGCTCGATGTGAGCGCTTTCCGACAGGTCCACCAGCTTGACCACTTCGATCAGCTTGTTCAGGTTTTTGGTGATCTGCTCGATGACTTCATCGTGACCAACGGTGGTCAGCGTCAGACGCGACAGGGTCGGGTCTTCGGTCGGGGCCACGGTCAGGCTTTCGATGTTGTAGTTGCGCTGCGAGAACAGGCCGACTACGCGAGACAGAGCGCCGGGTTCGTTTTCCAGAAGCAAGGAAATAATGTGCCGCATGATTAAGTACGCTCCGTCTTGCTCAGCCACATATCGCGCATCGAGCCGTCTTTGATCTGCATCGGATAGACGTGCTCGCTGGTGTCGACCGAAACATCGATGATCACCAGGCGATCCTTCATGGCGAACGCTTCTGCCATCTTCGACTTCAAATCTTTCGATTCGGTGATGCGTACGCCGACGTGGCCGTAGGCTTCAGCCAATTTGACGAAGTCCGGCAGTGACTCCATGTACGAGTGCGAGTGACGGCTGCCGTAGCTCATGTCCTGCCACTGGCGAACCATCCCCAGAACACCGTTGTTCAGGATGACGATTTTCACTGGCAAGCCATATTGCAGGCAGGTCGACAGTTCCTGGATGTTCATCTGGATGCTGCCTTCGCCGGTCACGCAGGCAACGTCGTCATCCGGGAAGCTCAACTTGATGCCCATGGCCGCCGGAAAACCGAAGCCCATGGTGCCCAGACCACCGGAGTTGATCCAGCGATTCGGCTTGTTGAACGTGTAGTACTGCGCAGCGAACATCTGGTGCTGGCCCACGTCGGAAGTGATGAAGGCATCGCCCTTGGTCACTTCGCAGAGGGTTTCGATCACGGTCTGCGGCTTGATCTTGCTGCCGTCGCCCTTTTCATAAGGGAACAGGCCGCGATCGCCGCGCCATTCATCCACCTGCTTCCACCAACTGGCGACGGACTCCTTGTTCGGGGTTTCGCCGATTTCCTTGAGGATCGCGACCATTTCGGTCAGGACGCTCTCGACCGGACCAACGATTGGCACGTCAGCCTTGATGGTTTTGGAAATCGAAGCCGGGTCGATGTCGATATGGATGATCTTGGCGTTCGGGCAGAACTTCGCCGCGCCGTTGATCACGCGATCGTCGAAACGCGCGCCGACCGCCAGGATCACGTCAGCGTGGTGCATCGCCAGGTTGGCGGTGTAGCTGCCGTGCATGCCGAGCATGCCGATGAACTGACGATCAGTGCCAGGGAAACCGCCAAGGCCCATCAACGTGTTGGTCACGGGCAGGTTGAGCATTTTTGCCAGTTCGGTCAGCGGTGCGGAACCGTTGCCCAGAATCACACCGCCGCCGGAGTACAGCACTGGGCGCTTGGCCGCCAAGAGCATTTCAGCTGCCTTGCGGATTTGCCCGGAGTGACCGCGAACGGCCGGGCTGTAGGAACGCAGCTTGGCTTTCTTCGGGAAGATGTATTCGAACTTCTCGGCCGGGTTGGTCATGTCTTTCGGGATATCCACCACGACCGGGCCCGGACGACCGGATTGCGCCAGGTAGAAGGCCTTCTTCATGACTTCCGGGATTTCCGAAGCGTGCTTGATCATGAAGCTGTGCTTCACGATCGGCCGGGAGATACCGATCATGTCGGTTTCCTGGAACGCGTCGGTGCCGACCATGGTGCTTGGCACCTGACCGGAAATGATCACCATTGGAATCGAGTCCATATAGGCGGTCGCGATACCGGTGATGGCGTTTGTGGCGCCAGGACCGGACGTCACCAATACCACGCCGGCTTTACCGGTGGCACGGGCATAACCGTCAGCCATATGGGTTGCCGCTTGTTCGTGACGAACCAGGATGTGAGTCACTTCCGGTTCTTTGAACAGGGCATCGTAAACATGCAGGAGAGCACCACCCGGGTACCCGTAGATATATTTGACGCCTTCGTCACGCAAAAAGCGGACGAGCATCTCACCGCCAGATAAAAGCTC
Source organism: Pseudomonas sp. WC2 (assembly GCF_050586545.1). Taxonomy (NCBI): domain Bacteria; kingdom Pseudomonadati; phylum Pseudomonadota; class Gammaproteobacteria; order Pseudomonadales; family Pseudomonadaceae; genus Pseudomonas; species Pseudomonas sp. WC2. The sequence continues at coordinate 172,287 of NZ_JBOBDR010000014.1, read as the reverse complement.
CACGTTGTTCACCTCTAAAACGCCAGAATACCGTCCACAAAAAAGGGGCGGGTCTTAATAGGTTTACTTCTCGGCAGAGCATGAGCGACGGTGGTCGCCGACTACGTCAGCACTGACTGAGCAAGTATTGGGATCGTCCCAGTGTTGCGGGCCTTTCCCACCCAGCGCGAGGTAACGCGTTGCGGGTGTAACAGGTCGGCGCGGATATGCGCCTCATGATCTACCGAGTGGGTCTGCTTCTGGCAGTCCCTCTACAGCGGACTTTGGATTCTTCTGTTTCGCCCTCTCCAAGTCAAGCCGTCAATGTGGTTAATTGTGGGTAAGCACATGAGAACGCAAGAAAAAACCTGAAAACCGCTACTCTGTTAGTGTCAATTGCGCACTTTTGCCAAGGATTCAGCATGCGAACGCTCCTCCTTACTCTGCTGATCGGTCTCAGCCCATGGTGCATGGCCGCTCAAATCTACAAATGGGTCGATGCCCAAGGTGTCACGCATTTCGATGCACAGCCGCCACCCGGTCAGTCGTCCACCACCCTGCAAACGCCCTCCTCGCCCCCGCCGAAACCGGCGGCAATGCCGGGCAGCGGCGTGCTCGGTGATCAGAAGGCGATCGATAGCAAGGTGAAGAAACAGGTTGCCGACCAACAGACGCAGCTCAAGCAGTTTTGCGAGCAGGCGCGGACGAATCTTGCGCAATTGCAGAACAATCCGCGCTTGAGAGAAGAGGTGGAGGGACGTTTGCGCAGATTGGATGATGCGCAGCGTCAGGAACGCATTGTCGAAGCGCAGAAACAGATAAGTGAAAACTGCCAGTAGCGACTGGCAGTTTTCAATTCAGCGCGAAGCAGTGATCAGCAGGTCAAACTCTTTGAGCAGCACCTGAAGCTGACGATCCTTGCCACCCAGATTGCGCTGGGCGAAGACCATTTCAGCCATTTCCTGAATGCCCGAAGCATTCGGTAACGGCAGATCCTGCTCGAGGATCATCTTCATCCGCGGCAGGAAGATCCATTGCAGCCACTGTTCGAAGTCCAGCGTATCGACCGAAAACGGCTCGACACTGCTCAGGGCTTCGGCCGAGGGCGAAACCTCATCCCACCAGCCTTGGGTGCGCAGTTCACGCTCGATCAGCAACAGCTGATCGGCGATTTTCGGGAACCGGGCATCCATCACAGCGAAACCTTGGCCTTCTGACGGGCCTGAGCGGCGCCGGCGGAATCTCCTTGTTTCTCACGGGCCTGGGCGATGACTTCCCACAGGTTGGCCTGCAGGTCCGGACGACCGCTAGCCATGGTCAGCGCGCGACGAGCGAACTGCTCGGCCTGCGGCGCATCACCTTGCGCCATGCGCACTTGCGCCAGACGATAAAGCACTTGCGGCTCACGCGGAGCGACACGCTGCGCACGTTCCAGGCTCGACGATGCGCCATTGAGGTCGCCGCCAGCCTGTTGCTGTTGCGCGGTGGTCAGCAAGGCGAGTACCGGACCGTCCAGTTGCTCATCCGCCGACAAGCCACCGCCGCTGCTGGCCGATGGAATCCCGCTCGGCGTCGAAGGCATGCTGTAGCTGCCGGAATTGGCCGGTGCCGATTCAACTGCCGGAGGCGTGTACGGTCCCGACGTAATACCGCCGGATGCCGGGCCCGCCTCGATAGGCGACGAGCTGATCGGCGTCGACACGGCGGCACCGCCACCCGGCACCATCACCACCACGCCGGTATCGCCTTGCGGGATCGCTTGGGTCTGCGCTTGTGCAGGACGCTTTACGGTGGTTTGACGGAAGCCGCCATTGGCCGAAATACGTTCGCTGTTGGACACCGCCGTCCCGGAATCAACTACCGGAATCGAACCGTGCTGTACGCTAGAGCAGCCGCTGAGCAAAGCCACGGCGGTCACCGCTGGAATCAACCACTTGTTCACTTGAAACCCTCTTCGCTTAATTCATCCAGCCCTTGACCCAATCCATCACCGACTCGCCGGAAGCAGGCGTCTCGCTTGCACACGCGGCGCCGGGTGGCGGTTCGCTGCCGCGAATATACGGCATCTGCACCGCCCCTGGGCAGTTGGCATCGGAGCCTTGCCCGGTACGCGAATCGACCCACGCCTGCACGACGTTGTCCGGCTGCGGCATGTCCAGCGGCAGCGGATCGGCCTTGCGCATGAAACTGGTCCAGACCTGCAACGCACCGGTCGCACCGGTGAACGGCGTCTTGCCGTTGTCGTCGCGCCCCAGCCAGACCACCGCCAGCAGATCCTGACTGAAACCTGCGAACCAGCTATCGCGGGAGTCGTTACTGGTACCGGTCTTGCCCGCCAGCGTCAGGGTTTTCGGTAACACGTTGTAAACCGAGCTGCCGGTACCTTCGCGCATCACGCGCTGCATGGCGTTCTGGATCAGGTAAATCGACGCCGGGTCGAAACGCTGCTCGATCTGGAACGGATAACGCTTGAGCGGCTCGCCCTCGGCGGTCAATACGCTGCGAATCCCGCGCATCGGCGTATTGAAACCACCGTTGGCGAGGGTCTGATACATGGTCGCGACTTCGATCGGCGTCATGCCGCCGGCGCCCAGCAACATAGATGGGAATGCCGGGAATTCGCGGGTGACGCCCAAACGGCCCAAGGTCTTGAGCACATTCGGCACGCCCACTTCCAGACCCAGACGCGAGGTCGACAAGTTGTAGGAATGCGCCAACCCTTGATACAGGAACACGGTGCCGTGGGAGCGGCGGTCATAGTTCTGTGGTTTCCACACCTGACCGTTCGCGCCTTTGACCGACAATGGGTCGTCCGACAGCCAACTGGTCAGGGTGTACTGGCTCGGTTTCTCCAGCGCGGTCAGATAAACCGCTGGCTTGATCAACGAACCGATTGGCCGCACCGCATCCAGCGCGCGGTTGAAACCGGCGTAACTGGCCTGACGGCTGCCGATCATGGCCTGGACTTCGCCGGTCTCCGGATTGGTCACGACCATCGCTGCTTCGACATCGTCGGAGCCTTTGCGCCCGGCCAGACGTTTAAAGGTGTCGTTGACCGACGCCTCGGCTTTCATCTGCAGGATCGGGTCGAAACTGGTGAAGATGCGCAGGCCCTCTTCGGTCAAGTCTTCGTCGCGGTAATCTTCACGCAACTGACGTTTGACCAGATCAATGAAGCCCGGGAAAGAACTGTCGGCCAGCTTGCCGCGCGTGGTCACGCCCAGTGGCATTTTCTTCGCCGCTTCGACCTGTTCGGCAGTCGCTACGCCTTGCTGGGCAAGCACGTCGAGCACCAGATTACGGCGCTCCAGCGCACGCTCAGGATTACGCCGCGGGTTGTAATAGGACGGGCCTTTGACCATGCCGACCAGCAACGCCACCTGATGCAGTTTCAGCTCGGACAATGGCTGACCGAAGAAGAACTGACTGGCCAGACCGAAACCGTGCACCGCACGCTGACCGTCCTGACCGACGAAGACTTCGTTGAGATAAGCCTCAAGAATTTCCTTCTTGTCGTAATGCAGCTCCAGCAGCATCGCCATCATCGCTTCGGTGAGCTTGCGGGTCAGGCTGCGTTCGCTGGTCAGGTAAAAGTTTTTCACCAACTGCTGGGTCAGCGTACTGCCGCCCTGAGTCATCTTGCCGCCTGAGGTGTTGACCCAGATGGCGCGGGCAATCGACTTCGGCGACACGCCCCAATGGCTGTAGTAATCGCGGTCTTCGACAGCGACCAGGGTGTCGAGCAGATACGGTGGCACCTGATCGAGTTTGATCAGAATGCGGTCTTCGAGATTCTTCGGGTAAATGCCGCCGATCATCAGCGGCTCAAGGCGCACCACGGACAATTTCGAGCCGTTGGTCGCAGAAAGCTCGGCGACGTAGTCGCCAGAGAAACGCACGCGCACCGGCTGCGGTTTTTCCAGGCCTTCATAGAACTGGAAGCCACGGGTATTCAGATCGACAGTATTGCCATTCACCGCAGCGGCACCGGGGCCATTGCTCACGGCTTCGCGACGATAGCCAAGGGCATCGAGTTCGGTGAGGAAATCGTCCTTGCTGAGCTTTTGTCCGACGAACAGCTCGAGCGGGCGCGCGTAGACCTTGGCCGGGATGGTCCAGCGCTTGCCGGAGAACTTCTCCTGCACCACGGCATCGAGGTAAACGGCGAAGCCAGCCAGCACCACGAGGCCGACCAGACTGAGTTTAATGGCCCAGCTCAACCATGGCCTCAGGCCCTTGGAGGGTGGTTTTTTCTTGGTACGGGGAGATCGAGTTCGAGTCATGGCGGCGGATTATACGCACTTTATTCATCCTCAACAGGCGCGCTCCGAGGTTTGCGTCAGGCTGGCGAGCGGCCATAATGGCCGCCTCGAATTTCCCCCCAGTCTCTGAAGGATCGCCCGTGAGCCAGTCACTGATCGCTGCCCTGCAAAACCCGGCCCTCTACCCGCACCCCGTCGAAGGGTTCCAGGTCATCGAAACCCATATCTCGTGGGTGATCCTCACAGGTCCCTTCGCCTATAAAGTGAAGAAACCGGTGAATTTCGGCTTCCTCGACTTCACCGGCCTCGAATCACGCGGCCATTTTTGCGCGGAAGAGCTGCGTCTCAACCAGCGCCTGACTGACGATTTGTATCTGGAAGTGTTGCCGGTGACCGGCAGCGTCGAGGCACCGCAACTGGGTGGCGAAGGGCCGGCGATCGAATATGTGCTGAAGATGCGCCAGTTCCCGCAAACCGGGTTGCTCAGCACCTTGCAAGCCAACGGCGAGCTGACGACCCAACATGTCGACGAAATGGCCGAACAAATCGCCCGTTTCCACTTGAGCGCGCCAAAGGTCCCGGCTGAACACGATGCCGGCACCCCGGACAGCGTGATGGCGCCGGTGTCGCAAAACTTCGAGCAGATCCTGCCGTTCCTCAGCGACAAAAACGATCTGCTGCAACTCGAGGCCCTAAAAGCCTGGGCTGAAAGCAGCTTTGAACGTCTCAAGCCTTTGTTCGCTCAGCGCAAGACCGAGGGCTTCACCCGTGAATGCCACGGGGATATCCACTTGGGCAACGCCACGGTCATCGACGGCAAAGTGGTGATCTTCGACTGCATCGAGTTCAACGAACCGTTCCGCTTCACTGACGTCTGGGCCGACACCGGTTTCCTGGCAATGGACCTGGAAGACCGTGGCCTGAAATCCCTGGCTCGCCGTTTCATCAGCCAATACCTGGAGCTGACCGGCGACTATCAAGGCCTGGAAGTGCTGAACTTCTATAAAGCCTACCGCGCCCTGGTTCGCGCCAAGGTCGCCCTGTTCAGCATGCCGGCAGACGCGACGCCGGTGCAGCGCGCCACCACCCTGCGCCAGTACCGCAACTACGCCAACCTGGCGGAAAGCTACAGCACCATTCCTTCGCGCTTCATGGCGATTACCCACGGCGTTTCTGCCGTCGGCAAAAGCCACGTGGCCATGCGCCTGGTGGAAGCGCTGGGCGCCATTCGTCTGCGTTCCGACGTTGAGCGCAAGCGCCTGTTCGGTGAGCAAACCGTCGCCAACGACGTACAGGCCGGCATTTATAGTGCTGACGCCAGCGTGGCGACTTACGCGCGCCTGCATGAAATTGCTGAAATCATCCTGCACGCCGGTTTCCCGGTCGTGATCGATGCGACTTACCTCAAGCGTGAACAACGCGACAACGCCGCGAAGATCACCGAAGCCACCGGCACGCCGTTCCTGATCCTCGACTGCAACGCGCCACAAGCGGTAATCGAGAGCTGGCTGGCGATTCGTCAGGCGGACAAACAGGATCCGTCCGACGCCACTCTGGCCGTGATCGAAGCGCAACAGACCAATCGTGAAGCGCTGACGCCGGAAGAAATCCTGCGCAGCAAACGCGTGCAGACCAATGAATCCGGGACGCTGGACACCGTGGTCGCGCAGATTCGCCAACGCCTGCCAGGCCTGTAAGAAACTCTTTCGGCCGTGGAGCCCTCGCTTGCTTCACGGCCGCCAAATAGTGGCACTATACTGGCGTCATAAAACCAACGGTGATATGACATGAGCCAGCCGAAACTTCTCGATTCCCCCCTGTATGTCTTGCTGCACAAAGACGACATCACAGGTTTCAACAAAGAACGCCCGCAAGATGGCGCGATCGATATGGTCGGCGGCGACTTCCGCGGTCTCGATCTGCGCGAACTGAATGCCGATGGCGTGGATTTCCGCGACGCTTACTTCCGTTCCGCTGATCTGCGTGGCATCGATTTCCGTAATGCTTCGCTTGAAGGGGCGAGCCTCGCTCATGCGCAGATTTCCGGGGCTTACTTCCCGGCGGAGTTGAGTGCTGACGAGATTCTGATGTCGATGAATTTCGGTACGCGTTTGCGTTATCGCACTCGCTGATATCTCCAAAGACTGTGGGAGCAGGCTTGCTCCCACATTTATTTCTGCGTTTCCCCCTCCTTTGTGCGTTCGCAGGCCTTTCAAGCCCCTTTCTTAGAAGCATTTGCGTCGAATCCGACCAAAGAACCACGCTTTTCCTACTGATGGCTACACTCCTGAGAAGCTCGCCCACGCACCATTCGGCCGTCGCAAGGAGGCTTGATGAATGATGAACTGCAACACCTGAAGAATCTTGGCAAGACGTCGGCGCAATGGCTGCATGCCGTGGGCATCCACAGCGCCTCGGACTTGCGTCGGCTGGGCGCTGTTGATGCCTACCGGGCCGTGCGTACCCGCGGGTTTCGCGCATCGAAGGTGTTGCTGTATGCGATCGAAGGCGCGTTGATGGATGTGCACTGGAACGATATTCCCGCCGAGCGCAAGGACGCCCTGAACAAGCAGCTCGAAGCCATTTCCGCGCGCCACAAGAACTGACCGGACACCGCCGCCATGTATTTGCTGGGGGAACAATCGGCGTACGCCGACGCTTTGATCATCCGTTTGCAGAACTTGTCTGCGCAGTGGCTCGAAAGTCTCGCGCCGTGTGGACCCGAGATCGAGTTTGTAGCGACCGATGATCTGTTGGCGCAGTTGCCGGGCGACCAACTGTTTCTGCTCAGCGAAGGCGTGATCACTGGCTGCATCGGTGCCCGGCCCCTGTTTTATTGGCAGGAAGGCGATTTGATTGGCCTGCAACGCGGCGATGCCTGGAGCGACTGCCGTTTGTACAGCGAAGGGCCATTGCGCCTGCTGCCCTATCGGCGCAGAGAAGTTTTTCAGCATTTGTATGCCGAGCCATCCCGAGCGGATCAGTTTCTCGAATACCTGCTGGGGCAAATGGCGCTCCTCGCCCATGCGGTGGCCGAACTGAAGCCGCAGGAGTTTCGCAGTACCCATGGTTTCAAACGTGTTGAGGCGGGTGAAGTGCTGATCCGTCAGGGCGACGTCGCCGATCATGTCTTTGTGATCATCGAGGGGCATGCCGAGGCGTTTGTCGATGATCTGAAGGTTGGTGAAGTGCCCAAGGACGAGATTTTCGGCGCCATGGCAGTGTTCACGGGCGAACCGCGCAATGCCACGGTGATTGCTCGGGACGCGAGCACGGTGATGTTGATTCCCGGTGATCATTTTTTGAGCATGACTCGCTCGAATCCAAAGATCGCCCACAGCCTGATCGAGAGCATGGCGCGGCGCATCGGCCAACTCAACAAACAGATCACTCGGCTGACCGCGATAAAAGGCTAACGTGCAGCCCGCTGTTTCCGGGGCATTCCGGTCATTTCGAAGACTAAATCACATAAATGCAGAATCAGTGGTTGACTCGGTAATGAGAATCGCTATGATTATCACAACTGGTCGCGAGATCAGTCGATATTCTGAAAAGCCCTTGGTTCGGACTCTCAGATTATCTCCTCATCAGGCTAATCACGGTTATTTGACCCGGTTTTTACCGGGTCTTTTTTTGCCTGTGGAAAAGTCATTTGCCGAATTGTTTGCGCATCTGTTCGCAGTAATCCTGCTTCGGCGTGGCGGGTGTGTACCAGACATAATCGGCCATCGCGGCGGTCACCTCGCCGCCCTGCTCTGCCAGCATCAAAACCGTGGGTGGCCGAGCCGCGCCCAAATCCAGCAAGTGCAGCGGCACGCCGACATCCTTGCGCGCGTGCCACGCTCCGGCCAACAACAGAGAAGGTTTCGCTTCAGCCAACAGGCGCTCGGCCATACGCCGATCACGTTGTTGCTGCACAGCGAGCATCGCCGGCATCTGTGATTCGGGCAGCAAACCGCAGTGGGAATCGCTGATCTGTTCCAGCAGCGTTCGCTTCACCGACGCCGCGTTACTGCCCGCCCCGGTCAGAACGGGAGGGTTGCGATAGAAAGCGCGGATTTCGCTGTTTTCGAGATTGGCCGCTCGCAGAGGATAAGGCTGCGCGAGGGCGAAGCGCACGATTGGGCCATAAAGATTCCAGTCCCAGCCATCCTGCCAGGCCAATGCAGCGGGAAGATCAGCGGGGGGCGAGGCAGACTGGCGCAGGGCATCGACCTTCGGCTGCTGATCCGGGGTCAGCATTTCCAGCAACAGACTGCCTTGCGCTCGTTGCTCGCCGAGCGACTGCAAGATCCACAACTGCGTGGCGTGATGATCTGCATTGTCATGTTGCTCACCAATGATCAGACGCTCAGGCACGGCGAGACGCTTTACCAGTTGCTGCGCTGTCAGCACCTCACCGCTGCGCAGATCGCGAATCTCGCCACTGATCGGCGGTGGCACACTTAGCTGCTGACACCCCGCGAGCCACACCACCGCCAACAGCCACAAGCCACGCATGCCATCACCTCGATAAAAATCAGCGGGCGATGATCAACGGATGCCCACGCTCCGGATGCGGCTGCACCAAGACTTCGAGACCGAACACAGCCTTCAGCGAATCCGGTCGCAGCACTTGCTCCGGCGTATCCAGCGCCACCGGGCGGCCGCCTTCAAGCAGCAGAATACGATCACAATAGCGTGCCGCCAGATTCAGATCATGCAGGATCACCAGCACCGCCGCGCCGCGATCGGCAAACTCGCGCACCGCTTGTAACGTCGTGTGTTGATGCAGCGGATCCAACATCGACGTCGGTTCATCCAACAATAGCGTCTGCCCGGCCTGCCCCGGCCAGAGTTGCGCCAGCACCCGCGCCAGATGCACGCGCTGACGTTCACCGCCAGACAGCGCCAGATAACTGCGCCCGCTCAGGTGCCCGGCATCGGCTGCCGCCAGCGCCGCCGCGATAATCTCGTCGTCACGCACTTGGCCGCTTTGATAGGGCAAGCGGCCCATGCCGACCACTTCCTCGACGCGAAAGGCGAAATCCAGGGTCGAGACCTGCGGCAGCACCGCCAGACGCTGGGCGCGCTGCGTGCCCGTCCAATGACCCAACGCCTCACAGTCCAGCGAGACCTCGCCCTCACTGGCCTTCAGCTCGCCGCACAAGGCACCGAGCAAAGTACTTTTGCCCGCACCGTTCGGTCCCAGCACACCGAGCACTTCGCCCGGTTCAAGTTGCAGGGAAACCTCGCTGAGCACGGTTTTGCGGCCCCGCTGGATGTGCAGATTGTGCGCACGCAACATCAGGCACGCCCTCGCAGCAGCAAATAAAGAAAGAACGGCGCACCGATAAACGCCGTAACAATGCCGATCGGCAGTTCCGCCGGGGCCAGCGCCAGACGCGCTACCAAGTCAGCCAGCAGTAACAAGCTCGCACCGGCGAGCACCGACGCCGGCAGCAACACTTTGTGATCCGGGCCGGCCAGCAAGCGCACCAGATGCGGCACCACCAACCCGACGAAACCGATCATGCCCGCCGCTGCCACTGCCGCACCAACGCCCAACGCCGTGCAAAACACCAACTCACGCTTGAGCCGCTCGACATCGATGCCCAAGTGCCCGGCTTCCGACTCACCGAGCAACAACGCGTTCAGCGCCTTGGCCCGACGCGGCAACCATAACGCCACACCGGCGCTGATGATCAGCAGTGGCCACAGTCGCGCGTAACTGGCGCCATTCAGACTGCCGAGGTTCCAGAAGGTCAGCGTACGCAACGTCGCGTCATCCGCCAGATACGTGAACAAGCCGACTGCCGAACCGGCCAGCGCGGTCAGGGCGATGCCCGCCAGCAACATGGTCGCGACATTGGTCTGGCCATTGCGTCGACCGAGTCGATAGACCAGCGCCGTCACCCCAAGACCGCCGAGAAACGCGCAGACCGACAACAGATATGGCCCGAACCATTCCGGCAAACCGCCAAAAAAAGAACCGCCGACAATCGCGATCGCTGCGCCCAATGCCGCACCGCTGGACACCCCGACCAATCCCGGATCGGCCAGCGGGTTACGAAACAAACCCTGCATCGCCACACCGGACAACGCCAGCACGCCGCCGACCGCCAGCCCGAGCAAGGTTCGCGGCAGACGAATCTGCCCGAGAATCAGCTCGGCCTGTTCCAGTCCATCCGGCGCCAGCGGCACGCCAAGCATGCGCAGCGCCGCGCGCAATGTGTCGAACAGCGGCAAACTCACCGGCCCCAGCGACAACGACAGCCAGATCGCCAGCACACACAGAAGCGTCAGGCCAATGAACAAGCCACGGGGTTTTACCAATGTGGTCATTGGCCGCTCTTGGCCGGGTAGAAACCGTCAGACAGGGTTTTCAGCGCTGCCGGCAAACGCGGCCCGAGCCCACCGACCAGCAGCGTCGGATCCAGCTCCAATACGCGCCCACTCTTGGCTGCGCGGCTGGAATTGAGAATCGGATTTTCCTTGAACAGTGCTGCTTTCGCCGCGTCACCGGTCAACGCACGGTCGGCGAACACCAGCACTTCAGGATCGAGGCTGGCGAGGGATTCCACGGAAAACGGCTTGTAACCGGTATGCGTCGCCAGGTTGCGCCCGCCGGCCTGTTGCAGCAGCCAGTCGGCGGCAGTGTCCTTACCGGCGATCAACGGCTTGCCACCCGCATGGCCAAGCAAAAACAGCACGCCCGGTGCTTTCTGTTTGCTCTGCACTTGAACAACCCGTGCCTTCTGAGCATCGAGTTGCTGTTGATAACGTTGCAGCAACTGCGCAGCCTGCGGTTCGGCCCCTAGCAACTGACCCAAATGAGTGAGGTTTTTTTCCAGCGTCGGCAAATCCGGCTGCGCCGAGAACAACTCCACCTGAACCTTGGCCGCTTTGACTTGTGCCAAAACCGGTGGTGGGCCCATTTCTTCGGTGCCGATCAAGATATCCGGGCGCAGACTGAGAATGCCCTCAGCCGACAGGCTGCGCTGATAGCCAATGCTCGGCAGCGCCTTCAACGATTGCGGATGCTGGCTGGTGGTATCGACGCCGACCAGTTTCGACTCGCCCCCCAGCGCCGTGACCCACTCCGACAATGCGCCGCCGGCACTGACCCAACGTTGCGGTAAATCCGCCGCTGCAGCCTGGTGGCTGACGAACAGTCCGGCACACAACACAGCCACGCGGGTACTCAGGCGCATACACAGCTTCCTTGGATAAGGTTTTTCCCGGGCGTCTGAATGGCCGGCCAAGTATCCTCGGCATCTGCCAGCCGCCCTGCGGACGAAGGCCGCCATTTGATAATTGTTTGCATTTAAACGTCAAGCTCGGACATATCCGGACACGAGCAGACACTAGAGGATAGCCATGAAGTTTCTCTGCGCAGGCGCTGAACTCGCCGAAGCCGCCAGCCGTGGTTTTGAAGTCGACGGGAAAAAGCTCTTCGCCGTGCGCCGTAACGGTCAGGCCTATGTCTATCTGAACCGCTGCCCACACCGCGGCGTCGGCCTGGAATGGCAACCCGACCAGTTTCTCGACCCGAGCAACAGCCTGATCCAGTGCGCCACCCACGGCGCACTGTTTCTGATCGAGGACGGTGAATGCGTCGCCGGGCCGTGCGCCGGGCAAGCACTCTCCGCTATCCCCAGCCGCGAAGACGGGCAAGGCCTGTGGATCGATGTTTAGCCGTTGAGCAATACGTCGAGACGGCGATCAATGACCATCTCTTCATGATCCAGACGAACGCCGTAAGCCAGCACTTCAACGCCACACGCCACCGCTTCGCGCAGGGCCTCGGCGTAGGCAGAATCGATTTCCTCGGCCGGACGCACCGCTTCAATCCCGCTCAAATTCACGCAGTACAACTGCACCGCGCGGATGCCGTCCCGGGCCAAATGCGCCAGCTCACGCAAATGCTTGGCACCGCGCTGGGTCACGGCATCGGGAAACGCCGCCACCGCGGTGCCGTCGAAGCCCAAGGTGACGCTTTTCACTTCCACATACGCCGGGCCACTCGGGTATTCGAGGCGGAAATCGATACGGCTCTTTTCCTGCCCGTAGGCGACTTCACGCTTCAACGCGGTAAAGCCGTTCAACTCAGTGATAACGCCAGCCTGCAACGCCTCTTCGACCAACCCGTTGGCACGAGCAGTATTGACGCAGAACAAGCGGCCCTGCGGCGTTTCGCCGATCTCCCAGGTGCCAGGCAATTTGCGTTTCGGATCGTTGGAACGGCTGAACCAGACCTGCCCGCCCTCGACCTGACAATTAAGCATCGAACCGGTGTTCGGGCAGTGAATAGTCAGCAACTCGCCGCTAATGGTCTCGATATCGGCGAGAAAACGCTTGTAACGACGAATCAGCCGCGCTTCTTCAAGGGGTGGATAAAAGCGCATCAGCCTTGCCAACTCTTCAAGCCACGGGCAATGCGCTCCACCGCTTCCTGTAAGCGTGGGAGGTTTTGCGTGTAAGCAAAACGCACATGGTGACTGGCCTGATAGCGACCGAAGTCTAGCCCCGGGGTAAACGCCACATGCTCGGTTTCGAGGAAATGTCGGCAAAACGCGAAGGCATCACCGCCGAACTGGCTGATATCGGCATACAAGTAGAACGCGCCCTCCGGTTCCACGGCGATGTTGAAACCCAGTTCACGCAAGGCCGGCAGCAGGAAGTCGCGACGACGGCCGAATTCGGCGCGGCGCTCCTCCAGAATCGCGATGGTGTCCGGTTCGAAACAGGCCAACGCCGCATATTGAGCCATGCTTGGCGCGCTGATGTAGAGATTCTGCGCGAGCTTTTCCAGATCGCTCACCGCAGCCTCCGGCGCCACCAGCCAGCCGAGGCGCCAACCGGTCATGCCGAAATATTTCGAGAAACTGTTCAGCACGAACGCGCTGTCATCGACCTCAAGAACGCTGGCCGCATCGGTGCCGTAAGTCAGGCCGTGATAGATCTCGTCCACCACCAAATGCCCGTGCCTGGCCTTGATGGCTGTGGATAACCCGGCCAGTTCATCGCGGGTCAGGATCGTGCCGGTCGGGTTGGCTGGCGACGCGACCAGTGCGCCGACGCTGGCGTGATCCCAATGCCGCTCGACCAGATCCGGGGTCAGTTGATAACGCACGTCCGGCCCTACAGGAACAAGCTGCGCCGCACCTTCGACCAGACGCAGGAAGTGCCGATTGCACGGATAACCGGGATCCGCCAGCAGCCAGTGTTTACCGGGATCGACCAGCAACGCACTGGCCAGCAACAGCGCACCGGAACCGCCCGGAGTGATCAGAATCCGTCGCGGATCGATATTCAAGCCATACCGCGTTTGATAAAACCCGGAAATGGCTTCGCGTAACTCGGGAATGCCACGCGCAGCGGTGTAACGCGTCTTGCCCGCCGTCAGCGCCGCCTGCCCCGCGCGGATGATCGGTTCGGCGGTGGTGAAGTCCGGCTCGCCGATCTCAAGGTGAATCACATCATGGCCGGCGGCCTGCAATTCATTGGCCCGCGCCAGCAGCGCCATCACATGAAACGGTTCGATAGCACGACTGCGCGCACTGTACGGCTGAGCCATTGGTTTTCCTTCGGCAGGGAAAAAGAGACGATTCTACCCATCTGCCGGAACGAGCGAGAACCCGCAGCGGTCACAGCCTCAAGAACGCTGGACTGTAACGATATGAGCGTACGCTCCAGGATTGACTAAAATCAGTGATTGAACAGGTCTTCAACACCACCAGACACGGCTTGCCAAACATTTGCAAGCGCCACCCGCCGGGGCCTCGACATCCGGGAGTAGCGCAGGCCGAATTGATCTGGTAAGTTCGCCCGCTTGCAGCCGCAGGGCCGGCAGGTGTCGGTGATGGAGCAATCCTGCGCAATGGATTACAAGAGTAGAGGCGGTCCATTTCATGCCCACCCAAGCAAAGCAACAGCAGCAAACGACGATCAGCGGTTTCGAACCTTACGTTCCGGCGAAAGGTGAGGAGTACATGGGCGCCCCGATGCGCGCGCACTTCACCAAGGTTCTGAACAAGTGGAAACAGGAGTTGATGCAGGAAGTCGACCGCACTGTTGACCACATGAAGGACGAAGCTGCCAATTTCCCGGATCCGGCCGACCGTGCCAGCCAGGAAGAAGAGTTCGCTCTTGAGCTGCGCGCCCGCGACCGCGAACGCAAGCTGATCAAGAAAATCGACAAGACGCTGCAACTGATCGAAGACGAAGAGTACGGCTGGTGTGATTCGTGCGGCGTCGAAATCGGCGTGAAGCGCCTTGAAGCACGCCCTACAGCCGACATGTGTGTCGACTGCAAGACCCTGGCTGAAATCAAGGAAAAGCAGGTCGGCAAGTAATTTCGACCTGAACGAAAAACGGAGCGTGCGAACGCTCCGTTTTTGTTTCTGTCTTTTGCCTTTGCCTTTTGCTCTTGTGGGAGCGAGCCTGCTCGCGAAAGCGGTGTGTCATTCAGCATTCAATCGTCTGACAGTACGCTTTTGCGAGCAGGCTCGCTCCCACAGGTTGACCGGCGTATAGCCTGAAAAGTAGTTTCGTTTCCATGACTGCCAAGAAATCCCCCGCCTACATCGGCCGCTTCGCCCCAACCCCCAGTGGCCACTTGCACTTTGGTTCGCTGGTCGCCGCCCTCGCCTCCTACCTCGACGCCCGTTCAGTCGGCGGTCGCTGGCTGGTGCGCATGGAAGATCTCGATCCGCCGCGCGAAGAGCCCGGTGCTCAGGCTGCAATCCTCAAGGCGCTGGAAAGCTACGGTTTCGAATGGGACGGTGACATGGTGCGCCAGAGCGACCGGCACGCTGCTTACGCTGAAGTCCTCAACAGCTTGTTCAACCACGGTCTGGCCTACGCCTGCACCTGCTCGCGCAAACAGCTCGAAGCATACAACGGCATTTATCCGGGTCTGTGCCGCAATGCCGGCCACGACCAGCAGGACGCCGCGATCCGCCTGCGCGTGCCGGAACTCGAATACCACTTCACTGACCGCGTCCAAGGCGAATACCGCCAGCATCTGGGCCGTGACGTCGGCGACTTCGTGATCCGCCGCCGTGACGGCCTCTACGCTTATCAATTAGCCGTGGTGCTCGACGATGCCTGGCAGGGCATCACCGACATCGTCCGCGGTGCTGACCTGCTCGACTCGACACCACGTCAGTTGTATCTGCAAGAACTGCTCGGCCTGCGTCAGCCGCGCTATCTGCACCTGCCGCTGATCACCCAACCCGACGGCAACAAGCTCGGCAAGTCCTATCGCTCGCCGCCGCTGGAGGCCGATCAAGCCACGCCGTTGCTGCTGCGAGCCCTGCGTGCATTGGGGCAAAACCCTGGCGCCGAACTGGCCCACGCCTCGCCGCAAGAATTGCTCAATTGGGGCAGTGCAAACTGGGATGCGACGAAGATCCCGCGCACACTGACCCTGCCCGAAGCGCAACTGCTATGACGACACTTGCAGTCGTGCGCCCATCCGTTACCATCGCCGCACGTTTTCGGGCACGCGCATAAAAAAGAGAGGCCGGGATGTACATCTATCGCTTGGTCCTGCTTTTAGTCGTGGGGATCTACCTGTTTTCCCCCGCCATCATGGATTGGTGGATCGACGCTACGGGCGCCTGGTATCGCCCCTATCTGCTCTGGCTGATCCTGATTGTCGTGACCTTCATCCTGCAGAGCCAAAAAGATGCCGATGAGCTTTAGCCTGACCCAGATGATCCTGATCAGCGCCGCGTACCTGGCGGCGCTGTTCGGCGTTGCCTGGGTCAGCGAACGGGGCATGATCCCGCGCGCGATCATTCGCCACCCGCTGACCTACACCCTGTCGCTGGGGGTTTACGCCAGTGCGTGGGCGTTCTACGGCACGGTCGGCTTGGCGTATCAGTACGGCTACGGCTTTCTCTCCAGTTACCTCGGCGTGTCCGGCGCATTTCTGCTGGCGCCGGTGTTGCTCTATCCGATCTTGAAGATCACCCGCACCTATCAACTGTCGTCGCTGGCCGACCTGTTCGCGTTTCGCTTTCGCAGCACCTGGGCCGGCGCGCTGACCACGATCTTCATGCTGATTGGCGTGTTGCCGTTGCTGGCCCTGCAGATTCAGGCGGTGGCCGACTCCATCGGCATCCTTACCGGCGAACCCGTGCAGAGCCGCGTGGCGCTGGCGTTCTGTGCACTGATCATTCTGTTCACGATTTTCTTCGGTTCTCGGCACATCGCCACCCGAGAGAAACACGAAGGACTGGTGTTCGCGATTGCCTTTGAGTCGGTGATCAAACTGGTCGCCCTCGGCGGGGTTGGCTTGTATGCGCTGTACGGCGTATTCGACGGCCCGCAACAACTTGAGCTGTGGCTGCTGCAAAACCAGACTGCCCTCGCCGCCCTGCACACGCCGTTGCAGGAAGGCCCGTGGCGCACGCTGCTGCTGGTGTTCTTCGCCTCGGCGATCGTGATGCCGCACATGTATCACATGACGTTTACCGAGAACCTCAATCCGCGCTCGCTGGTCAGTGCGAGCTGGGGTTTGCCGCTGTTTCTGTTGTTGATGAGCCTCGCGGTGCCGCTGATCTTATGGGCCGGCCTGAAACTCGGCGCCACGACCAACCCGGAATATTTCACCCTCGGCATCGGTATCGCTGCCAACAGCAAACCACTGGCGTTACTCGCCTATGTTGGCGGTTTATCGGCGGCCAGTGGACTGATCATCGTCACCACGCTCGCGCTGTCGGGCATGGCGCTGAACCATCTGGTGCTGCCGCTCTATCAGCCTCCGGCCGAAGGCAATATCTACCGCTGGCTGAAGTGGACGCGGCGCGCGCTGATCGTCGCGATCATCATGGCCGGTTTCGGCTTCTACCTGATGCTCGGCGCGGAGCAGGATCTGGCCAACCTCGGCATCGTCGCTTTCGTTGCCACACTGCAATTCCTGCCCGGCGTGTTGTCCGTGCTGTATTGGCCGACCGCCAACCGCCGTGGCTTTATCGCCGGTCTGTTGGCGGGGATTCTGGTCTGGGTAGTCACCATGCTGTTGCCGCTGGTCGGCAATCTGCAGGGCTTCTACATTCCGCTGCTGAACATGATTTACGTGCTCGACGACACCAGTTGGCACATGGCGGCCATCGCCTCGCTCGCCGCCAACGTATTGATGTTCACCCTGATCTCACTGTTCACCAACGCCAGCCCGGAAGAGGCCAGTGCCGCCGAAGCTTGCGCTGTGGATAACGTGCGACGCCCGCAACGGCGCGAACTGCACGCCGCCTCGCCACAGGAATTCGCCACACAACTGGCGAAACCGCTGGGCGCCAAGGCTGCGCAGAAAGAAGTCGAGCAGGCGCTGCGTGATCTTTATCTACCCTTCGACGAACGCCGCCCGTATGCCTTGCGCCGGTTGCGTGACCGCATCGAAGCCAACCTCTCCGGCCTGATGGGCCCGAGCGTCGCGCAGGACATGGTCGAGACCTTCCTGCCGTACAAGGCCGGCGGTGAAAACTATGTGACCGAAGACATCCACTTCATCGAAAGCCGCCTCGAGGATTACCACTCGCGGCTCACCGGTTTGGCCGCCGAGCTCGACGCCCTGCGCCGCTACCACCGTCAGACCCTGCAAGAGCTGCCGATGGGCGTCTGCTCGCTGGCCAAGGATCAAGAGATCCTGATGTGGAACAAGGCCATGGAAGAGCTGACCGGTATCGCCGCCCAGCGTGTGGTCGGCTCGCGACTGAGCACCATCGCCAATCCGTGGAAAGAATTGCTTCAGGGTTTTATCAACCTACCCGACGAGCACTTGCACAAACAGCATCTGGCCCTCGACGGCCAGACCCGCTGGCTGAACCTGCACAAAGCGGCCATCGATGAACCGCTTGCACCGGGTAACAGTGGCTTGGTGTTGCTGGTCGAGGATTTGACCGAAACGCAAATGCTCGAAGACAAACTGGTGCACTCCGAGCGTCTGGCCAGCATCGGACGTCTAGCGGCGGGCGTGGCCCACGAGATCGGCAACCCGGTCACCGGCATCGCCTGTCTGGCGCAAAACCTGCGCGAGGAGCGCGAAGAAGACGACGAGCTGACGGAAATCAGCGGGCAGATTCTCGAGCAAACCAAACGCATATCGCGCATCGTCCAGTCCTTGATGAGTTTTGCCCACGCCGGCAGCCATCAGCACAGCGACGAGCCCGTTTGTCTGGCGGAAGTGGCCCAGGACGCGATCGGACTATTGGCGCTGAACCGACGCAATTTCGAAGTGCAGTTCTACAACCTGTGCGATCCGGATCACTGGGTCGAAGGTGATCCGCAGCGACTCGCCCAAGTACTGATCAATCTGCTCTCCAACGCCCGCGACGCCTCGCCGCCGCACAGTGCGGTACGGGTCAAGAGCGAAGCCGGCGAACACACGGTCGACCTGATCGTCGAGGACGAAGGCAGCGGGATTCCGAAGAACATCATGGATAGATTGTTCGAACCCTTCTTCACCACCAAGGATCCTGGCGAAGGCACCGGTCTGGGCCTTGCACTGGTCTATTCCATCGTTGAAGAGCATTATGGACAAATCACCATCGACAGCCCGGCTGATGTACAAAGCCAACGCGGCACCCGTATCCGGGTGACCTTACCGCGTCATGTCGAAGCGACGTCCGCTGTGAACTGAGACCGTCGAGAGTATCGAATCAATGCCGCACATTTTGATCGTCGAAGACGAAACAATTATCCGCTCCGCCTTGCGCCGCCTGCTGGAACGCAACCAGTACCAGGTCAGCGAAGCCGGTTCAGTGCAGGAAGCACAAGAACGCTTCACCATTCCTACGTTCGATCTGATCGTCAGCGATCTGCGTTTGCCGGGCGCGCCAGGAACCGAGCTGATCAAGCTCGGCCAGGGCACGCCTGTGCTGATCATGACCAGTTACGCCAGCCTGCGCTCGGCGGTCGACTCGATGAAGATGGGCGCGGTCGACTACATCGCCAAGCCGTTCGACCACGATGAAATGCTTCAGGCTGTCGCGCGGATCCTGCGTGATCGTCAGTCAGCCCCTGCTGCCGGCGAGCCCGTTGCCGTGAAAGCGACCAACGGCAGCGGCAAATCCGCCGTCGACAACAGCAACGGCGAGATCGGCATCATCGGTTCCTGCCCGCCAATGCAGGATCTGTACAGCAAGATCCGCAAAGTCGCGCCGACCGATTCCAACGTGTTGATCCAGGGCGAGTCCGGCACCGGTAAAGAACTGGTGGCCCGCGCCCTGCACAACCTGTCGAAACGCGCCAAGGCGCCGATGATTTCGGTGAACTGCGCGGCCATTCCGGAAAGCCTGATCGAGTCCGAACTGTTCGGCCACGAGAAAGGCGCGTTCACTGGCGCCAGCGCCGGGCGTGCCGGTCTGGTGGAAGCGGCGGACGGCGGCACGTTGTTCCTCGACGAAATCGGCGAACTGCCGCTGGAAGCTCAGGCTCGCCTGCTGCGTGTGTTGCAGGAAGGTGAAATTCGCCGTGTCGGTTCCGTGCAGTCGCAGAAAGTCGATGTGCGCCTGATCGCGGCCACGCACCGGGACCTGAAAAGCCTGGCGAAAATCGGCCAGTTCCGTGAAGACCTTTATTACCGTCTGCACGTGATCGCGTTGAAACTGCCGGCCCTGCGCGAGCGCGGCGCCGACGTCAACGAAATCGCCACTGCCTTCCTGGCTCGCCAAAGCGCGCGCATCAATCGTACCGACCTCAAATTTGCTGCGGATGCCGAACAGGCCATTCGTCATTATTCCTGGCCAGGTAACGTGCGTGAGCTGGAGAACGCAGTCGAGCGCGCGGTGATTCTGAGCGAAAGCCCGGAAATCTCTGCCGATCTGCTGGGCATCGACATCGAGCTGAGCGATCTGGAAGACGACGAGTTCATCGGCCTGCCGCCGCAAACGGGCGGTAACGCCAGCAACAGCAGCCATGAGCCGACCGAAGACTTGTCGCTGGAAGACTACTTCCAGCATTTCGTCCTCGAGCATCAGGACCATATGACCGAGACCGAACTGGCGCGCAAACTGGGCGTCAGCCGTAAATGCCTGTGGGAGCGTCGTCAGCGTTTGGGCATTCCACGGCGCAAGACCGGCGTCGCCAGCGAGAGCTGAACGTTACCTGTCGAGTGTGCGGGTAACGGTTGAAGATGTGAAAAAACTGTTACCGCAGTCGATTCACGTAACAGAAGCCGGGGTTATCGGTAACGAAACCCCCGGCTTTTTTTCGCCTCGACAAAACGGTTATATCGACCTAACCCTTTGTTTTACTGGGCTTCGCTAAAGTTGGCACGGCCCCTGCTATATGTTTGGTACAAGAACAATAACAAGCAATGCACAAGACAATAAAAATAAGACGAATCGACTCACGCACAATAAAAACAAGACGGCGAGAGGCGCAGCTAACTGATTCTTTTGGAGAGGCGTTGTATTTGGGGCTTGCCCCACGACCAGGCCGAGAACAACAAAAACTGTCCTAAGACAGAGCCTGTACTGGTTGGATCGAGAGATCACTGCAATTCAGCGACCAAAGCAATCCGTTTGCTCTTGGCTCCCGATTGGGAGGGCCACGAAGGAAAAGCTTCGTGGCGAGGGCACTCAACAAAAACAAGAAGCCCGAATCAATAATAAAAAGAGCACGCAACTACTTCTTGGGGAGCTTCGGCTCCCCTTGTAGTTTCTCCTCCGCTGCAAAATCCCCTATTTTTATCGTGCGCGATGCCTGTAGCCTGCGGCTTGCAGCTCAAATCGGCCGTGTCCTACACCATCCCCCGACTAAATGCTAGAATCTGCGCCCATCATGCGGTCATTCTTTGGTATGGCCGAACATTCCTTCAAACAGTGCATCCCATGCTGAAGAAGTTGTTCCAGTCATTCCGAACTCCCGTGCGTCGTACGCAACACATCCGCAGCACCCCTGAAGTGCTCAACAGCGGTCAACATTCGCTGCAGAAAACGCAGTTCAGCCGCTATGCGGTGAATATCGTCGAACGCCTGCAAGGTGCCGGTTACCAGGCTTATCTGGTCGGCGGTTGCGTGCGTGACATGCTGCTGGGCATCACGCCCAAGGATTTCGACGTCGCCACCAGCGCCACGCCTGAGCAGGTCCGTGCCGAATTCCGCAATGCGCGGATCATCGGCCGTCGCTTCAAACTGGTGCACATCCATTTCGGTCGTGAAATCATCGAAGTCGCGACCTTCCGCGCCAATCACCCGGTCAACGAAGACGACGAAGACAGCAATCAGTCTTCGCGTAACGAGAGCGGGCGGATTCTGCGCGACAACGTTTACGGCACCCTGGAAGAAGACGCGCAACGCCGCGACTTCACCATCAACGCCCTGTATTACGATCCGGTCAGCGAGCGCATCCTCGATTACGCCAACGGCGTACACGACATCCGCAATCACCTGATCCGTTTGATCGGCGATCCGAAGCAACGCTATCAGGAAGACCCGGTGCGCATGCTGCGCGCCGTGCGTTTCGCCGCCAAGCTCAACTTCGGCATCGAGAAGCACACCGTGCAGCCGATCCGTGAACTGGCGCCGATGCTGCGCGAGATCCCGTCAGCGCGGCTGTTCGAAGAAGTGCTCAAGCTGTTCCTCTCGGGACACGGCGCGATCACTTTCGAAATGCTGGTCGACCTGCAACTGTTCGCCCCGCTGTTCCCGGCCAGTGCCGATGCACTGGAACACAACCCGGAATACACCCACACGCTGATCAGCGAAGCGCTGACCAACACTGACCTGCGCATCAAGCAGAACAAACCGGTGACCCCGGCGTTCCTGTTCGCCGCTTTGTTGTGGCCGGCCCTGCCGGCCCGCGTGTTGCGCTTGCAGGAACGTGGCATGCCGCCGATACCGGCGATGCAGGAAGGCGCCCACGAACTGATCGCCGAACAGTGCCAGCGCATTGCGATTCCAAAGCGCTTCACCATGCCGATCCGCGAGATCTGGGACATGCAGGAACGCCTGCCACGTCGCAGCGGCAAACGCGCCGACCTGTTGCTCGACAACCCGCGTTTCCGCGCCGGTTACGACTTCTTGCTGCTGCGCGAAAGCGCCGGCGAAGAGACCGATGGCCTCGGCGAATGGTGGACTGACTATCAGGACGCCAACGACAGCGAACGCCGCGACATGATCCGCGACCTCAGCGGCAAGGGTGATGACGCCAGCGGCGCGCCACGCAAACGTCGCCGCAGCAGTGGTTCCAAGCGCAAACGCGCCGGCGCCCCGAGCGCTTCGACCGGCGAGTAACGGCATGGAACGCATCTACATCGGCATGGGCAGCAACCTCGCTGACCCGGCCGAACAATTGCGCAGCGCCGTCGAGGCGCTGGGGCAATTGCCGCAGACCACACTCGTGGGCGTTTCCGCCTTCTACCAAAGCGACTCCCTGTTGCCCGGCCAACCGCGCTACACCAACGCGGTGGCGGCGCTCGACTGCTCGCTCGCCCCACTGGAACTGCTCGATGCATTGCAAGCCATCGAGAATGACCAAGGTCGCGAACGCCTCGAGCGTTGGGGCCCGCGCACGCTGGATCTGGATATTCTGCTGTTCGGCGATCGACTGATCGACGAGCCACGCCTGAAAGTCCCGCATTACCAGATTCAGGAACGCGCGTTCGTACTCTATCCCCTTGCCGAATTGGCGCCGCAAGATCTGCGTCTGGCCGACGGTCGGACCCTCCCCGACTTGCTGGCAGCCTGCCCGTTCGTCGGCCTGGAACGCGTCGCGACAGATTGATTGCAATCCCCTGTGGGAGCGAGCCTGCTCGCGAAAGCGGTGTGTCATTCAACGCTGTGTTGGCTGATCCACCGCTTTCGCGAGCAAGCTCGCTCCCACATTGGTTTATTCCACACCCGGGATTTTGTCGGACAAAAAACCGCCGAATCAGCCCCGCCGCACCGCTGAATCGCATCAGTAACGCCGGTAACACTCCCCTCGTAACAATGCGGTAACACACGCAATTGACTTCCTGTTGGCTCATCACGACTATAGGCGTCCCGCTGCCGCCAACCGGCACATACGGGCGCAATCCAGGCCTTATAAGCACGACAAAAGAGCGTGCGCCTGAGTAGATGACGAATCACGCGCGTTACTCGCAGTAGTTTCCAGAGCGCCTGAACGAGGATTTTTTACATGCCAGCCATTACCCTGACCACGCTCCAGAGCCTCAAGCAGAAAGGTGAAAAGATCACCATGCTGACCTGCTATGACGCGACCTTCGCCCACGCCTGCAATGAGGCCGGTGTCGAAGTGCTGCTGGTGGGCGACTCCCTCGGCATGGTCCTGCAAGGTCACGACAGCACGTTGCCGGTGACCACCGCAGAAATGGCCTACCACACCGCGTGCGTCAAACGCGGCAACACTGACGCGCTGATCCTCGCCGACCTGCCGTTCATGGCCAACGCCACCCTCGAACAAACCATGACCAACAGCGCCATGCTGATGCAGGCCGGTGCGCACATGATCAAGGTTGAAGGTCAGCTGTGGCTGGCAGAGTCGATTCGTCTGCTCGCCGAGCGCGGTGTGCCGGTTTGCGCACACATGGGCCTGACCCCGCAAGCGGTGAACATTCTCGGCGGCTATAAAGTGCAGGGCCGCAACGAGAACCAGGCGCGGCAGATGCGTGCCGATGCGATCTCACTGGAACAGGCTGGTGCGGCCATGCTGCTGCTGGAATGCGTGCCGAGTGAGCTGGCCGCTGAAATCAGCCAGGCCGTGAAGATTCCGGTGATTGGTATCGGTGCCGGCAACGCCACCGACGGCCAGGTTCTGGTGCTGCACGACATGCTCGGCCTGTCGATTACTGGCCGTGTGCCGAAGTTCGTGAAGAACTTCATGCACGGTCAGGACAGCATTCAGTCCGCGCTGAAGGCTTACGTCAACGAAGTCAAAGCCACCACGTTCCCTGGCATCGAACACGGATTCTCTGCATGAACACCGTAAAAACCGTGCGCGAACTGCGCGCCGCTGTCGCCCGCGCCCGCAACGAAGGCAAGCGCATCGGCTTCGTGCCGACCATGGGCAACCTGCACAGCGGCCACGTCGCGCTGATCACCAAAGCCACGCAACGTGTGGATTTCGTGGTCGCGAGCATTTTCGTCAACCCGCTGCAGTTCGGCGCCGGCGAAGACCTCGACAAGTACCCGCGCACCTTGGCGGCGGATCAGGAAAAACTCCTCGAAGCCGGCTGCTCCCTGCTGTTCGCGCCAACGGTCGAGGAAATGTACCCCGACGGCATGGCCGGGCAGACCCGGGTCAGCGTGCCGCAACTCTCCGAAGGCCTGTGCGGCGCCAGCCGTCCGGGGCACTTTGAAGGCGTGGCGACGGTGGTGAGCAAGCTGTTCAACATGGTCCAGCCGGATCTGGCGATTTTCGGCCAGAAGGATTACCAGCAACTGGCAGTGATCCGCGCGTTGGTGCATGACCTGAACATGCCGATCCAGATCATCGGCGAGCCAACCGTTCGCGCGGCCGATGGCCTGGCGCTGTCATCGCGCAATGGCTTCCTCAGCGAAGAGCAACGCGCCGTGGCACCGGTGGTTTATCGCAGCCTGAGCAACATTGCCGAGTCGATCAAGCAAGGCGAACGCGATTTCCCGGCGCTGATCAGCGACCAGTTGCAGCAGCTGGAAGCGGCGGGCCTGCGGCCGGATTACCTGGAAATCCGCCACGCCCTGACCTTGCGTCCGGCGACGGTGCAAGACCGTGATCTGGTGATTCTGGTGGCCGCGTTCCTGGGCACCACGCGGTTGATCGACAACCTGCACCTGAATCTGGACACCCCCGCTTAAAAACACCGCAATACCAACTGTGGGAGCGAGCCTGCTCGCGGAAGCGGTGTGTCATTCAGCACAAATGTTGACTGACACACCGCTTTCGCGAGCAGGCTCGCTCCCACAGTGGTTTGGGGCGTATGAAAGATCGCATTTCAGCTGTATTGCCGCCTTAAAAGCCTTCGGGCACACTGCCCGCCGTTCGATTCCAACCCGGGAAAACCCACATGCACGCGATCATGCTCAAGGCCAAACTGCACCGCGCCGAAGTCACTCATGCAGTGCTCGATTACGAAGGTTCGTGCGCCATCGATGGCGAGTGGCTGGACTTGTCCGGCATCCGGGAATACGAGCAGATCCAGATTTATAACGTCGACAACGGCGAGCGCTTCACCACTTATGCCATCCGTGGTGAGGAAGGCTCGCGGATGATCTCGGTCAACGGCGCCGCCGCGCACAAGGCCAAGGTCGGCGACCGCGTGATCATTTGCGCCTACGCCCACTACAGCGAAGCCGAACTGGAAAACTTCAAGCCGCGCATGCTCTACATGGCACCGGGCAATGAGCTGAGCCACACCAGCAACGCCATCCCGGTTCAGCTCGCCTGAACCCGAAACTGCCTCACCCCCTCCGTTTGTCGGCCAAATCCCCGTCGCGATGTTAAAAAAGTACAGGGATCTGGTCAGACAAAGTCAAGACAGAACGCAGCGCGAGGTTTACTGTATTCGCCCTGTGTCCAGAAATCGTGTCGACGCAGCTGGCCCCACGCCCAAACATGGCGTGCCGTGGCTGTTCCGTGTTCAAAAGGCCGTTCAAGTAAAAAGGAAAACCGCAGCGATGGCGTACTACCGCACTCCTCACGACGTTACCGCTCTGCCCGCCTGGCAAGCGTTGAAAGATCACCGCCAAGCCATGCAGGATTTCAGCATGCGCGAAGCCTTCAACGCCGATCCGCAGCGCTTCAATCAGTTCACCCTCAGCAGCTGCGGACTGTTTCTCGATTATTCGAAGAATTTGATCAACGCCGAGACCCGCAACTTGCTGGTGGGTCTGGCCAATGAAGTCGATCTGAAAGGCGCGATCAAAGCGCTGTTCGACGGCGAAATCGTCAACGCTTCCGAAGGCCGCCCGGCGCTGCATACCGCCCTGCGCCGTCCGGTCGGCGACAAGCTGTCGGTCAACGGCGTCAACGTGATGCCGGAAGTCCACAAAGTGTTGAACCAGATCACTGATCTGGTCGGCCGTATCCACGACGGTCTGTGGCGCGGTTACACCGAGAAGCCGATCACCGACGTGGTCAACATCGGCATCGGTGGCTCGTTCCTCGGCCCTGAGCTGGTTTCCGAAGCGCTGCTGTCCTACGCGCAGAAAGGCGTGCGTTGCCACTATCTGGCGAACATCGACGGCAGCGAGTTCCACGAGCTGACGCAAAAGCTGCGCGCCGAAACCACGCTGTTCATCGTTTCGTCGAAATCGTTCAACACCCTCGAAACCCTGAAGAACGCTCAAGCCGCCCGAGCCTGGTACTTGGCGCAGGGTGGTTCGGAAGCAGAGCTGTATCGTCACTTCATCGCCGTATCGAGCAACAATGCCGCGGCCGTGGCGTTCGGTATCCGCGAAGAAAACATCTTCCCGATGTGGGACTGGGTCGGCGGTCGTTACTCGCTGTGGTCGGCCATCGGTTTGCCAATCGCGCTGGCCATCGGCATGTCCAACTTCAAGGAACTGCTGTCCGGTGCCTACACCATGGACCAGCATTTCCAGACCGCGCCGTTCGAACAGAACATGCCGGTGCTGCTGGCGCTGCTCGGCGTCTGGTACGGCAACTTCTGGGGCGCGCAAAGCCACGCGATCCTGCCGTACGACCACTACCTGCGTAACATCACCAAGCACTTGCAACAACTGGACATGGAATCCAACGGCAAGAGCGTGCGTCAGGACGGCACTCCGGTGTCGACCGATACCGGCCCGGTGATCTGGGGCGGCGTCGGCTGCAACGGTCAGCACGCTTACCACCAGTTGCTGCACCAAGGTTCGCAACTGATCCCGGCCGACTTCATTGTGCCGATCGTCAGCTTCAACCCGGTCTCCGACCACCATCAGTGGCTGTACGCCAACTGCCTGTCGCAGAGCCAGGCGCTGATGCTCGGCAAGACCCTGCCGGAAGCCGAGCAGGAGCTGCGCGACAAAGGCATGAGCGAAGAGCAGGTGCACAAACTCGCGCCGCACAAGGTGATCCCGGGCAACCGTCCGAGCAACACCCTGGTGGTCGAACGCATCAGCCCGCGTCGTCTCGGCGCGCTGGTGGCGATGTATGAACACAAAGTGTTCGTGCAGAGCGTGGTCTGGGGCATCAACGCCTTCGACCAGTGGGGCGTGGAACTGGGCAAGGAATTGGGTAAAGGCGTTTACAACCGTCTGGTGGGCAGCGATGAAACCGTTGCCGATGACCCTTCCACCCAAGGCCTGATCAACTACTTCCGCGGTCGTCACCGCGGGTGATGTGAATGGGTTGCCCACAATTCCAGTGGGCAACCCATATCCAATGTGGGAGCAGTTGTTTTACACATGACTTGAACCTCGGCATCGCTCGGCGCATCTTTATTCCTGTCGCACCACAAGAATAAGGAACCGTCATGTTCGATATCAGCACGTTCCCCAAAGCCGATGCCGTCCGCCGGGCTGCGCAATTGAGTCAGGATGACTATCGGCGCCTGTACCGCGAATCCATTGAACACCCCGACACCTTCTGGGCCGAACAGGCCACGCGTTTCCTCGACTGGAGCACGCCGTGGCAGACCGTTCAGCGCTATGACCTGAAAACCGGTGAGGCCGCTTGGTTTGCCGGGGGCAAACTGAACGTCAGCTACAACTGCATCGACCGTCACCTGGAAAAGCGCGGCGCACAAATCGCCCTGCTCTGGGAAGGCGACGACCCTGCCGAGTCCGCGCAAATCACCTACCAAAAACTCCACCACCATGTCTGCCGCTTGGCCAACGTGCTGAAAAGCCGTGGCGTGAAGAAAGGCGACCGGGTGTGCATCTACATGCCGATGATCCCCGAAGCCGCGTACGCCATGCTCGCTTGCACGCGGATCGGCGCGGTCCATTCGGTGGTGTTTGGCGGTTTCTCCCCGGACTCCCTGCGTGACCGCATTCTCGATGCCGACTGCCGCACCGTGATCACCGCCGACGAAGGTGTGCGCGGCGGCAAGTTCGTGCCGCTGAAACAGAATGTCGACAAAGCCCTGCAAAGTTGCCCGGATGTCAGCACCGTCGTGGTGGTCGAACGCAGCCAAGGCAACGTCGACTGGGTCGAGGGCCGCGACCTCTGGTATCACCAAGCCGTGCGCGACGTCAGCGACGATTGCCCACCGGAGCCGATGGACGCCGAAGACCCGCTGTTCATCCTTTACACCTCCGGCAGCACCGGCAAACCCAAAGGCGTGCTGCACACCACCGGTGGCTACTTGCTGCAAGCGGCGATGACCTTCAAATACGTGCTCGATTACCGCGATGGCGAAGTGTTCTGGTGTACCGCCGACGTCGGCTGGGTCACCGGCCACAGCTACATCGTCTACGGCCCGTTGGCCAACGGCGCGACCACACTGATGTTCGAAGGCGTGCCGAGCTACCCGAGCAGTTCGCGTTTCTGGCAAGTCATCGATAAACACAAGGTCAACATCTTCTACACCGCCCCCACCGCCCTGCGTGCGTTGATGCGTGAAGGCGCCGAACCGTTGCAGGAAACCTCGCGCGCCAGCCTCAGATTACTCGGCAGCGTCGGTGAGCCGATCAATCCAGAGGCGTGGGAATGGTATTTCAACATCGTAGGAGAACAGCGCTGCCCTATCGTTGATACCTGGTGGCAGACCGAAACCGGCGGCATCATGCTCAGCCCGTTGGTCAGCGCACAACGGATCAAACCGGGTTGCGCGACACAGCCGATGTTCGGCGTGCAACCGGTGTTACTTGATGAACAAGGCAAGGAAATCCAAGGCGCCGGCAGCGGCGTGCTGGCGATCAAATCCAGTTGGCCGGCGCAGATCCGCAGCGTCTATGGCGACCCGCAACGGATGGTCGACACCTATTTCAAACCCTACCCCGGTTACTACTTCACCGGTGACGGCGCGCGGCGCGACGAGGACGGCGATTATTGGATCACCGGGCGCATCGACGACGTGATCAACGTTTCCGGCCACCGCATCGGCACCGCTGAAGTGGAGAGTGCTTTGGTCCTGCACGACAGCATCGCCGAGGCCGCCGTGGTTGGTTACCCGCACGACGTCAAAGGTCAGGGCATCTATGCCTTCGTCACGCCCATGAACGGCGCGGAACCGAATGACGAACTGAAGAAGGAACTGCTGGCCCACGTCAGCAAGGAAATCGGCAGCTTCGCCAAACCGGACCTGATCCAGTGGGCGCCAGCCTTGCCGAAAACCCGCTCAGGCAAGATCATGCGCCGCATCCTGCGCAAGATCGCTTGCAACGAACTCGACAGCCTCGGCGACACCTCGACCCTGGCCGACCCGAGTGTGGTGCAAGGCCTGATCGACAAGCGCCTCAATCAGTAACATCCCGGGCGCGGTCAATCGGCCGCGCCCGCCCTCCTTCATTGAGTGGTCATGGAATTCATCCGCAGCCGTATCGAACAGCAACTCATGAGCCTGACCGGGTTGTCCCTCGGTCAGCTCGACCTGGAAAACCCTAAGGGCGATCCCGGCCTGTTCGGCCCTGATTCGGTCAGTTGGCAAGTGCACGGCGACTTCAGCAGCATGTTGATCGGCGGCATCAGCGCACTGTTGTTGCAAGCGCTGCATCCACTGGCGCTGGCCGGGGTCTGGGATCATTCGAATTTTCGTCAGGACATGCTCGGGCGCTTGCGGCGCACCAGTCAGTTTGTTTCCGGCACTACCTTCGGTTCGCGGCGGGATGCCGATTGGCTGATCGAGAAAGTCCGCACCATTCACCTGCAAGTGGTCGGCACCGCGCCGGATGGCCGGCCTTACGCCGCCAGCGATCCGGACTTACTGACATGGGTGCATGTGGCCGAAGTCAGCAACTTCCTCGCCGCGCATTTGCGGTATCGCAATCCGCAGTTGTCGGGGGCGGATCAGGATCGTTACTACGCGGAAATTGCCGTGGTCGCCGAGCGCTTGGGCGCGCGAGCCGTACCGAAATCGCGGCAGGCCGTGGCTGACTACCTGCAACGCATGCAGCCGCAGTTGTTGTGTGATGGACGCAGCCGTGAAGTCTTGCGCTTGTTGCTGGCCGCGCCAGCGCCGAGTGTTTTGGCGCGGCCGTTTGGTGATCTGATGATGAAGGCAGGGATTGATCTGCTGCCGGACTGGGCCAGCGACATGCTTGAGGTGCGGCAGAGTTCGCTACAACGCCAGTTGGTTCGCGCCAGCGTTCGACGCAGCGCACCGATGCTGCGTTGGGCGATGCGCAATGGCTCGGTGCAACGAGCGAAACGCAGGATGGGGCTGAGCTGACGCTCAGAGCTGCAAGTTTGGAGCTTGAAGCTTGAAGCTTGGAGCTTGCAGCTCAGTAACTGCTAAACTCCCGCGCCCCAATTCTCTCCAGCAAGGCGCCCGCATGTCTTCCTTGAATCAGGCGCTGCGCGCCGCCCTCGATCAACGTCAGGACTTGCTCGCTGAGCTGCACAGCCAGGGCACCGATTGCTATCGCCTGTTCCATGGCAGCCAGGAAGGCGCCGGTGGTCTGACCATCGACCGCTACGGCCCGCAACTGCTGGTGCAGAGCTTTCACCAGACGCTTGAACGTGATGACCTGCTGCAATTGCACGCGATGGTCAGTCAGACGCTGGGTCTGGAATTGCTGTTGGTCTACAACGATCGCTCCCGTGGCAACTCGCGGATCGACCGCGAAGACAACGTCTACAAAGCCGACGAGGCGGCGCTGGCCGATCTGGTTGGCCACGAATGGGGCCTTAAGTACTGCGTACGCGGGCGTCATGCCGGGCAAGATCCGCTGCTGTTCCTCGACCTGCGTAACACCCGTGGCTGGGTCAAGGACCACGCCAAGGGCAAATCCGTGCTCAACCTGTTCGCCTACACCTGCGGCGTTGGCCTCAGTGCCGCTGCCGGTGGCGCCAGCGAAGTGTGCAATCTGGATTTCGCTGAAGGCAATCTGGCGGTCGGTCGCGAAAACGGTCTGCTCAACCCGCAATTGCCCGAGATGCAATTCATCCAGTCCGACTACTTCCCGGCGATCCGCCAACTCGCCGGCTTGCCGATCAGCCAGCGCCGCGGGCAGAAACTGCCGAGCTACCAGCGTCTGGAACAGCGTCAATACGATCTGGTGTTGCTCGATCCGCCGGCCTGGGCCAAGAGCGCGTTCGGCACCGTCGACTTGCTGCGCGACTATCAAAGCCTGCTCAAGCCAGCCCTGCTGACCACCGCCGACAACGGCGTGCTGATCTGCTGCAACAACCTGGCGAAAGTCAGCATGGACGATTGGCGCGAGCAAGTGCTGCGTTGCGCCGAAAAGGCTGGCCGACCAGTGCGCGAGTGGAGCGTAATGACCCCGGGGGCTGACTTTCCGTCCCTCGACCAGCAACCGCCACTGAAAACCCTGATCCTGCAGCTCTGATCCGCTGACAACTTTCCCATGTGGGAGCGAGCCTGCTCGCGAAAGCGGTGTATCAGGCAACAAATAAAGCGACTGATATGACGCCTTCGCGAGCAGGCTCGCTCCCACCTGTAATGAGTTCCTACAGAAGAATCTGAGCAATCCTGCAGCACGGCGGTTACTTCGGAACCAGAATCGCGTGCCATACTCCAAGGCACTCCGATTCAGACAGATGAAGCCGCACATGCCCAAAGGATTGATTCGCGCGATTGGCGCCTTGTTGACAGCTCTGGCCCTCTACAGCCTGCTGGGGTTTCTGATTTTGCCGGGTATCGCCCTGCGCGTGGCCAATCAGCAACTGGCCAACTATGCGACCGTACCTGCGCATATCCAGCGTATCGAACTCAACCCGTTCAGCCTTGAGGTCACCCTGTGGGGGCTGGTCATCGGCGAGCCGGGCAAGGAGCAGGTCGGCTTCGAGCGTCTCTACGCTGACCTGCAAATCGACAGCCTGTGGACCAAAGCTCTGCACCTGGCCAACATCGAACTGGACAAACCCAAGAGCGAAATCCTCTTCGCCAAAGACGGCAAGCTCAATCTGCTCGGCCTGTTCAACGTGCCAGCCAGCGAGCCAACCCCGGCCGATCCCAACGCCAAACCGTTCCCGCTGCGCATCGACAACATCAAACTGGCCGGCGGCGTCGTGCATTTTCAGGATGTACGCCCCAGCGAACCCATCGAATTCCTCTACGACGACCTCAGCTTCGAGCTGAAAAACCTCAGCACCCTGCCCGAAGACAGCGCCGACATGACCCTGGTCGCCATCGGCCCGGCCGGTGGGCGCATCGA
The DNA here is from genome assembly GCF_050586545.1 of Pseudomonas sp. WC2. Classification (NCBI taxonomy): domain Bacteria; kingdom Pseudomonadati; phylum Pseudomonadota; class Gammaproteobacteria; order Pseudomonadales; family Pseudomonadaceae; genus Pseudomonas; species Pseudomonas sp. WC2. Next base: position 139,850 of record NZ_JBOBDR010000014.1, on the reverse strand, counting down.
CTGGAGCGGCAATTTCAGCCTGATCCCGTTCACCTCCGAAGGCACCCTGAAAGTCACCGACGGCAAGATGAAAGCCTTCTGGCCGTACGTGCGTGACTCGGTGCCCTTGGTGCTCGAAGACGGCGTGATCAGCCTCAGCACTGAATACAAACTCAATCTGTCGAAAGAAACCGAACTGCTGCTCAACAACGTCGCCGTCAGCATTGCGCCGTTTGCGATCAAGGCTCCGGACGGGCGCCCACTGGCAAAACTCGAACGTCTGGACGTCAGCGAAACCTCCGTCGACCTGGCCAAGCAGCAAGTGGTGGTCGGCAAGGTTCGCAGCCAGAAACTGGAAACCTGGGCCGCGCTTGAAGCCGACGGCCAACTCGACTGGCAGAAGCTGTTCGCCAGCCAGCCGTCGAAACCGGCGGCCAAAGCCGCCGCAGAACCGGCCAGCACACCGGCAGCCGCTGATTCGCCGAAAGCTGAACCGAACGCCCCGAGCAAACCGTGGCAAGTGCTGCTCAAAGATGTGCAATTGCGCAACTACACCGTGCATGTGGCCGATCGTTCAGCGAATCCGCCGGTGGCGCTGGATATCACCCCACTGAACGTTGACCTGGAGGGTTACGACAGCCTCAACGGCTCGCCCTTCAAGCTCAAGCTCGACAGCGGGCTGGGCAAGCAAGGCAAGATCAGCGCCGACGGCACGGTCAATCTGGCCCCGGTCAACGCCCAGCTCAACGTCAAAACCCAAGACATCGACCTGCGTGTCGCGCAGTCCTACATCAACCCGTTCATTCGCCTCGAACTGCGCAGCGGCATGCTCGGCAGTGACTTGAAGGTCAACCTCAAGAGCACCGAACCGCTGGCGCTCAGCGTCACCGGGCGGGCGCAGATCGATCAGTTGCACACCCTCGACACCCTGAAAACCCGCGACTTCCTCAAGTGGCAGCAAGTGGTGGTCGAAGGGCTGAACTATCAACACGGCGACAGCCTGTCGATCGACAAGGTCAATCTGTTCCAGCCGTATGTGCGGTTCATGATCAACGATGACCGCACCACCAACATCGACGACCTGCTGATCCCGCAGCCAGCCGACGGTGGCGCAAAAACCGCCGCGGCCCAACCGGCCAGCAAAGACAAGCCGCTGGGCATTCACATCGGCGGCATCGCTATCAATGACGGCTCGGCCAACTTCGCCGACTTTAGCCTGACGCCGAACTTCGCCACCGCCGTCCAGCAGCTCAACGGTCAGATCGGCACCATCGACAGCCGTCAGGCAAAACCGGCCAGTGTCGACATCAAGGGCAAGGTCGACCGTTACGCGCCAGTGACCATCAAGGGTGCGGTCAATCCGTTCGATCCGATGGCCAGCCTCGACATCGCCACCAGTTTCAAGCGCGTCGAACTGACAACGCTGACGCCGTACTCCGGCAAGTTTGCCGGTTACCGCATCCGCAAGGGCCGGCTCAACCTCGACCTGCATTACCTGATTACCAAAGGCCAGCTCAAAGCCGAGAACAAAGTAGTGGTCGAGCAATTGCAGCTTGGCGAGAAAGTCGACAGCCCGGATGCCGTGAGCCTGCCGCTGAAACTGGCGATCGCCTTGCTCAAGGACGTCGACGGCAAGATCTCCATCGAGTTGCCGGTCACCGGTGATCTGAACAATCCGCAGTTCAGCGTGATGCCGATTGTCTGGCAGACCCTGCGCAACCTCATCGTCAAAGCCGCTGCAGCGCCGTTCAAGTTGATTGGCGGGCTGGTCAGCGGTGGTGGCTCACAGGATCTCGGCACCGTGTCGTTCGCCCCGGGTTCCAGCGAGTTGAACAAGGACGCCGAAGCCGCGCTGGTCAAACTGTCTCAGGCGCTGAAAGAGCGTCCGGCCCTGCGCCTGGAAATCGAAGGCACGGCGGCCAAAAGCAGCGACGGTCCGTTGATCGCCGAGCAGCGTCTGGAACGTGAATACCAGTACAACTACTACAAGATGCTCCAGCGTCGCGGCGACAAAGTCCCGGCTCAGGCCTCGCTGATCGAAGTGCCGGACAGTGAGAAAGGTCCGTTGCTTGAAGGCATCTACCGCACCCGCCTGAAAACCCAGCCGCCGGCTGAATGGAAGGATCTGGGCAAGGAAGAACGCACGGCGAAGCTGCGCGAAGGCGTGATCCAGTTCTGGAGTGGCAGCGATGTGCTGCTGCGTCAGCTCGGTCAAGACCGGGCCAGCAGCATCAAGGATTATCTGGTCGACAAGGGCCAATTGGCCGACGACCGCGTGTACTTCATCGACGCCAACCTGGGCGAGGCCGAAAGCGATGGCCGCGTAGTGACGCAAATGCACCTGGATGCCGAATGATGAAACGCCATTGGCTGGCCGTGCTGACACTGAGCTTCGCTGCCGGCCATGCCGCCGCGTCCGATACCCTGCGTTGCGGCAGCCAGCTGATCAGCCTGGGCGACCGCTCCAGCGAAGTGCTGCAGAAGTGCGGCGAGCCGGTCAGCCGCGACGTGCTGGGCTACAAGCGCAGCGCCAACCGGCGCGAGGAGTTTCAAGTCGAGGAATGGACCTACGGCCCGAGCAACGGCATGTACCAATACCTGCGCTTTGAAGGCAATCGCTTGCGGCAGATCAACAGCAAACGCGGTAACTAAACCAACACCAAACCCCTGTGGGAGCGAGCCTGCTCGCGAAAGCGGTGTGTCAGTCAAAGCTGTTTTGAATGACACACCGCTTTCGCGAGCAGGTTCGCTCCCACAATTGTTTTATGTTGCCCCTGAAATAGAACAGGCCCCGACACAAGTGGCGGGGCCCGTAATGGTCACATCCGTGTGACCGTTCGCATGAACTCTAAAGTTGCGGCAGACGTATGGCTCGGCCCGTCTGTCGCGCCTTCTCCCGGTCCAGGCGAGAAGTCATGCCTTACTCGGCTTTCAGGCCATCAGCGGAGACCGCTTTAACGCCTTTGATTTTCTTGGCGATCGCAACAGCGATGTCTTTCTGCGAATCGGTTACTGCAGTAGTCGACGACAGCGACACAACGCCTTTGTTGGTTTCTACTTTGATGTCGGTGCCTGGGATGCCTTTCTCGGTAACCAGGTCAGCTTTGACTTTGGTGGTGATCCAGGTATCTGAAGTAGCTTCTTTAGCCTGGGTAACTTCACCAGCAGCCAAAGTCATTGGAGCAGCCTGAGTGGTTTGGGCGAATGCGCCGGAAGCCATGGTCAGGGTCAGCGCGGTAGCAGCAGCGGCAGTGATAGCGAACTTCTTCATACGAGTAACTCCTGTTTTTCTGGAAAGTCTGCTGCATGTCTTGTCAGCAGGGTTACCGAGGTAGTTGCGAACGTTGTGCCAACTTTTTCAAACACATAAAAACCATATAAATCAATGAGTTATGAGAATCGAAAAATTCCGGATTCATGCAAAATGCATGACTCGGTAAATATTCACATGCAAGTTGCGGCTTTTTGGAAAGTTCCTAAGACGCTGAAATTATTGAAGCTTTTTTGAAGTACCGCGCAATGAAAAATGCCCCGCAAGTGCGGGGCATTTTTGTACAGCGACGAGGTTAAACGCCTGGGCAACTGGTGGTGCTGTAGTCTTTGGAGCCGGAGAACTTGCAGGTCCAACCGGCAGCGGCAGTACGGGTCAAGGTAACGGTTTGCCCCAGAACGGGCGCTGGAGCGTTGAGCAATGTGCAAGTAATAGTGCCCGTGCCATCGGCAACCTTGCCGGCCGCTGCCAATGTGCAGTTTTGGGTCGCTGATTTATCAGCGTTCACATTAGTGATGCTCGGATCAGCCGAACCAGCATTGATCACGTCTTCGAAATTGACCTTCAGCGCCGAAGCCTCGGCAATCCCTGCCGTCACCTTCGCACGCGCCTGATACTTGGAATACTGCGGCAAGGCGATGGTCGCCAGAATGCCGATGATCGCCACAACGATCAGCAGCTCGATCAGAGTAAAACCTTGTTGTTTTTTCATAGACACGCTCCATGCATGAGTCGAAATCTCATGATCTGAAAGTGACGCAGCATAGGCCATGCCAATGCGTTCGAGGCCCCATACTCGGGGCGTGAACCGCGAACAGCGCCATTTCCTACAACCTGCAACCGCACTATCTGACACTTTTTGTCACCTGCACCCGACGTGTTTGGCGCTGTCACTTGACTAGGCTATAAGTCATGAACTGCAAGCGTGCGGAATCCCCATGAATGACATCGCTCTGAGCGGTCTGGCCAAGCAATTGGTGCAGGCCGAACTGCTCACGGAAAAAAGTGCCCAGCAAGCCTGGCAGCAGGCCCAACGCAATCGCCAGTCGCTGGTCAGCTATCTGGTGCAGAACAAACAGGTGAAAGCCCTGCAGGTCGCCGAGATCGCGTCGGAGCATTTCGGCATGGCGTTTCTCGACCTTAACTGCCTGGACAAGGAAACCCAGCCCAAAGGTCTGGTCAGCGAGAAACTTGTGCGCCAGCACCACGCCCTGCCCCTGTGGCGGCGTGGCAACAAACTGTTCGTGGGGATTTCCGACCCGAGCAATCATCAGGCAATCAACGACATCCAGTTCAGCACCGGGCTGAGCACCGAAGCCATTCTGGTCGAGGATGACAAGCTCACCGATGCCATCGAGCGCTTCTTCGACACCCACGCTTCCGGCCTCGAAGACATGGCCGACGTTGACCTCGACGGCCTCGATGTTGAATCCGGAGATGACAACAAACAGGACGCCATTGGCGGGCTCGACGCCGACGATGCGCCGGTGGTGCGCTTCGTTCACAAGATGCTGCTGGACGCGATCAAAAGCGGTTCCTCCGACCTGCACTTCGAGCCGTACGAAAAGAACTACCGCGTGCGGGTGCGCACCGATGGCATCTTGCGCGAGGTGGCCAAGCCGCCGATCCAGTTGGCCGGGCGCATTGCCGCGCGCCTGAAGGTCATGGCCAGTCTCGACATCTCGGAACGGCGCAAACCCCAGGACGGGCGGATCAAGATGCGCTTGTCGAAAAGCAAGTCGATCGATTTCCGGGTCAACACCTTGCCGACCCTGTGGGGCGAAAAAGTGGTGATCCGGATTCTCGACCCTTCCAGCGCGCAAATAGGCATCGATGCGCTGGGCTATGAGCCGGCGCAGAAAGATTTGTACATGGCCGCGCTCAAGCAGCCGCAAGGGATGATTCTGGTGACCGGCCCGACCGGCTCGGGTAAAACCGTGTCGCTGTACACCGGCCTGAATATCCTCAACACCGTCGACATCAATATTTCCACCGCCGAAGACCCGGTGGAGATCAACATGGAAGGCATCAACCAGGTCAACGTCAATCCCCGGCAAGGGCTCGACTTTGCCCAGGCCCTGCGCTCGTTTCTGCGTCAGGACCCGGACGTGATCATGGTCGGCGAGATCCGTGACCTGGAAACCGCTGAGATCGCCATCAAAGCCGCGCAGACCGGTCACCTCGTACTCTCGACCCTGCACACCAACAGCGCAGCTGAAACCCTTACGCGTCTGCACAACATGGGTATTCCTGGCTTCAACATTGCGACGTCGGTCAGCCTGATCATTGCCCAGCGGCTGGCGCGCAAACTGTGCAGCCATTGCAAACGGCCCATCGAGATCCCCCGCGAAACGCTGATCAAGGAAGGTTTCCCCGCGGAACGCATCGGCCATTTCACGATCTACGAGCCGGTCGGTTGCGACCATTGCAACGGTGGCTACAAGGGCCGCGTGGGGATTTATGAAGTGGTGAAAAACACTGCAGAACTGCAACGGCTGATCATGGCCGAAGGCAATTCACTGGAAATCGATAGTCAAATGCGTCGCGACGGCTTCGACGATCTGCGCACCTCCGGGCTGCACAAGGCCATGCAAGGCATCACCAGCCTTGAAGAAATCAACCGGGTTACCAAGGACTGAACATGGCGGTCAAGGCAGCGAAAATGAACGTCTACGCCTGGGAAGGTACGGACAGGAAAGGCAGCAAGATCACCGGAGAGTTGAGCGGGCTGAATCCCGCACTGGTCAAGGCGCAGTTACGCAAACAGGGGATCAATCCCGGCAAGGTGCGCAAGAAATCCGCGTCCCTGCTGAGTTTCGGCAAACGCATCAAGGCCCAGGATATCGCCCTGTTCACCCGGCAAATGGCAACCATGATGAAGGCTGGCGTGCCATTGCTGCAGTCATTCGACATCATCGGCGAGGGCTTCGAAAACCCGGCGATGCGCAAACTGGTGGACGAGGTGAAACAAGAGGTCGCCGCCGGTAACAGCTTCGCCACAGCACTGCGCAAGAAGCCGCAGTATTTCGACGAGTTGTATTGCAACCTGGTCGATGCCGGCGAGCAGTCCGGTGCCCTCGATACGCTGCTGGAACGGGTCGCGACCTACAAGGAAAAAAGCGAACGGCTCAAGGCCAAGATCAAGAAAGCCATGACCTACCCCACCGCCGTGGTCTTGGTCGCTGCGGTTGTCACCGGGATTCTTTTGGTGAAAGTGGTCCCGCAATTCCAGTCGGTGTTCAAAGGGTTTGGCGCCGAACTGCCGGCCTTCACCCTGATGGTCATCAGCCTGTCGGAATTCATGCAGCAATGGTGGTGGGCGATTCTCGTCGCTTTGGTGGGGGCGATTTTTGGCACCCGCCATGCCCTGAAGAAATCCCAGGCCTTGCGTGATCGTCGCGACACCTGGCTGTTGAAACTGCCGCTGGTTGGCACATTGATGTACAAGTCCGCCGTCGCCCGTTTCGCGCGAACCCTTTCGACGACGTTTGCCGCCGGTGTGCCGCTGGTGGAGGCGCTCGACTCGGTGGCTGGCGCCACCGGCAATGTGGTGTTCAAACGCGCGGTGCTGCGCATTCGTCAGGATGTCGCGACCGGCATGCAGTTGAATTTTTCCATGCGCAGCACCGGTGTCTTTCCCAATATGGCCGTGCAGATGACCGCGATTGGTGAAGAATCGGGTGCACTCGACGACATGCTCGACAAGGTCGCAGGGTTCTACGAGGAAGAAGTGGATAACATGGTCGACAACCTCACCAGCCTCATGGAGCCGTTCATCATGGTCGTGCTGGGGGTGATCGTCGGCGGGCTGGTCGTGGCCATGTACCTGCCGATCTTCCAACTCGGCTCAGCGATCTGACATGCCTATCGACGAACTGTTTGTCCTGTACCCGCTGGCCTTTGTCGGCACCGCGCTGCTGTTGGGGCTGGTGGTCGGCAGCTTTCTCAACGTGCTGATCTGGCGTCTGCCGAAAATGCTCGAGCGCGATTGGCGCCAGCAGGCCCAAGACGTGCTCGGTCTACCCGGCGAAACGCCACTGCCCACCTACAACCTGATGCTGCCGCACTCCGAGTGCCCGCATTGTGCGCATCGCATCCGCCCGTGGGAAAACATTCCGCTGCTCAGTTATCTGTGGCTGCGCGGACGCTGTTCGGCCTGCGCCGCACCGATCAGCAAGCGTTATCCACTGACCGAGCTGGCGTGCGGTCTGCTGTCGGCCTTCATTGCCTGGCATTTCGGTTTTGGCTGGCCCGCGTGCTTGCTGATCTTCCTGACCTGGGGCTTGTTGGCGATGAGCCTGATCGACACGGAGCACCAGTTACTGCCCGATGTGCTGGTCATGCCGCTGCTGTGGTTGGGGTTGATCGTCAACAGTTTCGGGCTGTTCGTGCCGCTGCACGATGCTCTGTGGGGCGCGGTGGCGGGTTACATGGCGCTGTGGTCGGTGTTCTGGCTGTTCAAGTTGCTGACCGGCAAGGACGGCATGGGCCACGGTGACTTCAAGTTGCTGGCCCTGCTCGGCGCGTGGGGCGGCTGGCAGATTCTGCCGCTGACGATCCTGCTGTCGTCGCTGGTGGGCGCGATCATTGGCGTGCTTGTGTTGCGTTTGCGCAAGCAGGAAACCTCGACGCCGATCCCCTTCGGCCCCTATCTGGCAATTGCCGGCTGGATTGCCTTGCTCTGGGGTGGTCAAATAACCGACTTCTATTGGCAGTTTGTCGGTTTGAAATGAATACCCCTGTGGAAAAACCCTGGATTCTCGGCCTGACCGGCGGCATTGGCAGCGGCAAAAGCGCGGCGGCCCAGCACTTCATCGACCTCGGCGTTCATGTGGTCGATGCCGATCATGCAGCGCGCTGGGTAGTCGAGCCGGGCCGGCCGGCACTGGCGAAAATTGCCGAGCATTTCGGTCCCGACGTGTTACAAGCTGACGGCACGCTGGACCGTGCAGCCCTGCGCAAGCTGATCTTCGAAGTGCCGGAGCAACGGCGCTGGCTCGAAGCCCTGCTGCATCCATTGATCGGCGAGGAAATCGCTCATCACCTGGCACTGGCAAAATCGCCTTACGCGATTCTGGTTTCGCCGCTGTTGATCGAGTCCGGCCAATACGCGATGACCCAGCGCATCCTGGTGATCGACGCCCCGCAACAACTGCAGATCGAACGCACCTTGCAGCGTGACCAGACCAGCGAGCAGCAGGTTCAGGCGATCCTCAAGGCGCAATCCAGCCGTGAAGATCGCGTGAGCCGTGCCGACGACGTGGTGGTCAACGACCGCGACCTCACCTGGCTGCACAGCGAAGTCGAGCGTCTGCATCACTTTTACCTGACTTTATCCGGAGGCCAAGCATGAGCCAGATCCCCACCGTTGAATGCCCAACCTGCGGCGCACCCGTTGAATTCACCCCTGAAAACAAGTTTCGCCCGTTCTGTTCCGATCGCTGCAAACTGATTGACCTCGGCGCTTGGGCCTCGGAAGAACACAAGATTCCGGTCGCGCCGGATGCGGAAGACGAACTGTTTTCCGGCGATTTCGATCCGCGCCACTGATCCCGCTCAGGACAGCTCTGGTGGGAATCAAGGCTTGGGATCGTCGTCCTTCCACGGCGCCGAAAGGTAGCGCGTGCGGTTGAAGGTCTCGAGCCATTCCGGGCTGAACACCACGAGTGCACTGATGATCATGCCGTTGATGAACGCCTCGGGAAAAATGATCAGCCACAGGTAACCGATGAAATCCTCCAGCCATTCGGGCATGGCGAAGATGCCGTCGTACCAGAGCAACGTCAGGCTCAGTAGCAGGCAAAGCAATGCCGACAGCGCGGCTGACAGAAAACCGGAGCAGAAGATGTAGACGAATGGATTTCGTGGCTGCGCGCGCTCGACGAGGATTGCTATGCACTCAGTGATCAACACCGGCAGCAGAATGAACAGTGAGCCGTTGACCCCAAGCGCCGCGAGATCCTGACGCCCGAGCAGCACCAGACCAAGCTGCGCCACCAGCCCGCCGACAATCGCCAAGGGCCAATCGAGCAGCAACGTCACGGCAGTCATACCGATAAAGTGATAGGACACGCCGGTATCGAAATCCCTGCGCACCAGCCACAGCAGAAACAACGCGAACACCGTGCCGAACAACAAATGCTGACGGCGACTGTCGCTGAACAACTCGAGCCACGGCGAACGCATGATCGCCCACAGCAGCACAGGCAGGTAAATCAGCCAGCCGAGCGTCAGGCTTGTCGTCGAAAGCAGTTCAGCCCCGATCATCATTCCCTCACTTTATTCGCGGGTTTGCGTCCTTTATCGCAGTCTACACCGCCACCCGAGGAGCATCCGCCACGCAAAGCTTTCTGCTTGTCGCATTTGAACGCTAAGCTTGGGCCTATGGATGACTCAGATTATTTACGCCTGCTGACCATCGCGGCCGAGCAGGCCAACGCGTTCCTGTCCAATGCCCGCAAATGGGAGCGTGAGCGTTGGGTCTGCCAGCGCCTGCTGCAAGGCCTGAACATTCCCTATCGCGCCGACGAATTCGCCCCTGCCGGCGAGCCGCCGGACGTATTGTTTCGCGATGCCAATTTCGAAGTGTTCTTCGTCCTCGATGAAGGCCGACGGCTCAATGACGAGTGGCGCGACGAACTGCAGCGCCGGCGCAGTGCCTTTTCCCTCAGCCAACTGGTGCGTCGTGAAGCCAAGCCCAAGCGCATCCCGGCCAATGAATTTCTGATGCGACTGGCACCGACCTTGCGCAAAAAAGCGCATAACTACAAGGAACGCGGTATGGATCTGGGCGAACTGGACATCATCGCCTTCGCCAGCCTCAAGCGTGAAGTGCTGGATTTGAACAGCCACTTTCCGCCGCCCACCGAATATTTGCGTCAGGGCTGGCGTTCACTGTCCCTTGTCGGTCCGACCTTCGCCCGCGTGCTGTTCGCCCACCCGGACGCGCCGGATTTTCTGCGCAGCAACCTGGGGCGCAGCATAGTCTTTGATGTAGGAATCAGCCTGTGACGCCGCTTCAACAACTGATCGCCGACGTGCCGCAGACCGGGCGCGTGCGCTGGATTGGCGTGCGACCTGAATCCCGTGGGCCGATGATCGAGCTGGATGCCGTCGAGGCGCGGCTCGAGGCAGGGCTGACTGGCGACCACGCCCGTCCCGGTGTGCGCAATGCGCGGCAGGTGACGCTGATTCAGTGGGAACATCTGGCGGTGATCAGCGCCTTGATGGGCCGTCACGACGATCAGCCGGTCAGGCCTGAAGATCTGCGGCGCAATCTCGTTATCAGCGGTATCAATTTGTTTAGTCTGAAGGGTCGGCGCTTTCGCATCGGTCAGGCAATATTCGAAACCACGGGCTGGTGTCAGCCCTGCGCACGCCTGCAAAACAACCTTGGCCCCGGCACGTTTCAAGCGGTGCGCGGGCATGGCGGAATTACTGCGCGGGTGTTACAAAGCGGGATCATTCGCCTGGATGATGGCGTGTCTGTCGAGCCGGTTCCGGACAGCGGCTATGCTCCGTTCAACCCCGGATAAAAACCGCTGTAGCTTCTGCCCATTCAGCAACGTCTACCTGACGAGGCAAATATGACCAGCCGCCTGAACCCCAAAGACCAGAAACATGTCGAAGAGTACCTGCAACTGTCCCAACACCGTGTCGAGCGCCGGCCTTTCCGGCCGTGGATGCTCCTGGTGCTGGTGCTGGCAGTGACCATTGGTCTGGGCCTGTTGAGCCGATTTATCAGTTACCTGACGCTATGAGCTGCATCGCGCTCGCTTGGGTAACCGCACCGATTTCCTTTAAAAACCTTGCGAGTTATCCCTATGTCCCATCGTATTGTTATTGTCGGCGGCGGCGCCGGCGGTCTGGAGTTGGCTACCCGTCTGGGTAAGATTCTGGGCAAGCGCGGCACCGCCAGCGTGATGCTGGTCGACGCCAACCTGACGCACATCTGGAAGCCTTTGCTGCACGAAGTGGCCGCCGGATCGCTGAACTCCTCCGAAGACGAACTCAACTATGTTGCCCAGGCCAAATGGAACCACTTCGAGTTCCAGCTCGGGCGCATGAGCGGACTCGATCGCGCGCAGAAGAAAATTCAGCTGGCCGCGACCTATGACGAAAACGGCGTAGAACTGGTCCCGGCGCGTGAAGTGCAGTACGACTCGCTGGTGATCAGCGTCGGCAGCACCACCAACGATTTCGGCACCCAAGGCGCGGCGCAGCACTGCCTGTTCCTCGACACCCGCAAACAGGCCGAGCGCTTTCATCAGCAACTGTTGAATCACTATCTGCGTGCGCACGCCGGGCAAACCGATGTGGTCGAGCAGATCAGCGTAGCGATTGTCGGCGCCGGCGCCACCGGCGTTGAGCTGGCGGCAGAACTGCACAACGCGGCGCACGAATTGGCGGCGTATGGTCTGGACCGGATCAAACCGGAAAACATGCACATCACCCTGATAGAAGCCGGGCCACGGGTGCTGCCAGCACTGCCTGAACGCATCAGCGGGCCGGTGCACAAGACCTTGGAAAAACTCGGGGTCAATGTGATGACTAACGCGTCGGTCAGCGAAGTGACGGCTGATAGCCTGATCACCGCCGACGGCAACGAGATCAAGGCCAGCCTGAAAGTCTGGGCGGCCGGTATTCGCGCTCCGGGCTTCCTCAAGGACATCGATGGCCTGGAAACCAATCGCATCAATCAGCTGCAAGTGTTGCCGACCCTGCAGACCACCCGCGACGAGAATATCTTCGCCTTCGGTGACTGCGCGGCGTGCCCGCAACCGGGCACCGATCGCAACGTGCCGCCGCGTGCACAAGCGGCGCACCAACAGGCCTCGTTGCTGGCCAAGTCACTGAAACTGCGCATCGAAGGCAAGACCCTGCCGGAGTACAAATACACCGACTACGGCTCGCTGATTTCGCTGTCACGTTTTTCGGCTGTGGGTAACTTGATGGGCAACCTGACCGGCAGTGTGATGCTCGAAGGGTGGCTGGCGCGGATGTTTTACGTGTCGCTGTACCGCATGCACCAGATGGCGCTGTACGGCCCGTTCCGCACGGCGATGCTGATGCTTGGTAGCAAGATTGGTCGCGGGACTGAACCGCGTCTGAAGCTGCACTAAAATCAAGTCCTGTGGGAGCTGGCTTGCCAGCTCCCACAGTTGATCTTCATTGTCTGGAAGAAGCCTCGCACTCAGCGGGGCTTTTTCTCGGCTGTCGATTACAGCTGAAACCGCCGCACCATGCCTTGCAACGCATTGGCCAGTTGCGACAGTTCATGGCTCGACGCGCTGGTCTGGTCGGCGCCTGCCGCTGATCGCACCGACAGATCGCGAATGTTCACCAGATTGCGATCCACTTCCCGCGCCACTTGCGCCTGTTCCTCCGCCGCACTGGCAATTACCAGATTACGTTCGTGAATCTCGTGCACCGACGCCGTGATGGTTTGCAACGCTTCACCGGCACGCTCGGCCAACACCAGTGTGCTGGCGGCACGCGAGGCACTGGCCTGCATCGAGTCCAGCGCCAGGCTCGAACCATTGCGCATGCCTTGCACCATCTGCTCGATCTCCTGGGTCGATTGCTGCGTGCGATAAGCCAACGCTCGCACCTCATCGGCGACCACCGCAAAGCCTCTGCCGCTCTCCCCCGCGCGCGCCGCTTCAATCGCCGCATTGAGCGCCAGCAGGTTGGTCTGCTCGGCGATTGCCCGGATCACATCGAGCACTTTGCCAATGTCCTGAGACTGGTTCGCCAGTGACTGCACCAATTCGCCGGTGTGCTGCACATCGTTGCTGAGCGCGCTGATGGCGCTGGCAGTTTCGCTGACGCGTTCCTGCCCGGCATGCGCCGACTCGCTGGATTGCCGCGTGGCATCGGACGTGGACACGGCATTACGCGCGACCTCTTCCACGGCGGTGGTCATCTGATTGACGGCGGTGGCCGCTTGTTCGATCTCGTTGTTCTGCTGTTGCAGGCCCTGCGTGCTGTCGAGGGTCACCGCGCTGAGCTCGTCGGCAGCGGTGGCAAGTTGCGTGGCTGAACCGCTGATGCCTTGCAAGGTATCGCGCAAATTCTGCTGCATGGTTGCCAGGGCTTTGAGCAGGCGGCTGACTTCGTCATTGCCATGGGTTTCGATCGGCCGGGTCAGGTCGCCCTGCGCCACGCTCTCAGCGGCGCTGACTGCGCTGCTCAGCGGACGGACGATACTGCGCGTCAATAACATCGCCAGCGCCACCGTGGCCAACGCCGCCAGTGCAATGAACAGGCTGACAATGGTGCGAGACGTCTGGTAATGATCAGCGGACTTCTGGCTTTCCGCGGCGACCTGCTTGGCGAACAGATCCGCCAGGTCATTGAGTTGCTTGCCGGAGCCATCGACAACGGTTTTCATGTCGACCAGCAACAGCTTGGTCAACTCGTCGCGCTTGCCCTGCTGGGCGAGGGTGAAGGACTGAGCGATACCGGTCCGATACGCCGCAAAGGTTGTTTTGAATTGATCATAGAGCTGCTGGCCTTCCGGGGTGGTGACCAGCTTGTCGTAGGCGGCGATTTTCTCGCTCAGCTCCTTGTCACGGGTGTCCATCTGGCTGCGGTAGGTGGCGATATTGTTCGGATCCTGATCCAACGCCATGCGCAGCGAGATGGTGCGGATGCGCAGCATGATCTCGCGAATCTCGTCGCCGCCACGAATACTCGGCAACCACTGATTTTCTACCGCGACCTCACTGTCGCGAATGCTCGACATCTGCCCCAGCGCAAACACGCCCAGCAGAGCAACCAACACCGCGATCAGAGCGAACCCCAGGGCAGCCCGGGGAGCAATATTCAACTGACGAAGCAACATGACGAACGCCCTTATTCTTGTGTTGGCCAGATTCAAGGGGCGAAGCAGTGGCAGTCCCCTTTCGTTAGCGGGCTATCGGCAGGTTGTATGACGACTTGAAGGGGAAATGAGTTTTTGTCGGACAAAAAAAATCCCCGTATCTTTCGATACGAGGATTTTTAATATGGTCGGGGTAAGGGGATTCGAACTCCTGACATCCTGCTCCCAAAGCAGGCGCGCTACCGGACTGCGCTATACCCCGGTAAAAAAAAGGCGACCTTTCAAAGATCGCCTTCTTCGATCAGCGCTTTTGGCCTCTGATCTTAAGATTCGATCCCAGCGCTAACTGGTTTCAAAAATGGTGGGTCGTGTGGGATTCGAACCTACGACCAATTGGTTAAAAGCCAACTGCTCTACCAACTGAGCTAACGACCCAAAAATGGTCGGGGTAAGGGGATTCGAACTCCTGACATCCTGCTCCCAAAGCAGGCGCGCTACCGGACTGCGCTATACCCCGGCTTGAAATTGGCTCCGTGACCAGGACTCGAACCTGGGACCCAATGATTAACAGTCATTTGCTCTACCGACTGAGCTATCACGGAACTACATATTTCAATTTACAACGGTGAAACTTACTGCTTCCAGTCACTCGTTCGCATCGCTGCGTTCGTGTGTCTGAGGCGCGCTATTCTACAACCTAGAACACCTCTGTCAACCCCCTAAATTGCTTTCAAGTTAATGATTTGCAACTTATTTCAGATTTCAACTCAGTGAGCTGAGACCGTCTTGGCGACTGACTGCGGGGCGCACTTTACAAGCCTTTTCCTTTGAGTTCAACAGCCTAACGAAAAAAAAGGCCCCACAAGGTGGGGCCTGCCAATTTTCATTGGCGTTTGGCCTTAGTTGAAAACGATTTCGTCGTTCTCGACCACGCCAGTGGCCGTGTCGCCAGGCATGAAGTGACCGGAGAGAATCAGTTGCGCCAGCGGGTTTTCGATCCAGCGCTGAATCGCCCGTTTCAGAGGACGCGCGCCATACACCGGGTCGTAACCGACCGCGATCAGCTTATCCATCGCTTCCGGACTCAGTTCCAGCTTCAGCTCACGCTCAGCCAGACGTGTACGCAGACGACCCAACTGGATCTCGGTGATGCCCGCGATCTGATCCCGCGCCAGAGGCTCGAAGATCACCACTTCGTCGACCCGGTTGATGAATTCCGGACGGAAGTGCGACGTCAGCGCATCCATTACCGCAGCACGCTGCGCTTCACGATCACCGACCAGTTCCTGGATCTGTACCGACCCCAGGTTCGAAGTCATCACGATCACCGTGTTGCGGAAGTCCACCGTACGGCCATGGCTGTCAGTCAGGCGACCGTCTTCAAGCACTTGCAGCAAGATGTTGAACACATCCGGATGCGCCTTCTCGACTTCGTCCAGCAGGATCACCGAGTAAGGCTTGCGACGCACAGCCTCGGTCAGGTAACCGCCCTCTTCGTAACCGACGTATCCCGGTGGCGCACCGATCAGGCGAGCCACGGAATGTTTCTCCATGAACTCGGACATGTCGATCCGCACCATCGCCTCTTCAGTATCAAAGAGGAATTCGGCCAGCGCCTTGCACAGCTCGGTTTTACCGACACCGGTCGGGCCGAGGAACATAAACGAGCCGCTCGGACGATTCGGATCGGACAGCCCAGCGCGCGAACGACGTACCGCGTTAGCCACAGCGACCACCGCCTCTTCCTGACCGATCACCCGTTTGTGCAACAGGCTTTCCATCTTCATCAGTTTGTCGCGCTCGCCTTCGAGCATTTTCGACACCGGAATGCCGGTCCATTTCGACACGACTTCGGCGATCTCTTCTTCAGTCACCTTGCTGCGCAGCAACTGGTTTTCGCTCTTGCCGTGCTGATCGACCATTTGCAGGCTGCGTTCCAGATCCGGGATCACCCCGTACTGCAACTCGGCCATGCGATTCAGGTCGCCTTTACGGCGTGCGGCTTCCAGTTCCTGACGCGACTGCTCGATCTTCTGCTGAATCTGCGCAGAACCCTGCACCTCGGCTTTTTCCGAGTTCCAGATTTCTTCCAGATCGGAATACTCGCGTTCCAGTCGGACGATTTCTTCCTGGAGTTTCTCCAGACGTTTCATCGCCGCTTCATCGCTTTCTTTCTTCAGTGCCTGGGATTCCACTTTCAACTGAATCAGGCGACGTTCCAGACGATCGAGCACTTCCGGCTTGGAATCGATTTCCATACGGATGCGGCTGGCGGCCTCGTCGATCAGGTCGATGGCCTTGTCCGGCAACTGTCGGTCAGTGATGTAGCGATGGCTGAGCTTGGCCGCGGCGATGATCGCGCCGTCGGTGATCGCCACCTTGTGGTGAACCTCGTAACGCTCTTTAAGGCCACGCAGGATGGCGATGGTGTCTTCCTCGCTCGGCTCATCCACCAATACTTTCTGGAAGCGTCGTTCGAGCGCCGCGTCCTTCTCTATATATTGGCGATACTCGTTGAGCGTGGTTGCGCCAACGCAGTGCAACTCGCCGCGAGCCAACGCAGGTTTGAGCATGTTGCCGGCGTCCATCGAGCCTTCACCCTTACCGGCGCCGACCATGGTGTGCAGTTCGTCGATGAACAGAATGATCTGCCCTTCCTGCTTCGACAGCTCGTTGAGCAGCGATTTCAGGCGCTCTTCGAACTCACCGCGATACTTGGCACCGGCGATCAGCGCGCCCATGTCCAGCGAGAGCAGACGCTTGCCCTTGAGGCCGTCCGGCACTTCGCCATTGATGATGCGCTGGGCCAGACCTTCGGCAATGGCGGTTTTACCCACGCCAGGTTCACCGATCAGCACCGGGTTGTTCTTGGTGCGGCGTTGCAGAACCTGAATGGTGCGACGGATTTCGTCGTCACGACCGATCACCGGATCGAGCTTGCCGTCTTCGGCGCGCTTGGTCAGGTCAACGGTGTATTTATCCAGCGCCTGGCGCGACTCTTCGTGGTTGGCGTCATTCACCGCTTCGCCACCACGCAGATTGTTGATCGCGTTCTCCAGAGCTTTCTTGCTCACACCCTGGCCGAGCAGCAACTTGCCGAGCTTGCTGTTCTCGTCCATCGCCGCGAGCAACACCAATTCGCTGGAAATGAACTGATCGCCCTTCTGCTGGGCCAGACGGTCGGCCTGATTGAGCAGGCGTGCCAGATCCTGCGACATGTTGACGTCGCCGGTCGGGTTCTGGATTTTCGGTAATTGGTCGAGCTCTTTGGTCAGCTCTTTGCGCAAGCTGTTGACGTCGAAGCCCACCTGCATCAGCAGAGGTTTGATCGAACCACCCTGCTGCTCAAGCATGGCTTGCATCAAGTGCGCCGGCTCAATCGCCGGATGATCGTGGCCGACTGCCAACGACTGAGCGTCGGACAAGGCCAACTGTAATTTACTGGTTAAACGGTCTATTCGCATAAGTCACCTTCCTTTTGAGCAGGCCGGACCTAAGAAACCATCCTGAATAAAGAAACCTGCCAGATACCGCTATAGATGCGGTCGATTCTGCAAGATTCAAGCGTCAGAGAGTTGATGCAGATCAGACAGTCTAGCGGGTGAGCCAAACCAAGGAGGCGAAGCGACCAGTGCGTGAGGCACGGCGATAGGAGAAAAAGCGCGGATCGGTCACGGTGCAGAAACCGCCACCATAAACAGCAGTGACACCACGTGCTGCCAGACGCAGGCGCGCCAGCATATAGATGTCCGCCATGAACTTGCCGGCACTGGCGCTCGGCACGAAAGCTTCGGCTGCTTCGGGCAATTGATTGATGAAGACTTCGCGTACTTCCGCGCCGACTTCAAAGGCTTTCGGGCCGATGGCCGGGCCGAGCCAGACCAGAACGTCGTCAGCCGGAATATCGAGGCTATCAAGCGTCGCTTCAAGTACACCCGCCGCCAGCCCCCGCCAACCGGCATGGGCTGCCGCTACGCGAGTGCCAGCACGATCGCAAAACAACGCTGGCAGGCAATCCGCCGTCATCGCCGCGCAGGCAATACCGGGCGTTGCGGTACAGCTGGCGTCTGCGGTCGCAACGATGCCCGGATCAGCATGGGCCACGGTAATCCCGTGGACTTGCTGCAACCAGGCAGGCTGTATAGAGAAGTGATCGGTGAGACGCCGACGGTTTTCGGCAACGGCCTCAGGACGATCATCGACATGATCGCCCAGATTGAGACTGTCGAACGGCGCCTCGCTGACCCCGCCCTCGCGGGTGGTGACACAGGCTTTGACGCTGGCCGGCGCGGGCCAGTCCGGCGTCAGCCAGTTCATCCGATGAAGGCCTCGCGATCCTGCTTGAGCAAGGTCAGCAGCCAGACGAAATCTTCTGGCAGCGGCGATTCCCAACTCATGCGTACACCGGTCGTCGGATGATCCAGCTCAAGAAAGCGCGCGTGCAGGGCCTGACGCGGGAAGTGCTTGAGCGATTCAACCATTGTCGGGTTAGCGGCTGGCGGAATGCGGAAACGACCGCCGTATGCCGGATCGCCGACCAACGGGAAGTTAATGTGCGACATGTGCACACGGATCTGGTGAGTACGACCGGTTTCCAGCTTCACCCGTACGTGGGTGTGCGAACGGAAGCGCTCCAGCACGCGGTAGTGGCTGACGGCAGGCTTGCCGCCTTCCATCACCGCCATGCGCTGGCGCTGCTGGCCGTGGCGACCGATCGGGGCGTTGATCTTGCCACCGGCGGTGACCACACCAATCACGATGCACTCATAGATGCGGCTGACGCTGCGACTCTGCAATTGAGTAACAAGCTTTGTCTGCGCCTGAATGGTCTTGGCCACCACCATCAAACCGGTGGTGTCCTTGTCCAGGCGATGCACGATGCCGGCGCGCGGGACATTGATGATGTCCGGCACATGGTGCAGCAAGGCGTTGAGCAAGGTGCCATCGGCGTGCCCGGCAGCCGGGTGAACCACCAGGCCCGCAGGCTTGTTGATCACCAGAATGTCGTCGTCTTCATAGACGATGTCGAGCTCGATGTCCTGGGCGATCCACTCGCCTTGGGCTTCCTGCTCGGCAGTCAGCTCAAGGATGGCACCGCCGTGCACGATGTCGCGAGGGCGGATGACCGCCCCGTCCACAGTCAGGCGACCTTCTTTGATCCAGGCGGAAAGGCGCGAGCGAGAGTGCTCAGCGAAGAGTTGGGCAGCGACTTGATCGAGGCGTTGGCCGCCCAATTCGGACGGCACCTCTGCGCGAAGTTCAATTTTATCGGACATGCTCTGACTGTGCGTCGGCACAGCTTTTGGTTTCGGCTGCGCGCTTGTGGTTAAATACGGCGTCTTTTGCCCCGAGGCTTTTCAACGGGGCGCTCATCATAACAGGACGGCCCCGCCCAAGACAGCGGCCGTCATAGGGACGCAAGCCGCCATGCAAGTGAAACACCTGCTGCTGATCGCCATCCTCGCATTGACCGCTGCTTGCTCATCGAAGGAAGTCGTAGACGAAAACCTCAGCGAAGCCGAGCTGTATCAGCAGGCTCAGACTGACCTGGACAACAACAGCTACACCAGCGCCACAGCCAAGCTGAAGGCTCTGGAGTCGCGTTATCCGTTCGGTCGCTACGCCGATCAGGCACAGCTGGAGCTGATCTACGCCAACTACAAGAACGCCGAGCCGGAAGCTGCAAAGTCCGCTGCCGAGCGTTTCATTCGTTTGCATCCGCAGCACCCGAACGTGGATTACGCGTACTACCTCAAAGGTCTGACTTCTTTCGACCAGGACGTCGGCCTGCTGGCGCGCTTCCTGCCGCTGGACATGACCAAGCGTGACCCGGGCGCCGCGCGCGACTCGTATAACGAGTTCGCCCAGCTGACCAGCCGCTACCCGAACAGCCGCTACGCGCCGGACGCCAAGCAGCGCATGATCTACCTGCGCAACCTGCTGGCAGCCTACGAAATCCACGTGGCCGACTACTACCTGACCCGTCAGGCCTATGTAGCTGCTGCCAACCGTGGTCGTTACGTGGTGGAAAACTTCCAGGAAACCCCATCGGTCGGCGACGGCCTGGCGGTGATGACTGAGGCTTATCAGCGTCTGCACCTGGACGAACTGGCGACCACCAGCCTGGAAACCCTGAAGCTCAACTACCCGAACCACCCGAGCCTGCAAGACGGCCAGTTCGTGCCACGGGTTGCCGAAGCCGACAACCGCTCGTTCCTGAGCAAGGCGACGTTGGGTCTGATCGAGTCGCGTCCACCGCTGCCACCAGGCGAAACCCGCGCCAACCAGGACGTGCAGAAGCAGTTCCAGGACGCGAAAGACGCGATCCCGAACGAGCTCAAGCCTAAAGACGAGAACGGCGACGTGATCGAAGAGCCAGAGCCTGAGTCGAGCAGCACCGACCGTTCGTGGTTCAGCTACATGACTTTCGGCGTGTTCGACTGACCACACCGGCTGTACAGAAAAGGGAGATCTACGGATCTCCCTTTTTCATTTCTGCGATTTAATCCGCTGTGCGCTTGTCGGGACCTTGGCTAAACTGCCGGATCATCAGTCGAAAAGCCGCTCATCATGCTTCGTTTATTGTTCTGGATCGCCGTGATCTTCGCCGCCATTTGGCTGTGGCGTAAATTCAAGGCACCTGCCGCATCCTCTCAGTCCAATCGCAACTCACGCGAACAGGACGCCCCGCCGATGGTGCGATGTGCCCATTGCGGCGTGCACTTGCCCCGCGACCGTGCGCTGAGCGTTCAACAACAGTGGTATTGCAGCCAGGCTCACCTCGAGCAAGGCCCGGGCACTCGTGATCGCTAAGGCTGACGACGCCGACAGCAAACAGGCGCAGCGTCTGCTGCGCCTCTATCATCTCTACCGTTTAAGCGTCGGCATCACCCTGGTGCTGCTGATCTCCAGCAACATGGACAACCGCCTGCTGACGTCGATTGACGACGATCTGCTGCGCAGCGGCAGTTGGTCGTATCTGGTGTTGAACATCCTGCTGGTGGTGTTCCTCGAGAATACTCGGCGTCCGGCGCAGTTGTTCAGCTTGGCGCTGGTCGACGTCCTGCTGCTGTGCGGTCTTTTTTATGCCGCTGGCGGCGTTGCCAGCGCGATCGGCAACCTGTTGATCGTTTCAGTTGCGATTTGCAACACCCTCCTGCGTCGACGCATCGGCTTGCTGATCGCCGCCATTGGCGCCCTCGGCATTGTCGGCTCGAGCTTTCTCTTGAGTTTCAGCCATTCACTGAGCGCCAACGATTACTTGCAGGCCGGTACGCTCGGCGCGCTGTGCTTTGCCGCCTCCCTGCTGGTGCAAGGGCTGATTCGTCGCCTCGAAGTCAGCGAATCCCTCGCCGAACAACGCGCCAGCGAAGTCGTCGGGCTCGAAGCGCTGAATGCGCTGATCCTGCAACGCATGCGCACCGGCATTTTGGTGCTCGATGAACAGCGCCGGGTGCAATTGGCCAATCACAGCGCCCAGACCTTGCTCGCGCAAACCCACTTGCAGGGCCATTTGATCGCCGACTATTCGCCCGCCCTCGTCGATCGCCTGCAACTGTGGATGAACAACCCGACCCTGCGCCCACAGAGCCTGAAAATCCCCGGCAACGGCCTGGAACTGCAGCCGAGCTTCATCGCCCTCGAACAAAGTCCGAATCAGCAAACCCTGGTGTTTCTCGAAGACCTCGCGCAAATCGCTCAGCAAGCCCAACAACTGAAACTCGCCGCGCTCGGCCGCCTGACTGCCGGCATCTCCCACGAAATCCGCAATCCACTGGGCGCCATCAGTCATGCCGCGCAGCTATTGGGGGAGTCCGAGGAACTCGATGGCGCCGATCGGCGTCTGACGCAGATCATTCAAGATCACTCCAAACGCATGAATCGAGTCATCGAAAACGTCCTGCAATTGTCCCGCCGCCAACAAAGCGCACCACAGCGGCTGGACCTCAAGCCGTGGCTGGAAAATTTCGTCGCCGAAAGCCGCGAACAGGCGAGCGAGCGACAACAGATCCATCTGCGGATCAATTCCGGGGACTTCACCACGCTGATGGACCCCAACCAGCTCACGCAAATTCTCGACAATCTGTTGCGCAACGGCTGGCGGCACAGCGCTCTGCTGCATGATCAGGCCGAGGTCTGGCTGGCCTTGTTCGTCGACCCCGACAGCCAGCTTTCAGTGCTCGAAGTGCAGGACAATGGCCCCGGTGTGCCTGTCGATGAACAGCCGCATCTGTTCGAACCGTTCTTCACCACCAGCAGCCAAGGCACCGGCCTTGGCCTTTATCTGTCCCGTGAGCTGTGCGAAAGCAATCAAGCGCGCCTAGACTTCCAATCACGCCAAGGCGGCGGCTGCTTTCGCATCACCTTTGCTCACGGACGGAAACAAAGTTGAACACGAGCCCACGGCAAAAAATCCTTATCGTCGACGACGAACCCGATATCCGCGAACTCCTGGAAATCACCCTGGGACGGATGAAACTCGACACCTACAGCGCACGCAATCTGGCTGAAGCCCAAGCGCTGTTGCACCGCGAGTCATTCGACCTGTGCCTGACCGACATGCGCCTGCCCGACGGCACGGGGCTGGAATTGGTGCAGCACATTCAGCAGCGTTATCCACAACTGCCGGTGGCGATGATCACCGCCTACGGCAGCCTGGAAACCGCGATCAATGCGCTGAAAGCCGGGGCCTTCGATTTCCTGACCAAACCGGTGGACCTCACACGCCTGCGCGAGCTGGTCGGCGCGGCCCTGCGCATGCCGGCGGCGGGAGGCGTGTGCACGTCGATTGATCGGCGCTTGCTTGGTGACTCATCGCCGATGCGCAATCTGCGCAAACAGATCGACAAGCTCGCGCGCAGTCAGGCACCTGTTTACGTCAGCGGTGAATCCGGCAGCGGCAAAGAACTGGTCGCCCGGCTGATTCACGAACAAGGCCCGCGCGCCAGCCAGCCGTTTGTGCCGGTGAACTGCGGGGCGATTCCGTCGGAGTTGATGGAAAGCGAGTTTTTCGGCCATCGCAAGGGCAGTTTCACCGGCGCGGTCGAGGATAAACCGGGGCTGTTTCAGGCCGCCCATGGCGGCACCTTGTTTCTCGATGAAGTGGCGGACCTGCCGCTGTCGATGCAGGTGAAACTGCTGCGGGCGATCCAGGAAAAAGCCGTGCGCAGCGTCGGTGGGCAGCAGGAAAGCGTGGTCGATGTGCGGATTCTTTGCGCCACGCACAAGGATCTCGACGCTGAAGTGGCTGCCGAGCGTTTTCGTCAGGACCTCTATTACCGCTTGAACGTGATTGAACTGCGGGTGCCGTCCCTGCGCGAGCGGCGCGATGACATTGAAGTGTTGGCGGCGCACATGCTCAAGCGTTTGGCCAAAGACACCGGCCAACCGGCGGCGCGCCTGCATCCGCAGGCGTTGGAAGCGTTGAAGAACTACCGGTTTCCGGGAAATGTGCGGGAATTGGAGAACGTGCTCGAGCGCGCGCATACCTTGTGTGAAAATCGCACGATCGAAGCTGGGGACCTGCGCCTGAGCGAGGGCAACTGCGCGGCGGACGGCGGGATTGCTGATCTGACGCAGATCGACAATCTGGAAGATTATCTGGAGAACGTTGAACGCAAGCTGATTCTGCAGGCGCTGGAGGAGACCCGCTGGAATCGTACGGCGGCGGCTCAGCGGTTGAGTCTTTCGTTTCGGTCGATGCGCTACAGACTGAAAAAACTCGGTCTGGATTGAAGGCCCCTTCGCGAGCAGGCTCGCTCCCACAATTGATCTCGGTTGCTCACAAATTTTGTGGCCACTTGAGATTCAGTGTGGGAGCGAGCCTGCTCGCGAAAGCGCTCTGCCATACTCGTGAGAGATATCAGACTAGATGCGGCCTTCAG
This sequence comes from Pseudomonas sp. WC2, assembly GCF_050586545.1. Taxonomy (NCBI): domain Bacteria; kingdom Pseudomonadati; phylum Pseudomonadota; class Gammaproteobacteria; order Pseudomonadales; family Pseudomonadaceae; genus Pseudomonas; species Pseudomonas sp. WC2. The sequence continues at coordinate 115,891 of NZ_JBOBDR010000014.1, read as the reverse complement.
GCGCATATGGCGCCGGATCAATAATCGGCGCCCTACCCAGCATCACATCGGCAAACAACTGACACGAGGCCGGCGCCAGCACCAGCCCGTTGCGGTAATGCCCGCAGTTCAGCCACAACCCGTCAAACCCCGGCACCCGGCCAATGTACGGAATCCCCTCCGGCGAGCCCGGACGCAACCCCGCCCAATGCCCGACCACTTCGGCATCCGCCAGCGCTGGAATCAGCTCGATGGCCGAAGCCTTGAGGCTTTCCAGCGCTACGTCGGTCGGCGTCTTGTCGTAGCCTTCGTGCTCCAGCGTACTGCCGATCAGAATATGGCCGTCGCGACGGGGAATCGCATAACGCCCCTTGGCCAGCACCATGCTCGGCAGGAAATCCGCCGCACATTTGTAGAGAATCATCTGGCCTTTGACCGGCTCAACCGGCAGCGTCAGGTTCAGTGTCTTGAGCAGATCACCGCTCCATGCGCCTGCCGTCAGTACGATCTGATCGCCGTTGATCACGCCTGCCGAAGTTGCCACACCGACGACCTGTGCGCCTTCCCGGACAAACCCGCTGACTTCACACTGTTCGTGAATCGTTACGTTCGGCATGGCCTGCAACGCCGCCTTCAACGACTTGACCAGACGCGGATTGCGCACATTGGCTACATCGGCCATGTAGATCGCCCGCGAGAAACCGCCGCCGAGCACCGGCACCGCATCATGCGCCACCGAAATATCCACAGCCGTCAGCGGACGATTTTCCCGTTCGGCCCAGGCCAGCGCTTCGGCCTCATCGTCCAGATCCAGCCAGTACAGGCCAGTGGTGTGTACTTCAGGATCAACGCCAGTGTCGGCAAACAAACGCTCGCCGAGTTGTGGATAAAAATCCTGCGACCAGTGCGCCAGCGCGGTCACTGCCGGGCTATAGCGCCACGGGTACAGCGGCGAAACGATACCGCCGCCCGCCCAGGACGATTCCTGGCCCAGGTTCGAACGATCGAGCAGCACCACGCTGCGCACTTCGGAGGCGAGATTGTAGGCGGTGAGCAGGCCAATCACCCCGCCACCGACAATCACCACTTGCTGTTGCCTGGTCATGTTTGATCCAACCGTAAAAAGACAGTGGGCGCAAAAGGCGCCCGAAAGAAAGCGCCTCAGCGGCCCCAGCAATCCTTGGTGGTCAGCCCGGTGGTCGCGTTGTTCATGCTTCTGACACCGGTGTTGGTCAGGGTGAAATCACCGCACTTGTCAGTGGCCATCGCCGTGCCCGACTTACGGGTGGCGGTCAGCAGGAATGTCTGGTCAGCGATGGTCGGGGTGATCGTGTAGTAATCATTGCCCGTGCTGAGCCCAGTGACGCCGGTGTAGACATTGCTCTTGGTGTAGAAACGCTCGAGGGTCTGCGCCTGCTCCGAGAGCAGCCCCACCACTTCGGCGCGGCGGCCCTTTTTCACGTATTCGGTATAGCTCGGTGCGGCGATGGTGATGACGATCCCGATGATCGCAATCACGATCATGATTTCGATCAGGGTGAATCCGCGGATGGATCTGCGCATGCCTCAACTCTCGCTTACTGTATTTGTCGCCACATGATACGACGGCTGCCGCCGCCGGGTTTTTCCACCAGCGTGGTAATACCACCGCTGGAGTCGTTCACAATCTTGCGCGTGGCGCCGTTGACGATGGCATTCAGGGTCGGAATACCGCCGGAGAACACCACGCCACTGGAAATCGTGTCATTGCTGTCGACCACGCCATCGGCGTTGGTGTCGAGCACCGCATAGTTGAGCATCTTACCGCTGAACGCATCGAGTTCGACCAGTTTGCCGGTACCGAAGCTGGAACACGGGTCGGTGGTATCAACGCTGGCAGTAGTGAAGATGATCCGCCCTAGCACCAGGCTGGCCTGATTGATCACCCGCTCGCCGGTCAGCGCGTTGTTATACACCAAGGGCAGGTACCAGCCCTTCTCTCCCGGATAAGTCGTGTCGTTCTGCGTCGTCGTGACGAACTGCCCGGAGCTGCCTGAAAACACCCCCGTGACAGCTTGCGCCTGCAAACTGCTGATCGTGAGCTGGCCTGAACCACCGTCGGCATCCCACACCGAATAGAACGCCTGCAAATCCTTGTTGGTCTTGTCGGCTGTTTCATTGAATTTGCCGGTGCCGATGAAGATCTGTTTGCCGCCCAGTGAGTTGTCCGCCAGCAGCGGCTGCGCGGTGATCGGCTGCGTCGTCCCGCCTGCCGTGGTGAACAACGGCTTGCCGGAAAATGCTACGCCCCAACTGTCGGTGGAAGTGGCGCTCAGGTCGAACTTCCACAGGCGTCCCTTCAGGTCACCGCCATAAGCGGCTTGCACGACGTTCTGTGAGTTGACCTTGAGTTTCACCGAGGACAAGCCATTGGTGGTTTCCGTGCTGTCGATGACGATTTTCCTGATCAGCGATCCGTCGCGCACATCCAGCACATAGAGCGCTGCCACACCGGAGTTGCTGCCGTACCCATTGGAAATAAACGCCGCCCAGCGACCATCGGCCAAGCGTGCCACTTCCGGCCGGGCATAGGCGTAACCCAGATCATTGAAAGCGTTCGCAGTGTTAGCCGTCGCAGGTGCGCTGACTTCCCACAAGGCACGCAGAACATTGCCTGCCGAAGCGTCGAACAATTGCAGTGCGTAAAAGCTTTTGCCGCCGGCGCCAGTGCCTCCGATGGCCAATGTCTTCCAGGCACTGTTCAACTGAGCGTCATACACACCGACTTGGCCGTCGACGAGAAATTTGTGGCTTACACCGTTCACGTAATTGGTGTCAGCGATCAACCGCAGCGAAGGCAACACACTGGACGGCATGTAGGCGTAACGACGCGTGCCATTGGCCGTGTTGATGACGTTTACGAAGCCGTCATTGGCGTTCACCACCAGACTGGCGTTCATGTTTGCCGCTTTGGTGGTCAGGTAAGTGCTGTACGTAGTGTCCCCGGACAGATCGGACGCGGTTTTTTCTGTGGGTGAGGCCAGCACCAACGGCGAATTGATGATGTCACCCAGCAACACGCTGCGTACCTTGAGCCCGGCCTTGTTGATGCCTTTGCTCCACTCCACCAGATCAATACCCGTGATGCCCGTCGGTAGCCCCTGACTGAGTGTCGTTTGTTGCGCCGGGGAAAAATTGCCGTAGGCGAGCGTCACCGCAGCGTTGTTCAAGGTATTCCACGATTGATAGGTCGGCGCAGTCGCCCCGGGCACGATGGTCGTATCAGTGGTCCAGAGTGCCGTCGAAGTATTTACCGCGCCGGTAGATGTGAAACCGAAGGATTTGATCGTGCCGCGCCAATCCTTCGGGTCGTAACTGGTCTGAAAGTAACTGGTGCCGCTGGCCAGGGTGGTGCCGCTGGCGACTCCGCTGCCGCCGGAACCAGCCTTGGAGGTAATATCACTCAACGCCGAAGACAGCGCGGCATTGAGCCCGGTACTGTCCGTCGCCTGGTAATACTTGCCCTGCCCATAAGCAGCGGCGTCCGAGAGCATGTCGTTGGCCGCCGTGAAGCCCACGGTGTAGGTGTTCATGTTCTGCTTGGGAAAATCCACCGCATTCCAGCTCTTGCCGGCCGCATCGGTGCCGGTCGAACGCATGTCGATATCGAAGGCGAACTTGGCGATGTCGTCCAGATACAGCGTGTCGCCCTCACCGTCACCATTGAGATTGTTGCCGTCATTGTTGATGCCGTCCCAGTTCGGCAAACGACTGCCGCCCAGCGGATCGTTGGTGGGAAAAGTTCGATCAAAAGTGGGCAGGCCGTCGGTGATGACCACGCCGTAGTTCTTCTGACAGCGGTACTGGATCGGGCTGGTGTAAGTCGCGGGCGTAGTGTTGTAGTACGGCGCCATGCCGCGCATGTAACGGGTGATCTCGTAATAGGTTTCCGCCAATGGCGTATTGGCCACGGCGCTCAACCCGTTGATCGCTGCAATCAGCGCGTTGTAGTTGGTGTCGGCCTGACCCTGCGTCACGCTGCCGGACAGTGGCGCCAGATCGCTGATAGAACGGGCGATATACCCGCCGTTGCCGGAATTGTTGCTGGTGACCGGATTGAATGTCGACAGTCCGATACGCAAGGTGCGGTTGCTGGCGACCAGCGCCGTCGACACGTTACGCGCCACGTTGATGCGGTAGTCATTGGGGATCGCCCCGGTGGTGAAATCGCGGGTGCCATTGTTGATGGCCAGGCTGACCACGTAGGCAATGTAATCGCCCGAATAACGTGTGTTGCCGCTGCCGACCGGGTCCGGAAGTTTCAGGCACAGCGGTGCCAGACTGTTGTTGTAGAACGCGTAGGCGCCACCGGAACATCCCGAGGTCGGCAGACTTGAGAGGAATATCGAATCACCGGTGATCACAGATGAGCTCAGGCACAAGCCGAGCAACGCATTGCACTGCCGCGCCGGCGTACGATCCGCCGTCGGATCGAAACCGGACGCATAGATGATGCTGTTCATGCTCCCCGAATCATCGATCAGCAACATCACGTTCGGCGGCACCGCTGCGGCACTCAACAAGGGCGAATCCGATGGCGTGAACGCATACGCTGGCGCGGCCAGATAAAAACTCAGCAACAGGCCGATCAGCAGCGATCCGCAGCGCTCAATACTTCGCATATACACTCTCCACCACACTGCGCGAAGTGCCGACGATGCCGACCGCGGTGACCCGATACAGCGTCGCCGAGGTATTGCTCGGCACGTTCACTGCCGTGAGCGTAGTGCCGATGTTCTGCACACCATAGAAACCGTTGCCCGTCGCGATCCACGTCACGCCCGACGTTGAGTTGAGCCCCGCCGCACTGACCACCGTCGACTCCGCCGGCGGCGCGCATTGCGTCGTGCCGCTGCACACTGGCAGCGTGTAAGTATCGAGTTGCACCGCGCTCTCACCTACCCGCAATGCTGCTTCCGCCGTCTGGAACGACTGATTGCGCAGGCTCACGCTGCCGGCCATTTTTTCCTGCAGGTTGGCGCTCTGCATCGACGACAGCCCAACCAACGTCAGCAACAACAAAAACACCAGGCTGACCAACAGCACCATGCCGCGCTGAGCCCGCCGTTCATGAAGAGAGATCCGCATCACCCCGGCCCTCACTGCAAGCGGTTGCGCAAAGCGGCAACCACGTTGAAGGTTTGCGTGGCGACCCGGCTATTGGGATCGAGAAGAGTCAGGCTCAGGCGCACACTGCGAATACGTGCCGGATCGCTAGGGTTGGCGCTGTAAGTCGTGGCGGCTACATCCGTCGCGGAACTGGCCAGGCCGAACGTGACGTTGAATGCGCTAACGTTGTTCACCAGCACTTGCTGGGTCGGCGTGCCGCTGCCGGTGCCCATGAGAATCTGGTTGTTGCTGAAGCTGTAGACCAGACGCCGGATCGGGAACGCAATCTGCCCCGTCGTCGCGGCGCGTAAACCGGTGTAGGCCGTGGCGCTGTTGCGGCAATCGGACACCACGGTCCAGGTCGGCGTGCCACCACCGCTGCCGATATCGGCGGTGACCAAGGTCAATTTGAGACCGGCATTGTCCCAGCTGATCGGGAGGATCTGCGCAGCATTGAAATCCCCTCCCGCGCTGGCATCGGAAATGGTGCCGAGGCAACCGAACATGCCGACCATGCGGATTTCCTGAATCATTTTACTCAACACAAATCGGGCGTCTTCCTGCATCGCCGCGGCACTGTTCTGGCTGGCGTAAGTGTTTTTCGCCGCGATAAAAATCTGTACGACCCCCAGCACGACGACCAACCCAAGCGCCAAGGCGATAAGTAATTCGATCAGGCCGAAACCACGGTGATGGCGCTTCATGGCGTGGCCACCGGATCGACCGCCGCGCGGCTGCTGAGGACAAAACTGCGTGGCGCACTGGCGGTATTGGCCGCCCGAGCGTCGCTCCAGTTGATGGTGATGGTGTAGACCCGCTGATTCAGCGTGATGCTGCCGGTGGCGGTCGGGCCGCCGAAACTGGTGATGTTGGTGGTGAAGTCGTAGAGATCCTGATCGCGGGTGACGCTCAAATTGCCCGAGGTCGGCGGCGTGACGGTGTAGTCGGCGCCTGAGTTGGCACGAATGCGGTCCATCATGTCGTAGGCAATGAAACTGGCCTGACTGGTCATCCGCGAGCTGTCGGTGTACTTCAGCGCGTTCAGTTGCACTGCCGCCGCACCCAACAGGCCGACCGTCAGAATCAGCAACGCGACCAGCACCTCGATCAGCGTCATGCCCTCCTGTGCGTATTTACTCCCTGCCCTCATCCGCAACTTCCACCCCATTGAATTCGTCCGTTCAAACACACGTTCAGCGTCCTGCTTTGCGTGCCCAGCGTGTAACTGATAACCACCGCCGTGGCCGGTGCCGCCAGACCTCCAAGATTGTTGAAATCCAGCGCGGTCACTCCAGAGGTTAGCGTCAGAGTCGCGCCGCTGCTCATCGCTGGAACAACCCGCAATACATTGGCCGGAGTGCCAGTACTGTCGTAGACCGCCAATTCGCCGGTCCACACGCTGCCACCGGCGCTCGGTCGCAGGCGCAGGGTCGTGCCGCGATCGATGGCTTCGAGCCGGACGTAATTGATCGCGCGCCGCAGGTCGCCCATTTCGGTATCGGCTCTGCTGCTTTGTATGGATCGGGTAAACGACGGCACCGCCAAGGTGATCAGGATGACGAAAATCGCCAAGGCGATCAGCAACTCGATCAGCGTGAAACCTTTTGTACGAAGATCCATCGATGCCCTCCGTTGCCGTCGGCTATACCTGCCTCTACAAACCTAGAACATTCATCCGGCCTGTGTCGGTTGATTTGCCCTGCCCGGCGCACGGATTGCGCCGCGCTTCACGCTCCAGGGAGGAGTTTTCATGCCGCAACAAGGTTTCAGCCTGATAGAACTGCTTATGGGACTGGCGATTGGCGCAATTGTTCTGCTGCTGGTCAGTCCGGCGTTTGCCACGCTCAGAGAATCGAACCAGCGTGATCACGCCGCGCAGTCGTTGCTCGACGGCATTCGCAATGCGCGATCACTGGCGATCACGCGCAATCAGAGCGTAGTGATTCACGGCATCAATGGCGACTGGGGCCAGGGCTGGCGGATCATTCTGGATATCAGCGGCAACGGGGCGAAAGACAGCAGCAATCCGCTGCTGGTGGAGCACGCAAGCGAGGCGAAGGTGCCGGTGGTCGGCAATTGGCTGGTGAGTCGTTACATCAGATTCAGCAGTCTGGGACAACCGCTGATGCCCGGGCGGGCGTTTCAGGCAGGGACATTACATATCTGTTCGGCTCACGAGCCGGTCAGCCAACGCCAGATAGTGCTGGCGGCGACCGGTCGTGTGCGCCTGAGCAGCAAAAGCGCTGAACAGGCGTTGTGTCAGAAAGGCAAAAACGTCAGATCGAACGCACGCGCAGCTCTTTAGGCATGGAGAACGTGATGTTCTCTTCACGCCCGGCCAGCTCATCGGCACCGGTAGCGCCCCAGGCCTGCAATTGCTGAATCACGCCACGGACCAGCACTTCCGGCGCGGAGGCACCGGCGGTGATGCCGATACGCTCGACCCCATCGAACCAGCTCTTTTGCAGGTCTTCGGCGCCGTCGATCAGGTAGGCCGGCGTAGCCATGCGTTCTGCCAGTTCACGCAAGCGGTTGGAGTTGGAGCTGTTCGGGCTGCCGACGACCAAAACCACATCGCACTCGTCAGCCAGTTGCTTGACCGCGTCCTGGCGATTTTGCGTGGCGTAGCAGATGTCGTCCTTGCGTGGACCACCGATGGCCGGGAAGCGCGTGCGCAAGGCATCGATGACGCGACTGGTGTCGTCCATCGACAGCGTGGTCTGGGTGACGAAGGCGAGTTTGTCCGGGTTGTGGACCTGCAACTCGGCGACGTCTTTCTCGTCTTCGACAAGGTAGATCGCACCGCCATTGCTGGCGTCGTACTGGCCCATGGTGCCTTCGACTTCCGGGTGACCGGCGTGGCCGATCAGGATGCATTCACGACCGTCGCGGCTGTATTTCGCCACTTCGATGTGCACCTTGGTGACCAGCGGGCAAGTGGCGTCGAAGACTTTCAGGCCACGGCCGGCGGCTTCAGTACGCACGGCTTGAGAAACGCCGTGAGCGCTGAAGATCACGATGACGTCGTCCGGCACCTGATCCAGTTCTTCGACGAAAATCGCCCCGCGACTGCGCAGGTCTTCGACGACGAACTTGTTGTGCACCACTTCATGACGCACATAGATAGGCGGCCCGAAAACTTCCAGGGCGCGGTTGACGATTTCGATCGCCCGGTCCACGCCGGCGCAGAAGCCACGGGGGTTGGCGAGTTTGATTTGCATGCTGTGCCTCGTGTCTTGCGCGCGAAAACAATGAAAAACCACTGTAGGAGTGAGCCTGCTCGCGATCGCGGAGTGCCAGGCAACATAAATACTGAATGTCAGGCACTCATCGCGAGCAAGCTCGCTCCCACATTTTTACAGCGCTTTGACGGAAATGATTTCCACGTCAAAGGTCAGCGTCTTGCCCGACAGCGGGTGGTTGAAGTCGATGGTCACTTGCGTGTCATCGAACTCTTTCACCACACCTGGCAGCTCAGTATTGGCCGCATCGTTGAAGATCACCAGCAAACCCGGCGACAGCTCCATATCGACGAACTGCGAACGTGGAATGATCTGCACGTTCTGTGGGTTCGGCTGGCCGAAGGCGTTTTCCGGCTCGACGGTCAGCGTACGCTTGTCGCCAGCCTTGAAGCCGAACAGCGCTGCTTCGAAACCCGGCAGCAGGTTGCCGTCGCCGACCCTGAAGGTTGCCGGGGCTTTGTCGAACGTACTGTCGACCGTGTCGCCGTTCTCCAGGCGCAATGCAAAGTGCAAAGTGACTTCCGTGTTCTGGCCGATGCGTTGCTCAGCCAATACCTGTTCAGTCATGAACGGCCTCTTCGGTTTTCTTGGTTTTGAACATGTCCAGTGCCAGCATCACCGCGCCAACGGTAATCGCGCTGTCGGCAAAGTTGAATGCCGGGAAATAATGGCGGTTCTGCCAGTGCACCAGAATGAAGTCGATCACATGGCCCAGGGCAATGCGGTCATACAGATTGCCCAGCGCGCCCCCCAGCACCAGCGCCAAAGCGACGGCCAGCCAGGTTTCGTTGCGGCCCAGGCGCTTGAGCCAGACCACCAGCACCGCGCTGACCACAATTGCGATCAGGGCAAACAGCCAACGCTGCCAGCCGGAGCTGTCAGCCAAAAAGCTGAAGGCAGCGCCGGTGTTGTAGGCCAGGGTCCAGCTGAAATAATCGGGAATGATCACGATCTGCTGGAACATCTCGAGCTTGCCTTCGAAGTAGAACTTGCTGGCCTGGTCTATGACCAGAACCAGCAAACTCAACCAGAGCCAGCTCAACCGTCCGAAACGGCCAACGGCATTAGGCATAGTGGCGAACCTCGCCAGCGCCGCTGATGTTGTCGACGCAACGACCGCAGATTTCCGGATGCTCCGGGTTCACGCCGACGTCTTCACGGCAGTGCCGGCAACGGGCGCACTTCGGGAAGGCCGATTTGACGATCTTCAGCTTCAGGCCGCTGACTTCAGTGGCAACCGCGTCGGCCGGAGCCTGTACGAACGGCGCAACGCTGGCGGTCGAAGTGATCAATACAAAGCGCAGTTCGTTGCTCAGCTTGGCCAGATCGGCGCTCAGGGCGTCTTCGGCGTACAGCGTCACTTCGGCTTGCAGGTTGCCACCGACGGCTTTGGCCGCACGCTGGATTTCCATTTCTTTGTTGACCGCTACTTTGACCGCCATCACGCGTTCCCAGTAGTCGCGGCCCAGTTCTACGTCGGCCGGCAGTTCGGTCAAACCTTCGTACCAGGTGTTGAGCATCACCGATTCGTTACGCTCGCCCGGCAGGTATTCCCACAGTTCGTCGGCAGTGAAGGCGAGGATCGGCGCGATCCAGCGCACCAGCGCTTCGGAGATGTGGAACAGCGCGGTTTGCGCCGAACGGCGCGCCTTACTGTTGGCGCCAGTGGTGTACTGACGGTCCTTGATGATGTCGAGGTAGAAACCGCCCAGCTCCTGCACGCAGAAGTTGTGGATCTTCGAGTAGACGTTCCAGAAACGGTATTCGCCGTAGTGCTCTTGCAGCTCGCGTTGCAGCAGCAAGGTGCGGTCGACCGCCCAACGATCGAGCGCGAGCATTTCTTCCGCCGGCAGGATGTCGGTGGCCGGGTTGAAACCGCTCAGGTTCGAAAGCAGGAAACGCGCGGTGTTACGGATACGACGATAGGCGTCCGCACTGCGTTGCAGGATCTGATCGGAAACTGCCATTTCACCCGAGTAGTCAGTCGAAGCGACCCACAGACGCATGATGTCGGCGCCCAGGGTGTCGTTGACTTTCTGCGGGGCGATCACATTGCCCAGCGATTTGGACATCTTGCGGCCGGCTTCGTCGACGGTGAAACCGTGGGTCAGCAGTTCGCGGTACGGCGCGTGATTGTCGATGGCGCAACCGGTCAGCAGCGACGAGTGGAACCAGCCACGGTGTTGGTCAGAACCTTCCAGGTACAGATCGGCGCGCGGGCCGCTCTCGTGACCCATCGGGTGCGAACCGCGCAGGACGTGCCAGTGCGTGGTGCCCGAGTCGAACCAGACGTCGAGGGTGTCGCTGATCTTGTCGTACAGCGGCGCTTCGTCGCCGAGCAGTTCGGCAGCGTCCATCTTGAACCAGGCTTCGATGCCTTCGACTTCAACGCGCTTGGCCACTTCTTCCATCAGTTCAACGGTGCGTGGGTGCAGTTCGCCGCTTTCCTTGTTAAGGAAGAACGGGATCGGCACGCCCCAGTTGCGCTGACGCGAGATGCACCAGTCCGGACGGTTGGCGATCATCGAGTGCAGACGCGCCTGGCCCCAGGCCGGGACGAATTTGGTGTCTTCGATGGCTTTGAGCGAACGCACACGCAGGGTGTCGCCGCTGGTTGGCTCTTTGTCCATGCCGATGAACCACTGCGCAGTGGCGCGGTAGATCAGCGGGGTCTTGTGGCGCCAGCAGTGCATGTAGCTGTGTTCGATGACGGTGGTGTGCATCAGCGCACCGACTTCGGTCAGCTTGTCGACGATGGCCGGGTTGGCCTTCCAGATGAATTGGCCGCCGAAAAATTCCAGCGACGGCACGTAAACACCGTTGCTCTGTACTGGATTGAGGATGTCGTCGTTGACCATGCCGTACTTCTTGCAGGTCACGAAGTCGTCCACGCCGTAGGCCGGAGCGGAGTGAACCACGCCGGTGCCAGCGCCCAGTTCAACGTAGTCAGCCAGGTACACCGGCGACAGACGGTCGTAGAACGGGTGACGGAAGTTGATCAGCTCCAGCTCTTTACCAGTGGTGGTGGCGATGACCGAACCTTCCAGGCTGTAGCGCGCCAGGCAGGCTTCGACCAGCTCTTCCGCCAGCACCAGCAGCTTGTCGCCGACATCAACCAGCGCGTAGTTGAATTCCGGGTGCACGTTCAGCGCCTGGTTGGCCGGGATGGTCCACGGAGTGGTGGTCCAGATCACGATCGAGGCAGGTTTGCTCAGCGACGGCAGACCGAACGCAGCAGCCAGTTTGGCGTCGTCAGCGATCGGGAAGGCGACGTCGATGGTCGAGGATTTCTTGTTCTCGTACTCGACTTCCGCTTCTGCCAGGGCTGAACCGCAGTCGAAGCACCAGTTCACAGGCTTGAGGCCCTTGAACACGAAACCGCCCTTGACGATTTCGGCGAGGGCGCGGATTTCGCCGGCCTCGTTCTTGAAATCCATGGTCTTGTACGGGTTGGCCCAATCGCCCAGGACGCCGAGACGGATGAATTCGGACTTCTGCCCTTCGATCTGCTCGGTGGCATAGGCACGGCACAGTTCGCGGGTCTTGTCCGCGCCCAGATTCTTGCCGTGGGTCACTTCAACCTTGTGCTCGATCGGCAGGCCGTGGCAGTCCCAACCCGGAACGTACGGCGCGTCGAAGCCCGACAGGGTCTTCGAGCGGATGATCATGTCCTTGAGAATCTTGTTCAGTGCGTGACCGATGTGGATCGTGCCGTTGGCATACGGAGGGCCGTCGTGCAAAACGAACTTCGGACGATCCTTGCCAATCTCGCGCAACTTTCCGTACAGGCCAATACTGTCCCAGCGCTGCAGGATCTGCGGTTCGCGCTGTGGCAGGCCGGCCTTCATTGGGAAGGCGGTGTCCGGAAGGTTAAGCGTGGCTTTATAGTCGGTCATTTAAGGCTCTTCATTAGCGATGGGCGCTAGGTGCGGCTAGTGCACGGGCGGTGGCGACATCCGCATTGATCGCCGTTTTCAATGCCTCCAGGGAGGCGAAGCGCTGCTCTTCACGCAGCTTTTGGTGGAAAACCACCGTCAAACGCCGGTCATACAGATCGCCGGCAAAATCTAGAAGATGGACTTCAAGGTGGGCCTTGCCATCACCTTGTACCGTGGGCCGTACGCCGATATTGGCGACACCGGGCCAGGTCTTGCCGTCGATATCGACATTTACCAGGTACACCCCGGTGAACGGCACGCGACGACGCTTGAGTTGAATATTGGCAGTGGGCGTACCCAGTTGCCGGGCCAGCTTCTGGCCGTGCAGCACGCGACCGGCGATCCGGTACGGGCGACCGAGCAAGCGTTCGGCCAAGGCAAAATCGGCGGCGGCCAACGCGTTGCGCACTTGCGTGCTGCTGACACGAATGCCGTCCAGCTCGACGGTTTGCGCGGCTTCCACGGTAAAACCGTGAACCTGCCCGGCCTGCATCAGGAAATCGAAATCGCCGAGGCGGTCGCAACCAAAACGGAAATCGTCACCGACTTCCAGATGTTGCACGCCGAGGCCATCGACGAGGATGGTATCGACAAATTCACTGGCGCTGAGTTTGCTCAAGCGCTGGTTGAACGCCAGGCACAACACCCGGTCAACGCCTTCGGCCGCCAGCAGTTGCAGCTTGTCGCGCAACCTTGCCAGACGTGCCGGCGCGGTCTCGGGGGCAAAGAATTCCCGTGGCTGTGGCTCGAAAATCACCACGCAGCTGGGTACGCCCAACTCGAGCGCACGCTCACGCAGTCGGGCCAGGATAGCCTGGTGACCACGGTGAACACCGTCAAAGTTGCCAATAGTGGCGACGCAGCCCCGATGCTGGGGGCGCAAGTTGTGGAGGCCTCGAACCAGCTGCATAACGCGCTTCTTGCTCATAAAGTGGTCGATTATAACCACACCCGACGGTCGACGACAGGCAACACCGTAACGCAAAGTGAACGAGCCGACAAAACTGCCGGCCCGCGCCTGTTTATAAAGGGTAAAACCTCAGCTCAAGGCCTTGCGATTGAAATCGCGCAGACGGAAACCGAGCAGTAGCAACATACCGAAATACGCTACCACGCCGGCGACCACCAAAGCGCCCAAACGCAGGAAGCGCTCAAGCATGTGGCCTTGATCCCACGCTGGCATGAAATGCATACCGACCAGCAACACCGCGGACATCACCGCGACCGCCACCACCAGCTTGAACGCGAACTTGGCCCAGCCCGGTTGCGGCTGATACATCTGTTGCTTGCGCAGTTGATAGAACAACAGCCCGGCATTCAGACAGGCACCCGCGCTGATGGCCAAGGCCAGACCGGCGTGAGCCAGCGGGCCAATCAACACCAGGTTGAACAGCTGCGTAACCACCAGAGTGAAGATTGCGATTTTCACCGGGGTACGGATGTTCTGTTGCGCATAAAAGCCCGGCGCCAACACTTTGATCACAATAATCCCCAGCAGACCGACAGAATAGGCAATCAGCGCGCGCTGAGTCATCTCGGCGTCGAAGCCACTGAACTGACCGTACTGGAACAGCGAAACGGTCAGCGGTTCAGCGAGAATCCCCAGCGCCAGCGAGCACGGCAGCACCAGCACAAAGCACAGGCGCAGGCCCCAATCGAGGATCCGCGAATACTCGTGGCGATCCTTGCTGGCATAGGTTTTCGCCAGCGTCGGCAGCAGAATCGTGCCCAAAGCCACGCCCAGCACACCCGAAGGCAGTTCCATCAGGCGGTCGGCGTAATACATCCACGACACCGAGCCTGCGACCAGAAACGAGGCGAAGATGGTGTTGATGATCAGCGAGATCTGACTGACCGAAACACCGAGAATCGCCGGCAGCATCTGCTTCATCACTCGCCACACGCCGGTATCGCGCAGGTTCAGTCGCGGCAGCACCAGCATGCCGATCTTTTTCAAATGCGGCAGCTGATAGAGCAATTGCGCCAGACCGCCGACCAATACCGCCCAGCCGAGAGCCATAACCGGTGGGTCGAAGTACGGCGTCAGGAACAGCGAGAACACGATCATGCTGACGTTGAGCAGGGTCGGCACGAATGCCGGCACCGAGAAACGGTTCCAGGTATTGAGGATCGCGCCGGCCAGCGAGGACAGCGAGATCAGCAATATATAAGGGAACGTCACCCGCAACAGATCAGAAGTGAGCTGGAATTTTTCCGGCGTGTCAGTAAAACCGGGCGCGGTGGCCCAGATCACCCATGGCGCAGCGATCATGCCCAGCGCAGTGACAATCGCCAATACCAACGTCAGCAAGCCGGAAACATAGGCAATAAACGTGCGTGTCGCTTCCTCACCCTGCTGACTTTTGTATTCCGCCAGAATCGGCACAAAGGCTTGAGAGAACGCGCCCTCGGCGAAGATGCGCCGCAGCAGATTGGGCAATTTGAAGGCGATAAAGAAGGCGTCTGTCGCCATCCCGGCGCCAAATGTGCGGGCGATAAGCGTGTCACGAACAAAACCCAGAATCCGGGAAAGCATCGTGATAGAGCTGACGGCGGCCAACGATTTGAGCAGATTCATGGAGGGAATTTGTGCCTGTCGATAAACAGCAGGCGAATTAACCGCCTACTTATGCGATACTCCGCGCCGCAGCAGCACAGAGCCAAAGCTCGCGAGTTTACAGGTCAAGCGCCGGAAATAAATATCCCGCCTCTTAACACCTACCACTTAGCGGAACGTTTCAAGCGCCCTTGACAAGACATCTCTTCATCGGCATGATTCGCGGCCTATTTTGTTTGCTATTTCCTAAAAAGTCTTTCGAGGAGCTCGACGGTGGCCAACTCACCTTCCGCCAAAAAACGTGCAAAACAGGCTGAGAAGCGTCGCAGCCACAACGCCAGCCTGCGTTCCATGGTTCGCACCTACATCAAGAATGTAGTTAAAGCCATTGACGCAAAAGACGCTGAAAAAGCTCAAGCTGCATACGTTCTGGCTGTGCCAGTTATCGACCGTATGGCCGATAAAGGCATCATCCACAAGAACAAGGCTGCTCGTCATAAGAGCCGTCTGAATGGCCACGTTAAAGCGCTGAAAGAAGCCGCTTAATCGACGTAGTCATTAAAAAACCGACCTTAGGGTCGGTTTTTTATTGCCTGTGATTTAGTAAATCCAGCGCAAAAAAAATGTAGGAGCGAGCCCGCTCACCCCTACAGTTGTTTTTGCCGCGTTATTGCTGGACCGGCACCCACGGCAGGATCGGGATAGCCGTCACCGCATTCTGCGGACTGCCCTCAATCAGGCGATCGCTGTAGACCAGATACACCAGCGTATTGCGCTTCTTGTCGAGGAAACGCACCACCTGCATGGTCTTGAACACCAGCGACGTGCGCTCCTTGAACACCTCATCGCCATCCTTCAGATCACCCTTGAACTTGATCGGGCCGACCTGACGGCAAGCGATCGACGCTTCCGCGCGATCTTCAGCCAGACCCAGACCACCCTTCACGCCGCCAGTCTTGGCGCGCGACAAGTAGCACGTCACGCCTTCAACTTTCGGATCATCGAAAGCCTCGACGACAATCCGGTCATTCGGGCCGACAAATTTGAACACGGTCGACACCTGACCGATCTCTTCGGCCGAGGCCAGCAATGGCATCGCCATCAGCAAGCCCAACAATCCTTTCGCTAAACGCATCGAGTTTTCCTTAGACCAGAATCAGGTTGTCACGGTGAACCAGTTCCGGCTCCGCCATGTAACCGAGCAAACCGACAATCGCATCCGACGACTGACCGATGATTTTTTGTGCTTCCAGCGCGCTGTAGTTGGCCAGGCCTCGGGCGATCTCACGACCGTCCGGCGCCACGCAGACCACCATTTCGCCACGACGAAAACTGCCCTGCACCAGTTTGACACCCACCGGCAGCAAACTTTTGTTGCCCTTGGACAGTGCCGACACAGCCCCGTCATCCAGCACCAACGTGCCGCGAGTTTGCAGATGCCCGGCCAGCCATTGCTTGCGCGCCGCCAACATGCCGCGCTCAGGCGACAGCAAGGTGCCGATGCGCTCGCCCGCTTTCAGGCGATCGAGCACGCGCTCCAGACGACCACCGACAATAATCGTGTGCGCACCGGAACGCGCCGCCAGACGCGCCGCACGCAACTTGGTCTGCATGCCGCCACGACCCAGCGCACCGCCCGTACCGCCTGCCACCGCATCAAGTGTCGGATCATCGGCGCGCGCTTCGTAAATCATCTGCGCATCGGGGTTATTGCGCGGATCAGCGTCGAACATGCCATCGCGATCCGTGAGGATCACCAGCAGATCCGCCTCCACCAGGTTGGCCACCAGCGCCGCCAGCGTGTCGTTGTCGCCAAAACGGATTTCGTCGGTGACCACGGTGTCGTTTTCGTTGATTACCGGAATGACTTTCAGCTCGACCAGCGCACGCAAGGTGCTGCGCGCATTGAGGTAGCGCTTGCGGTCGGACAGGTCGTCGTGGGTCAGGAGAATCTGCGCAGTGTGCCGGCCATGCTCGGCGAAGCTCGATTCCCACGCCTGCACCAAACCCATCTGACCAATCGCCGCGGCCGCCTGGAGCTCGTGCATCGCACTGGGTCGTGCGGTCCAGCCCAAACGACTCATGCCGGCCGCCACCGCCCCGGAGGACACCAGCACCAACTCGACGCCAGCCTCATGCAAGGCCACCATCTGCTCAACCCAGACACTCATTGCCGCGCGATCCAGCCCTTTGCCATCAGCTGTCAGCAAAGCGCTGCCGATCTTCACGACCCAACGCTGCGCACCTGTCACCTTGCTCCGCATCATCTTCAACCTTAGCTTGAGGGCAGCGCGACCCAGCGCCACCCATGACGTTATTTGTGACTTGCGATTTCCAGATACTAAAACGCCGCTCGATTGAGCGGCGCTTAAGTTTACTGCAACGAATCAGTCACGCACGTAAATGATTTCCGGACCGTCTTCGTCATCCACATCTTCTTCGTCCCAGTCATCGTCGCCGATGTCGTGGACCGACTTCACGCCGCTGCGACGCAGGGCACGCTTGTCATCCAGCGCCTGCAGTTGCGCGCGGGCTTCATCTTCGATGCGCTGATCGAGATCGGCCAGCTCTTCCTTGTAGGCTGGATCTGCCGCCAGGCGATCGGCACGATCTTCCATGTAACGCATGATGTCGTGGCACAGACGCTCGGTACCGATCTTGGCAATGGCCGAGATCACGTAAACCGGGCCGGTCCACTCGAGGCGATCGACGATTTCCTTGACGCGCTCTTCGTGATCTTCTTCGAGGATCTGGTCGCACTTGTTCAGTACCAGCCAGCGATCACGCTCCGCCAGGGACGGGCTGAACTTGATCAGCTCGTTGACGATCACTTCAGCGGCGTCCGGTGCACTGGAATCATCCAGTGGCGCCATGTCGACGAGGTGCAGCAGCAGACGCGTACGCGCCAAGTGCTTGAGGAAGCGAATGCCCAGACCAGCACCGTCGGAAGCGCCTTCGATCAGACCCGGAATGTCGGCAACGACGAAGCTCTTCCAGCGATCGACACTGACCACACCCAGGTTTGGCACCAGCGTGGTGAACGGGTAGTCAGCCACTTTCGGTTTGGCGGCCGAAACGGAACGGATAAAGGTACTTTTACCGGCGTTCGGCAAGCCCAGCAGACCGACGTCTGCCAGCACTTTCATTTCCAGTTTCAGGTCGCGCTGCTCACCCGGCTTGCCCGGTGTGGTTTGGCGCGGCGCGCGGTTGGTACTGGATTTGAAACGGGTGTTGCCCAGACCGTGCCAGCCGCCCTGTACAACCATCAGCTTCTGACCGGCCTTGGTCAGGTCGCCGATCACTTCCTGAGTAGCGGAATCGATCACCGTGGTGCCAACCGGCACGCGCAGGATCAGGTCCTCGCCTTTTTTACCGGTGCAGTCGGTGCTGCCACCGTTGGAGCCACGCTCGGCATCGAAGTGCCGGGTGTAACGGTAGTCGACCAGGGTATTGAGGTTTTCGTCGGCCATCATGTAGATGGAACCGCCGTCACCGCCATCACCGCCGTTAGGGCCACCATTTTCGATGAATTTTTCCCGACGGAAACTCATGGCGCCATTGCCACCGTCACCAGCCTTTACGCGAATCGATACTTCATCAACAAACTTCATAACCAACGCCTCTCGCCGTACGGACGAGCCGAAAAACAATCAAGACATAAGACTCTTGCAAAAATGAGCGCAGCGACCCCAAAACACGACCTGCATCGCACGCCGACAGCCCATACAAACAGTTTTGCAAGAGACTCACCCCACAAACGAAAAAGCCCCGTCGCAAGACAGGGCTTCTCCAGCGATCTCGCGATTAAGCCGCGATTACGCTCACGTAACGGCGGTTGAACGCGCCTTTTACTTCAAACTTGATCACGCCTTCGATTTTCGCGAAGAGGGTGTGATCTTTACCCATGCCAACGCCGTAACCAGCGTGGAATTGGGTGCCGCGCTGACGCACGATGATGTTGCCGGCCTTGATGACCTGGCCGCCATACATCTTCACGCCAAGGCGTTTGGCTTCTGAGTCGCGACCGTTACGGGTACTACCACCAGCTTTTTTGTGTGCCATGAGTCAATTCTCCTAGTGAGGAATTAGGCTGAAATTAAGCCTGAATACCGGTGATTTTGATCTCGGTGTACCACTGGCGGTGGCCCATACGCTTCATGTGGTGCTTACGACGACGGAACTTGATGATGCGGACTTTATCGTGACGACCTTGGGAGATCACTTCAGCCACAACGGTAGCGCCAGCAACAACTGGAGCGCCGATATTCACGTCGTCGCCGTTGGCAACCAACAGAACGCGATCAAAGGTAACGGATTCGCCGGTAGCGATTTCCAGTTTTTCGATCTTCAGGTATTCACCTGGGGCGACTTTGTACTGCTTGCCGCCAGTAACGATTACTGCATAAGACATGGTATTTCTCCGATAATCCTGCTCACCCAGCTCTTTATAAGAAGAGGTATTGGCTGGCATGGCTGCATTGGGCTGGAAGGCCTGTTGCAATTGCGTAAGGCAGGTGCTGCCCAGGAAGTTCAGGGTGCGCGATTGTACGCAAGGCGCGGCAGGCTTGCAAGTAGCCGTCCATCGCGCCTTGACAGGTCTGGACGGGGGTCCTAGCATGCCGCGCAACCCTTCTGGAGCGACTCTCGCTGATGCAACCCCAAGCTTTCTACCGCGCGGTGGCGGACGATTTTAGCGCCGTCGACGGCATCATCAAGAAGCAGCTGACTTCCCGAGTACCGCTGGTATCGAAAATCGGCGATTACATCACCTCGGCCGGCGGCAAGCGTCTGCGTCCTTTATTAGTGTTGCTGTGTGGCAAGGCCCTGGGTCGCGAAGGCGACGACATGCGCCTGTTGGCTGCCACCATCGAATTCCTGCACACCGCGACCCTGCTGCATGACGACGTCGTCGACATGTCCGGCATGCGCCGTGGCCGCTCGACTGCCAACGCCATGTGGGGCAACGCCCCGAGCGTTCTGGTCGGCGATTTCCTGTACTCGCGCTCGTTCGAAATGATGGTCGAGCTGGGCTCGATGCCGGTGATGAAGATCCTCTCCCAGGCCACGCGCATCATCGCTGAAGGCGAAGTGTTGCAGTTGTCGAAGGTTCGCGACGCCAGCACCACCGAAGAAACCTACATGGAAGTCATCCGCGGCAAGACCGCAATGCTCTTCGAAGCTTCGACCCACAGTGCCGCGGCACTGGCCGGTGCCACCGCCGAGCAGAGCGAAGCCTTGCGCACGTTCGGCGATCACCTCGGTGTGGCGTTCCAACTGGTCGACGATCTGCTCGACTACAAGGGCGACGCCGAAACCCTGGGCAAGAACGTCGGCGACGATCTGGCTGAAGGCAAGCCGACTCTGCCGCTGATCTACACCATGCGTGAAGGTACGGCTGAACAGGCTGCACTGGTGCGCCAGGCGATCCAGAAAGGCGGGATCGAAGACCTGGAAAGCATCCGCATTGCTGTGGAAGCTTCTGGTTCGCTGGAATACACCGCGCAACTGGCCCGTGATTACGTGGCCCGCGCGATCAAGTGCCTCGAAGCGCTGCCGGCCAGCGAATACCGCGATGCGCTGGTTGAACTGAGCGAGTTTGCGGTCGCGCGTACGCACTGATTCTGCCTGGTTCAGCAAAAGCCGCAGCCTTCCTTTGAAGCCTGCGGCTTTTTGTTGCCTGCCCTCTTGCGATTAAAACCCTATACAATGTGCGACTTTTAGCGATCCACACCCAAGGAGCCTTAGTGAGCACGTTGCCACCCTGCCCGAAATGCAATTCCGAATACACCTACGAAGACGGTACCCAACTGGTGTGCCCGGAGTGCGCCCACGAGTGGTCTGCCAGCGGCGAAGCCGAAGCAGCCTCCGATGACACCGTGAAAAAAGATTCGGTCGGCAACGTCCTGCAGGACGGCGACACCATCACCGTGATCAAGGATCTGAAGGTCAAGGGCACCTCGCTGGTGGTCAAGGTCGGCACCAAGGTCAAGAACATCCGTCTGTGCGATGGCGACCACGACATTGATTGCAAGATCGACGGCATCGGCCCGATGAAACTCAAATCCGAGTTCGTCAGAAAAGTCTGATTCTGCTGTCATCCATCCCGCGCCCGCCGTGGGATGGAGCTTCGCCCTCCCCGCTACACCCCAGCAAAAACCGCGCAATAGCCAAACGCCAGCCGTTTTGACCTTACGCAATCTTTACCCGGAAAAATTCGCAATCCGCCAATAGGCGCTTGCTATTTGACGAATAAGAATTATTCTCATTGAAACCCTTTCAAGGAAATGAGAACCATGACTTATTTGATCGATGCTTGGCTGGATCGCCCACACCCTTACCTCAGAATCCTCCATCGGGAGACCGGTGAAGTCTGTGCAGTGCTTGAAGAAGAAGCCCTGCATGAGCTGCAAGATCAAGGGGATCTGGATGTCAGCAGCCTGAATTCCAGCGAGCCGCTGGTGCTCAAGGAGCTGGTGCGCAATCTTTTCCTGTTCTGCTATGCCCGGGCGTTGCGCCCGACCCATGAACTGCATCACAAGATCGAAATATGAAACCCGGTAAAACTGTAGGAGCGAGCCTGCTCGCGAAAACTGCTTAACATCCGACACATTTGTTAGCTGTCAGACCGCCAACGCGAGCAGGCTCACTTCTACATTAGCCCGCCATCAAGGCAGGCAAGATATTACAGAACGTCCAGCAGCTCGACGTCGAACACCAGAACGCTGTGCGGCGGGATGCTGCCAACGCCTTGAGCGCCGTAAGCCAGTTCGCTCGGCACGTACAGGCGCCATTTGCTGCCGGCATTCATCAGTTGCAGGGCTTCGGTCCAGCCAGCGATCACGCCGCCAACCGGGAATTCTGCAGGCTGGCCGCGCTCGTAGGAGCTGTCGAACACAGTGCCGTCGATCAGGGTGCCGTGGTAGTGAGTACGCACTTGGTCTTCACGGGTCGGCTTGGCGCCTTCGCCCTGAGTCAGCACTTCGAACTGCAGGCCGGAAGCCAGAGTAGTGATGCCGTCACGCTTGGCGTTTTCAGCCAGGAAGGCCAGGCCTTCGCCAGCAGCGGCTTCAGCTTTGGCAGCTGCTTCGGCTTGCATGATTTCGCGGATAACCTTGAAGCTGGCGGACATTTCTTCCTGACCAACACGGCTTTCCTTACCGGCGAACGCGTCGGTCAGGCCAGCCAGGATGGCGTCCAGGCTAACGCCCGGTGGCGGGTTGTCGCGCAGCTGGTCACCCAACTGACGGCCAATGCCGTAGCTGACGCGGGTTTCGTCGGTGGACAGATTTACTTCGGACATGACACTGCTCCGCTGTGCGGACGGCCACAAGACGTGCCGTGCGTGCACAGCGCGTCCCGGCGCGCCCGGAACCAAAAGGGCGAGCAGACTAGCACAGATGCTCAGGCGATGGCGCGCAAGGCCTACAGGGCTGAACGCCAGGCCAGCGGCACTTTCAGACTTTCCTCGCTGCTGGGTCCCAGGCCACACATTTCATCGTGTACCGAGGTGTGTACGAGGTTGAATGGCAGCACCGGAAACGCATGCAGCAAATCCCGCGCATGCTCGACCGAGCGCAGGGTCAGCATCCCACCCTTGAGATCGTGTAGCGGATAAGCCGCCCCGTGCATCCGTGCTTCGAGCAGATAGATCCCGCCTTCCATGGAGATCAGGTTCAGCTCATCGACCTTCCTGGCGATGGCAAACGCATTCAACTCTTGCAGATTCATGAACACACCTCGAGCGGTGACAAGTCCGGACGTCTACAGGGATATGCCCGCGCGGCCCAAAGCACAAGCCACAAACGACACCGCCCGTCTGTTTCGCAACAGGCGGGCGGTTTTTTGCAGCGATCAAACAGCGATCAGTGCTTGGTGACCTTGTCCAGATAACCCATGGCAAACGCCGAGACCACGAAGGTCATGTGGATGATCACGTACCACATCAAATGCTCGGGATCGACGTTCTTGGCATCCATGAAAATCCGCAGCAAGTGGATCGAAGAAATCGCCACGATCGACGCAGCGACCTTCATTTTCAGCGATGACGAGTCCATGGTGCCCAGCCAGCTGAGCTTCTCTTTGCCCTCATCGATATCCAGCTGCGAGACGAAGTTTTCGTAGCCGGAAATCATCACCATCACCAGCAGGCCGCCGACCAGCGCCATGTCGATCAGCGACAACAGCACCAGAATCAGGTCCGACTCGGCCATCGCGAATACATTGGGCAGGATATGAATGATTTCCTGGAAGAACTTCAGCGCCAGCGCCAGCAGCCCGAGAGACAGGCCAATGTAGATCGGCGCCAGCAGCCAGCGTGTGGCGTACATTGCATTTTCGATAAAGCGTTCCATTGAATCTCACACCGGGGGCTGGAAATGGCGGCGAGTATACCAGCGACCTGTGACCGCCATAAACCGCCCGGAAATCCGTCACCTGCGTGTGTGTGTCAAAGTTTTTCTGCTAGTGTCCAAACCATTGACAGCCCAGCGACAGTGGACAGGACGCGTAGAAATGGATGTGCGATTGCCGATAACGACTGCCGGAATTTGCCTTGCCCTGCTGCTGGGCGGTTGCTCGCCCGACGACGAAAAACACGCCGCCAGCCTTGAAGAAAAAACCACGAAGTTCGAACAATCACTGGATGCCATCACCGACCCCAAGCTCAAGGACGCTGTCAGCGAACTCGGCGGTTCGCTGCTGTTGCTGGAACGTGCGCAACTCAAACTCGACGACATCGCGCCGCGCACCGAGTACGGCGAAGATGCCCTCGCCGTGCTCAAGCACTACTCTGCCCCGCAGGACTTGGTCGACACGTTCATCAACGGCTTGTTCGTGCTGCACAAGGATTCCAGCTCCGACTACCTGACGGATCTGCAACCGGTGTTCCCGTTCAACCTGAACATCCCCGGCGGCTTCCTGTTTCCCCATGGCGTGGAATGGCAGTCGGTCACGTTGAGCAACAAACGCGTGATTGCGTATCAGCCAGAGTGGTCGGAGACCGACCCGGGGATCCAGCTCAGCCCGTCCAGTTCCAACGTCACTAACCCCGATGACCTGACGGTGACCTACCCGTTCATCGACGGCCTGAATGTGGACAAGAAGTCCCTGCCGCAACCGGTCAGCCTGCAAGGCCAGATCGAAGTCATCGCGCCGCGTCGCCTCTACAGCTTTGACCTGACGCAGAAAGACATTGGCCAGACCCGCACCAATGACAACCTCAGCGTCAAACTGCTTAAGCTGGAAAACAACTACGCCGAAGTCGAAGTCAGCAACAACCTGCCATTGGCCCCGCAAGTCGCCGGCGCCCAGCTCAATCCGCTGATCCTCCAGGCCCGCGATAAATCCGGGCAATATCTGTTGCGTGCCGGTTCGATCAACGAAAGCCCGGAACAGGTGACCTTTTACCAAAAACAACTGACGCAACTGCAACAACAGAAAGCCTGGAGCGACAGCCTGGAAAAGCAGCTCAGTGATGATCAGCAGGCATTCGAGCAGCAACATCCGCGGCGCTACAACAAAGTCTATTTCCACGGGCCGATCGAAACACTCGAAGTCAGCGTGCTGGATTTCTCTACGGTAACCGTCACGCGCAAAACGCTGGACCTGCCGATTCGCGCGTTCAATCAGCACACCACGGAAAAAACCATTCAAGCGCTGGACCCCGCCGTCGTGGTTTACGACGATCAGGCTGCCAACTGGCTCAAAGGGGCGAGCCTGACCGAGGATCAATTGAAGGCCGGCATCCGTATCCACCAATCGGTGGAAGATCCGAGCGCCGCGCGAATCGAGTTTTCGCACCGCCGCACCTTCAACGATGAATTGCTCGGTGACGATTTCAGCCCTGGCGAAAGCCCGGTGACGTTCTTCACCGAAAAACACAACGGCAAACTCGACGAACCGATCGAACTGCCGCCCGAGGCGTATCAGGTCGATCCGCTGCAAGCGACCATCACCTACGATCTGAACCTGTTCCCGGAAACCCCGGCGATCGCCGTCGGCTCGATGCCGCTGTTTCTCGCCACCGTTGCCAAGCAAGCGTACGACGCCCAGTCGTTGCCCAAAGGTCTGGAAATCAAAAACAACACATTGGTCGCGGACCTGAAAGTGTTTCCGCCCAACGAATGGCGCTTCTTCGTCAAGGACGACAGCGGCCACTACCTCAAGCAGATTCTTTCGGTCAGCCACGATGCGGGCGCAGAAGGCCCGGCGTTATTTGGCGTGCATTACTTTTATGGCCATCCAACCCATGTGGAGGCCTATCAGCGAACCGAGCTCAGCACCGTGCAATACGGCTTCGAGGTCAAGCTCGACAAGGCGCATACAGCCGACACGGCGCCCTAGCTGTTGAGGCTGCGGCCACGCCCACCGTTGATCTGCCGCAGTTGAGCTTGCAGGTGCAGACTCCAGATCTGCGGATCGTCGGCCAGCTCATAGCCGTGCAGCGTCAGACTTTCAACGATGGTGTCGAGGATCGACTCGGCGGCAATCGGTCCGTGAAACGGGCCTTGGGCTTTGATGGCGGAAGGTTGTTCGCCGGCCATACCGGCGGCGAAGAGCAGCGTCCACATGCCGGTATCGCCGGCCAACGGCTTGATGGCGCATTCGATTCGGGTCACAAGACCCAGGCATTGACGGGTGAGGCAGAGGTTGCGCGACATGGCGGCGACCCTCGGTGAAGCCGGTATTCAGCCCTCACGGGAGGACTGGCTCGATCCAGTGATACTGTCGATATCCTTGAGCTGAGAATAGAAGAAAAGTCCGCCGAGCAAGCCAGATAGAACCAGAAGGCGCCGAATGGTCATTGTGTGAAGTTTGGCGCCAGAGTAGTGGCGAATTTTCGATGGATTCACACAAAACAAATGTGGGAGCGAGCCCGCTCGCGAATGCGGAGTGTCAGGCAACCTATTCGTTGACTGATACAGCGCTTTCGCGAGCAGGCTCGCTCCCACAGTTTTTGACCGCGTTAAGGTTTAGGCCGGTTTGGCTTCGGCTAACGCCTCTTGGGCCAATTCCTTCTCAGCTTCCTTGAGATCTTCTTCGCTGATCATCTCGGCGATGTCGCGCAAGCGCTCGACCACCCGCGCATTGATGCTGCCTTCCGGGAATTCGCCGTCGGCATTCGGCTCGCCCGCCGGCTCACCGACCAGCAGACTCAACGCTTCATCCGCCTGACGCACCGCATAAACGTGGAACTGCCCGGCGCGCACCGCCGCCAGCACTTTCTCATCGAGCATCAGCGTAGCGACGTTGGCCTGTGGAATGATTGCGCCCTGCTCTCCGGTCAGCCCGCGTGCTTCGCAGAGACGGAAGAAGCCTTCGATCTTCTCGTTGACCCCGCCCACCGCCTGCACTTCACCGAACTGGTTGATCGAACCAGTGATTGCAAAGCACTGCTTGAGCGGGGTTTTCGACAGCGCCGAAATCAGCGTGCACGCCTCGCCCAGCGACGCACTGTCGCCATCAACGTAACCGTAGGATTGCTCCAGGGCGATGCTCGCGGAAATCGCCAACGGGAATTCCTGAGCGTAACGGCTGCCCAGATACCCGGTGAGGATCATCACACCTTTGGAGTGGATCGGCTGGCCGAGATTAACCTCACGCTCAATGTCGACGATGCCGCTGCCGCCGGGGTACACCGTGGCGGAAATCCGCGCCGGCACACCGAACGCCGAGTCGCCGACTTCGAGCACGGTCAGGCCGTTGCACTTGCCGACCGCTGCACCATCGGTGTCGATCAGGATGATCCCGGCGAGCATGTCGTCGAGAATCCGCGCCGACACACGTCCAGTGCGCGTGGCTTTGGCTTTCAAGGCACGTTCGATGTGCCCCGCATCGGTCATTTCATCGCCGGCCAGATGCCGGATGAAATCCGCCTCGCTGACCAGTTGGAACAGATCGCCAATGCGCGCCGACAAACGCCCCTGATGCTCGGCCAGTCGTGCGCTGTAAGTCGCCAGACGCGCCACCGCATCGGCGGTCAGCGGCGCCATGCCTTCTTCCGAGGTGCGGGTTTTCAACAGCTGGGCAAACTGCTCCAGGCTCTCGTCGACCATCGGGATGTCTTCGTCGAAATCAACCAGAACGCGGAACATCTCCTGGAAGTCCGGATCGAGATCCTGCAGCGTGTAATACAGCGACCGCGCGCCGATGATGATGACTTTGACCTGCAACGGAATGTGCTGCGGGTTGAGGGTCACCGTCGCAAAGCGGCCCATCTCACCGAGCGGCGATTCCATTTTCAGCTTGCGCGATTGCAGGGCGCGTTTCAGCGCATCCCACACGAACGGCTCGCTGAGCATTTTCTCCGCTTCGAGAATCAGGAAGCCGCCATTGGCACGGTGCAAGGCCCCCGGACGCAACTGCCGATACGTGGTGTAGAGCGCGCCCTGATCGGTGGTGTATTCGATACGGCCGAAGAGGTTTTCGTATGTCGGGTGCGGTTCGAACACCACCGGCGCACCGCCGCTGGACGGATGACCGACCACCAGACTCGGTGCGTACTGCTCTTCCAGCAGCTTGCGCGCCACGGCGTCGGTCTTGCTGTCGTCGACCAGTTGCTCGACCACAGTTTTCAGCAAGTACACCTGCATGGCTTGCAGGTAACCGCACACCGCAGCGTTCTCGGCGTACTTCTCTGACAGCGGCGACAGCAACGGCTGCAGCGCCAACGTGATGGTTTCTTCGTTGAGCGCACGCAGTTGATTGTTCGACTCGCGTTTCCATTGCGGCAGGCTGGCGAGTTCTTCGTTCAGGCGCTCTTCGAGACCGGAGATGTCCTCGTGGAAACGATCACGATCGGCTTCCGGCAACTGGGCGAATTCGGCTTCGTCCAGCGCCTTGCCGTCGAGCATCGGCGTGAAGGCGATGTTGCTGCTGTCGCGATACAGGGCGACGTCTTTTTCCAGGGCCAGCCGCTCGATGATGTCGAGGGCCTTGTCATAGCGCTGGTTGAAGGCGCGGTCGATGGCGCTTTTCTTCTGCTGGTAGGACGGATGCTCGAACACCGCTGGGAATGTTGCCAGCAGGTTGTCGATCAAGCCGTTGATGTCACCGATGAACGCGCCGGCAGTGCCCGAAGGCAATTCCAGTGCACGCGGCTCGCGCGGCTCATCGAAATTGTTCACATAGACCCAGTCCGCCGGGGTCTGCAGGCGTTTGCCTTCGGCCTTCAGGTAGCGTTTGACGAACGAGAACCGGCCGGTGCCGGGCTCGCCCATGACAAAGACGTTGTAACCGGGGCGTGGCATCGCCACACCGAACTGCAAGGCTTCGACCGCGCGTTCCTGGCCGAGCACACCGCGAAAGGGCTCCAGATCATTGGTGGTAGTGAAGCTGAACTGTTCAGCGGAAAACGGACGGGTCAGCGCTTCGGGCGCAAGACGCAAGCTGGCAGCAACAGGATCAGGCATCGGGCTTCCTTAACAATCAGGCGGGGCAGATAGCGGCATTCTGGCGCTGCCCGTGCCCCACTGGCAAGGCGCGCCATGTGACAAAGCATAGACAACCGGCCAACCCTGCGGCGCGCCCCCGGAAACCGGGGTTTATTCCAAATATTTTGCAAAAACTCACGGAACCCCTGGAACGTGCCTAAACTCCAAACTGCGCGGCTGGAACTAATACCGGCCCACTGGCTTCGTTTTGATCTGTCTCGTACAGAGCTTGGGGGGCCAGAACCCTGTCCATTGGTATGCACACAAAGAGAACAAAGCTATGAAACGGATTCTTCTCGGTACTCTCTTCACCGCTGTATCCATCAACGCAATGGCGCAAGCTCCAGGCGGCCCGGATTGCGGTTGGGGCAACATGCTGTTCGAAGGTCAGCGTGGCACCCCTGCTCACTTCCTCGCTTCCACCACCAACGGCACTTCCGGTAACGCGACGTTCGGTATGACGTCCGGCACCAACGGCTGCTCGACCAACGCTTCGCTGACCTATGGCGGCAAATCCTGGTTTGCCATGAATGGCATGATGAACGAGCTGTCGGAAGACATGGCCAAAGGCAACGGCGAAGCGCTGACGACTTACGCCGTGGTACTGGGCGTGGCGCCGGAAGATCGCGCGCATTTCGCTGCCGTGACTCACGAGCACTTCCAGCAGATCTTCAGCAAAGCTGACGTGACCGCTGAAGACGTGCATACCAACACCCTGGCTGTACTGAAATCGGATCCTCGTCTGGCCAAGTACGCAACTCAGGCTTAAGCTCGACCCCGCCCGCTTCTTTCGGGAAGCGGGTTTTATTTTTTTGGCCCGTCCCTCTTTGGGTCTTTTATTTCTTTCCTGTTCAAGTTGCCGACTATGCTCAAACGCCTTGCCTGGCTGGCGCTCTGTGTCTGCGCCCCGCTGTCCGCCGCGCCAAACATCGACCCTCAACGTTTGCAGCAACTGGCCAACGACCGCTTCTGGATTTCCCTCGGTCACTACGAAACCGCCAAGCTTGGCGGCTGGCGCAGCTATGTCAGCGACAAGAAATTCTTTCTCGCGCCCGACGGCAATGAACATCCCGATCACGAACTGGCGGCGACTGTACAAGCGCTGTACGCCCCGGTCAGCCTCGGCGAGCAACATGCCCAATGCGTTTACCCGGCCCGCACCCGTTGGCTGAAAGCGCAACTGAACCTGACCGACCTACCGACGCCCGAGTGCGCCGATTACAAAAAGTGGATCAAGGACGTCTCGCCGCACAGCGCGGTGATGATCTTCCCGGCGGCTTATTTGAACAGTCCGTCATCGATGTTCGGCCACACTCTGCTGCGCATCGACCAAGCTGACGTGCAGGCCGACAAGACCTCGCTGCTCAGTTACGCGATCAACTTCGGCGCCTACATCGAAGGCTCGGACAACAGCATTCTGTATGCCTGGAAAGGCTTGATGGGCGGCTATCCGGGGCTGTTCGCGCTGGTGCCGTATCAGGAAAAACTCTCCGAATACCGCAGCCTGGAAAACCGCGACCTGTGGGAATACCGGCTCAATCTGACCCAGGAAGAAACCGCGCGCATGGTCGAACATGTGTGGGAATTGAAGCAGATTCAGTTCGACTATTTCTTCTTCGATGAAAACTGCTCGTACCGTTTGCTCGAACTGCTGCAAGTCGCGCGGCCGAGCCTGCGTCTGACCGAGCAATTCCCGCTGACCGCCATCCCCACCGACACGGTTAAAGCGGTAAAAGAAGCCGGGCTGGTGGAAAGCATCCAATATCGCCCGTCCCGCGAGCGTGAGTTGCTCAGCCGTGCCGAGCCGCTCAACAGTGACGAACAGCAATGGGTGCTGAAAGTCAGCGCCGATCAACAGGTATTGCAAGATCCGACCTTCAAAGCCCTGCCCCGCGACCGCCAGGCGTTGATCATCGATGCGGCGTATCGTCTGGAGCGTTATCGCGCCAACGGCCAGGAACGTGATCCGCAACGGGCGCAACGCAGTTTCGAACTGCTGCGGGCGATCAACAAGAACCCCGCGCCTGAGCTGGATATCCCGCAACCGGGCTTGCCTGAAGACGGCCACGAATCGCGCACCTGGCAGGCCGGTCTCGGCACCCGTGGTGATCGCGCGTTTGGTGAATACGGTTTGCGCATGGCCTATCACGACCTCAACGACAACGCCGAAAGCTTCCCGCTCGGCGCGCAGATCGAGATCTTGCAGATGAAGTTGCGTCAGTACGAAGGCAATCACTGGCAGTTCCAGCAACTGGATCTGGCGACGATTCGTTCGCTGACGCCGCGCAATGAGTTATTGCAGCCGCTGTCGTGGCAAGTTACCGGTGGCCTTGAGCGGGTACCGGGCAAACACGATGACGAAACGCTGGTCAGCCATGTGAATGGCGGCGGTGGCGGCACGTGGGCGCTGGGCGACGATGTGCTGGGGTTTGCCCTCGGCACCGTGCGGGTTGAACACAACAATGACTTCGCCGAGTTCGTTTCTCCCGCAGGCGGCTTCAATACCGGCGTGCTGTGGAAAAACCCGCTGGGCAATCTCAGCCTGGAAGCCAAGGGCGATTACTTCTTCAATGGCGAAGTGCGGCGCAGTTTGAGCCTGAATCAGCAGTGGGAGTTGTCGCGCAATCTTGGTTTGCGCCTGAGTGCGCAGCGTGAGTTCAGCCACCTAGCTACGCCTGAAACCGAAGTCATGCTTGAAGTGAAGTGGTATCACTACTGATCCCGAACACAGCACATCCCCTGTGGGAGCGAGCCTGCTCGCTCCCACATTTGGATTTGCGGTGTTAATGGATTTTTCACTCGCCTTCGACAGCCGTCTCATGAATCCCCTTCTAGACTTTCCCCATAAGCCGGACAACCGGCTCGGGAGAGTGCGATGTGGCGGTGTGCAGGATTACTGGGGATTGTGCTGTTGCTGGGCGGTTGCCAGACCACTCATGACGATTTGATCGCCAAGGGTTATCCACCGGCCTTCGCCGATGGTTTCGATGACGGTTGTGTCAGCGGCCGCCAGGCTGCCGGCTCGATCAGCGGCGAATTTCGCAAGAACGTGCCGCGCTATCTTAAGGACAAGCAATACGCTGACGGCTGGACCGACGGTTTCCGCCAATGTCAGGCGATGCTGGAAAACAAGGATCGCCAAGACTATCGCAACGAGCATTGGGACGAACGCGAGCGCGCCTGGCAGCAACAGAAAGATCAGGACGTCGGGCGGGCTTATCGCTCACCCTAGGTCGCTCCCAGACATCCAGTGAAACCAAATGCCTGCGAGCATGGCCCAAACCTCATACGAGGAGGACACCATGAGTCGCGCATTCGTCAACGAAGACAACGCCGCCGCACAAGCCGATCAACCCGTCGAACGGCAGGTCAGTGAGCAACCCAATTACGTCACGCCGCAGGGGCTGGCGCAGTTGCAGGCGAAAGTCGCCGAGCTGCAAAGCCTGCATGCCGAGCAAACCGCCAAAGGCGAGCAGGCCGACAAGCAACGGCAGGCGGATCTGCAAAGGGATCTGCGTTATTTCAATCAGCGCCTGAGCAGCGCGCAAGTCGCCGTCGCGGCAACGTCCAGAGACAAAGTGCAAATTGGCAGTTGGGTGACCTATGCCGATGAACACGACGCCGAACGTCGCGTGCAACTGGTCGGCGAGGATCAGGCCGATGCAAACAACGACCTGATCAATTGGGCTTCACCGCTGGGCCGGGCGCTGCTTGGCGCCCGACTCAACGACGAGGTGCTGTGGCAGCGCCCCGCCGGCGATCAAGTGATCGAGGTGATCCGCATCGAACCGGCTTAAACCACGCCCTGCGCCAACATCGCGTCGGCGACTTTGACGAAGCCGGCGACGTTCGCGCCCTTGACGTAGTTGATCCGCCCGTTCTCTTCGCCGTAATGCACACAAGCGTGGTGGATCGACTGCATGATCGCGTGCAGCTTGCTGTCCACCTCGCCCGCCGTCCACAGCAGACGCATGGCGTTCTGCGACATCTCCAGACCACTCACCGCCACGCCGCCGGCGTTGGATGCCTTGCCCGGGGCGAACAGAATGCCGGCCTCGATAAAGATATCCACAGCCTCCAGCGTGGTCGGCATGTTCGCGCCTTCGGCCACGCACACACAGCCATTGCGCAACAACGTGCGGGCAGATTCGGCGTCGAGTTCGTTCTGCGTGGCGCACGGCAGCGCGATGTCGCACGGCAGCGACCACGGCAACTGACCGGCGCGGAATTCCAGACCGAACGCTGTCGCCAGTTCGCTGATGCGTCCGCGTTTGACGTTTTTCAGTTCCAGCAGCGCCGACCACTGTTCCTCGCTCAGGCCCGCCTCGCAATACAGCGTGCCTTCGGAGTCGGACAGGGAAATCACCTTGCCGCCCAGATCCATCACCTTGCGCGCGGCGTATTGCGCGACGTTGCCGGAGCCGGAGATCGCCACGCGTTTGCCTTCGACGGTCTGCTCGCGACGCTTGAGCATTTCCTCCGCGAAATACACACAGCCGAAACCGGTGGCTTCCGGACGAATCAGGCTGCCGCCGTAGCTCATGCCTTTGCCGGTCAGCACGCTGGTGAACTGGTTGCTCAGACGTTTGTACTGGCCAAAGAGGAAGCCGATCTCGCGCGCACCAACGCCGATATCTCCGGCCGGCACGTCAACGTCGGCGCCGATGTGGCGATACAACTCGCTCATGAACGCTTGGCAGAAACGCATGACTTCGGCGTCGCTTTTGCCCTTCGGATCGAAATCAGAACCGCCCTTGCCGCCGCCCATGGGCAACGAGGTCAGCGAATTTTTGAAGGTCTGTTCGAAGGCGAGGAATTTCAGCACGCCCATGTTCACCGAAGGATGGAACCGCAAGCCGCCCTTGTACGGGCCGATGGCGCTGTTCATCTGGATGCGGAAACCGCGATTGACCTGGACCTTGCCCTGATCGTCGACCCACGACACCCGAAACACCACCGCCCGCTCCGGCTCGCAAATACGCTCCAGAATCCCCGAGGTCAGGTAATGCGGATTGGCTTCGAGAAACGGCCACAGACTGCGCAACACTTCTTCGACAGCCTGATGAAATTCGGGTTGATCCGGGTCGCGTTGTTTCAGACGGGCAAGGAAGGATTCGACGGATTCGATCATGGAAAAAGTCTCGGCAAATTTATTGTCGTTGGAAGAGATTGGGCCGGACTGTAACAAACGAAATACGCACAGGAACAGAGCAAAATGTCGCAGTTATGAAATTAAATGGTGCACAGGATATAAATCAGGGCGATTTTTTGGTGTGTTTTGCACCTGAATGGTGAATTCCATTCCAAGATTTGCACCAACAATTATTCCGCTTTCGCGAGCAGGCTCGCTCCCACAGGGGAATGCATTTCAAATGCGGGAGCGAGCCTGCTCGCGAAGGGGTCACCACTGTCTGTCTGAAAAAAACCGGGCAAAAAAAACGGAGCCCGAAGGCTCCGCTTTTCCTGCAACCAACCCGATATCAGGCCAGTTTCTTGTGACGTACGCGGTGTGGCTGGGCAGCCGCTTCGCCGAGGCGTTTCTTGCGATCCGCTTCGTACTCGGTGTAGTTGCCTTCGAAGAAGATCGCTTGCGAATCGTCTTCGTACGCCAGGATGTGGGTCGCCACGCGGTCAAGGAACCACCGATCGTGAGAGATCACAATGGCGGCGCCCGGGAAGTCCAGCAGGGCTTCTTCCAGGGAACGCAGGGTTTCAACGTCGAGGTCGTTGGACGGTTCGTCGAGCAGCAGGACGTTGCCACCCTCCTTCAGAGTCAACGCCAGGTGCAGACGACCGCGCTCACCACCGGACAGATCCTTGACGAACTTCTGCTGATCGCCGCCCTTGAAGTTGAAGCGACCGACGTAGGTACGCGACGGGATCTCGTAATTACCGATGCGAATCTGGTCGGAACCGTCGGAGATCTGCTGGAACACAGTCTTGCTGCCGTCCAGGTCGTCACGGCTCTGATCGACGCAGGCCAGTTGCACGGTTTCGCCGACTTCGATGCTGCCCGAATCCGGTTGTTCCTTGCCCATCAGCATGCGGAACAGGGTCGATTTACCGGCGCCGTTACCACCGATCACGCCGACGATGGCGCCCTTCGGCATCGCGAACGACAGGTTGTCGATCAACACGCGATCGCCGTAGCCCTTGGTGACGTTTTTGAATTCGATGACCTTGTCACCCAGGCGCGGACCGGCCGGAATGTAGATCTCGTTGGTTTCGCTGCGCTTCTGGAATTCCTGCGATTGCATTTCTTCGAAGCGTTGCAGACGAGCCTTGGATTTCGACTGGCGGGCTTTCGCGCCTTTGCGCACCCACTCCAGTTCTTCTTTCATGGCTTTTTCGTGGGCCGACTGCTGCTTGGATTCGGCGGCCAGACGATCGGACTTGGCTTCAAGCCAACCCGAGTAGTTGCCTTCGTACGGAATGCCCGCGCCGCGGTCGAGTTCGAGGATCCAGCCGGCGACGTTGTCGAGGAAGTACCGGTCGTGCGTGATCGCTACCACGGTGCCCGGGAAGTCGTGCAGGAAGTGCTCCAGCCACGCTACGGAATCGGCGTCCAAGTGGTTGGTTGGTTCGTCGAGCAGCAGCATGTCCGGCGCGGACAGCAGCAGACGGCACAGGGCCACACGACGTTTTTCACCACCCGAAAGGTGTTCCACTTTCGCGTCCCACGCTGGCAGACGCAGCGCATCGGCGGCGACTTCCAGTTGGCGCTCAAGGTTGTGACCGTCGCTGGCTTGCAGGATCGCTTCGAGCTTGGCCTGCTCAGCAGCCAGTTTGTCGAAGTCGGCATCCGGGTCGGCGTAGGCCGCGTAGACCTCGTCCAGACGCGCTTGCGCATCCTTGATCACGCTGACCGCTTCCTCGACCACTTCACGCACAGTCTTGGTCGGATCAAGTTGTGGCTCTTGCGGCAGATAACCGATATTGAGGTCCGGCATCGGACGGGCTTCGCCTTCGAACTCGGTGTCGACGCCCGCCATGATTTTCAGCAGCGTGGACTTACCCGAACCGTTGAGGCCGAGTACGCCGATCTTGGCGCCCGGGAAGAAGGACAGCGAAATGTTTTTGAGGATTTCCCGCTTCGGCGGAACAACTTTGCCCAGCCGATGCATGGTGAAGACGTATTGAGCCATGGAGAACCTTGGGTCAGTGACAGATGAATGATTGCAGCGCAGGCGAAGCCCGGCCAGACCATGCGCGTCGTTCACTTGATGGTTATCAATGCGTGCGCGCTGAAAAAGTCTGAGTCTAGGAGCTGGAACGCTCCCGCGTAACCGGCAAAGCTACCTGAATGACCGGTGGCAGTCCAGCCGAGCGGGGCTGGCACTTCGCCACAACTCAAGGCATGCTAGCCGCCCTCTGGGCGTCCGGCATATAGTGCACGTCGCGCCAGTCCAGCCAAACCGCAGGATTACAGCTTGTCCAACGTTACCCCGCCAGCTTCCGTGAGCGCGTCCAACCCGGCGAACGGCTCGCCCCTGCGCGGAACATTAAAGGGTGCGCTGGCGACATTGGTGTTGTTGCTGCTGGCCTTGCTGTTCTGGCAACTGCTCGATCAACTGCGCGAAACCCAGAAAAACCAGCGCCAGTACACCATCGACTACACCGCCGACCTCGCCTCGCAGGTCAGCCTGAACATGGCGCTGAATGCGCAAATCGCCCTCAACCTGCTACCGATCGTCGAGCAGCCGCAGTCAGCCGACGAACAGCAGGCCTTGCTGCGCAAACTCCAGCGGTCGCTGCCTGATCTGCGCAGCATGGCGCTGCTCAGTCCTTCCGGGCGGATTCTCAGCGACAGCGCCGCGGACAGCAACGACGCCGATTACCTCACCGAACTGGTTCGCCGCAGCCGCTCCCAGGCGCACTACTTCAGCAATGCCGATGACGGCTCCATGGTGCACCTTTTGCTGCATCAGGCCAGCGGCAGTACCCGCGGCTATTGGGCCTTGCGCCTGACCCCAACGTTTTTCGACGAACTGACCAAACAAAGCGAGACTGGCCTGCGTCCACTGTGGCTGGTGGAAAACCGCGTCAACCATCAGATCGTCAGCCGCGACGAAGCCTTGTCCTCGGCCAAGCCCGGCGTGCTGAGCCCGGACGATCTGGCCAACACCGTGCTGACCGTGCCGCTGAGCAGCAGCGACTGGCAACTGCGCGGCCTGTTCGACCGTCAGCGCGTCCTCGAAGAATTGCTGCCGGCATTCATCGGCAAATGCTTGCTCGGTCTGGCGTTCTCGATGCTGCCGGTGATTGCGCTGTTGAACATGCGCCGCCGTCAGCGCCAGTTGCATGAAGGGCGCCGGCGTTATCAGGACATCTTCGAAGGCACTGGTGTGGCGTTGTGCGTGCTCGACTTGTCGGGCCTCAAGCAAACATTCGACAAGGCACAGATCCAGACCAGCGATCAGCTCAAGGCCTGGCTCGATCAACCAGCGCAACGTCAGCAACTGCTGCAGGAACTGCGCATCACCGAGGTCAATCAGGTCGCGCTGCAACTGCTCAACGTCAATTCCTGTGAGGACGCCTGGCAACTGCTGATCGACGGCCATCCGCACCGCCACTGCGCCATCGGCAATCAGGTGCTCGACGCCGTACTGCAGCAGCAAAACCAGCTGGAACTGGAAATCAAACTGCCGGACATCAATGGCCGTGACCAACACCTGTGGATGGTGCTGCGTCTGCCGCAGGAGCATCACGATTACAAAGCGGTGATCCTCAGCATCAACGACATCACCAGCCGCAAGCTGATCGAACTGTCGTTGCTGGAGCGCGAAGGTTTCTGGTCGGACGTGGTGCGCACCGTGCCGGATCATCTGTATGTGCAGGACGTGATCAGCCAGCGGATGATTTTCAGCAACCACCATCTCGGTCAGACCCTCGGCTACAACCGCACCGAACTGCACCAGATGGGCGAGTATTTCTGGGAAATCCTTCTCCACCCGGAAGACGCTGATTACTACCACCGCTCGCGCCAGATGCAGCGTCACGCCGGTTACAGCCAGTTACTGCAATGCCAACTGCGTTTCCGTCATCGCGATGGCAAGTGGCGGCGCTTCGATATCCGTGAACAGGCACTGGCCCGCGACAAGCACGATCAGGTCACACGGATCATTGGCGTGGCCAAGGACATCACCGAGCAGATCGAAGCCAGCGAATCCCTGCGCGACAGCGAACAGCGCTATCGCATGCTCGCTGAAAGCATCAGCGACGTGATTTTCTCCACCGACAGCAAGCTCTCGCTGAACTATGTCAGCCCGTCGGTGCAAGCCGTGCTGGGTTACGACGCTGAGTGGATTTTCCAGAACGGCTGGCAATCGACCATCGCCAACCCGCAGCAACTGAGTGGTATCTACACGCTGATGGATCGGGTCAGCAAATCGTTGGACAAACCCGAGCAATTGGCCATTTTGCGCAGCCAGGTGCAGACGCAACTGTTTTTGTTCGACTGCTTGCGCGCCGATGGTCGCAAAATTCCGATCGAGCTGCGTCTGGTGCTGGTGTGGGACGAACATGGCGCGTTCGAAGGTGTGCTTGGCGTCGGTCGCGACATTAGTCAGCAGCGCCGCGCCGAAAAAGACCTGCGCATGGCGGCCACAGTATTTGAACATTCGACATCGGCGATTCTGATCACCGACCCGGCCGGCTACATCGTTCAGGCCAACGAAGCCTTCAGCCGCGTCAGCGGTTACGCGGTCAGCGAAGTGCTCGACCAGTTGCCGAACATGCTCACCGTCGATGAGCAACAGGACGCGCACCTGCGCTATGTGCTCAAGCAATTGCACCAGCACAACACCTGGGAGGGTGAAGTCTGGATGAAGCGGCGTAATGGCGAGCATTATCCGGCGTGGGTCGGCATCACCGCCGTACTCGACGACGAAGGCGATCTGGCCAGTTACGTGTGCTTCTTCAGCGACATCAGCGAGCGCAAGGCCAGCGAGCAGCGCATTCACCGCCTCGCCTACTACGACGCCCTCACGCATTTGCCGAACCGCACGCTGTTCCAGGATCGCCTGCACACCGCGCTGCAATCGGCCGAGCGGCAGAAGTCGTGGGTGGTGCTGATGTTCCTCGACCTCGACCGCTTCAAACCCATCAACGACTCCCTCGGCCACGCTGCGGGCGACCGCATGTTGAAAGACATGGCCACGCGCCTGCTGGCCTGCGTCGGCGATGACGACACCGTGGCGCGCATGGGCGGCGATGAATTCACCTTGCTGTTGCAACATCGCTCCAGCCGTGAACTGGCGCTGAACCGGGCGATTCATGTCGCCGAGCAGATTCTTGCCAGTCTGGTGCGCCCATTCGTGCTCGAGGGCCGCGAGTTCTTCGTTACCGCCA
Source organism: Pseudomonas sp. WC2 (assembly GCF_050586545.1). Lineage (NCBI taxonomy): Bacteria > Pseudomonadati > Pseudomonadota > Gammaproteobacteria > Pseudomonadales > Pseudomonadaceae > Pseudomonas > Pseudomonas sp. WC2. The sequence continues at coordinate 77,247 of NZ_JBOBDR010000014.1, read as the reverse complement.
GTATCGGCATCGCCCTGAGTCCGCAGGACGGCAACGAACTCAGCCAGTTGATGAAGAACGCCGACACCGCGATGTACCACGCCAAGGAGCGCGGCAAGAACAATTTCCAGTTCTATCAGGCCGACATGAACGCCAGTGCACTGGAGCGTCTGGAGCTGGAAAGCGACTTGCGCCACGCCCTGGAGCAGAACGAATTCGTCCTGTATTACCAGCCGCAATTCAGTGGCGACGGCAAACGCTTGACCGGCGCTGAAGCGTTGCTGCGCTGGCGTCATCCGCGTCGCGGGCTGGTGCCGCCAGGGGATTTCATTCCAGTGCTGGAAGAACTCGGGCTGGTGGTGGACGTCGGCGACTGGGTGATCAGCGAGGCCTGTCGCCAATTGAAGACCTGGCACCAGAATCGCGTGCGCGTGCCGAAGGTGTCGGTGAACATCTCGGCGCGGCAATTCTCCGACGGCCAGCTCGGCACGCGGATCGCCACGATCCTGCGCGAAACCGGCCTGCCGCCGGCGTGTCTGGAACTGGAGCTGACCGAAAGTATTTTGATGCGCGAAGTCAGCGAGGCCATGCAGATTCTCGCCGGGTTGAAAAACCTCGGCCTGAGCATTGCGGTCGATGACTTTGGCACGGGTTATTCATCGCTGAACTACCTCAAGCAATTCCCGATCGACGTGCTGAAGATCGACCGCACGTTTGTCGACGGTCTGCCGTCGGGTGAGCAGGATGCGCAGATCGCCCGGGCGATCATCGCCATGGCGCACAGCCTGAATCTGGCGGTGATCGCCGAGGGCGTGGAAACCCATGAGCAACTGGACTTCCTGCGTGAGCATGGCTGCGATGAGGTTCAGGGGTATCTGTTCGGACGGCCGATGCCGGCGAGCCGGTTTGAGGCGCAGTTCAGTAATGATGCGCTCTTCATGTTTGATTGACGGAGCTAACAGCTCCGATCAATCAAACATGAAGAAAGCTGCAAGCTTCAAGTAGCAAGCGACGAACAAGCGCGAATCGGCTTTTACTTGCCGCTTGTGGCTTGCTGCTTGAAGCCCGCTTATCCACAACCTGATTGTGTTTCATAGCCGTTCTAAAAGCGGTTGGGTTAGAATGCCTCCCTTTTCTGCCCCCGATCCTTGAGGACCGCCATGTTCAGCCGTGATTTGACTATTGCCAAGTACGACGCCGACCTTTTTGCCGCCATGGAGCAAGAAGCTCAGCGCCAGGAAGAACACATTGAGCTGATCGCTTCGGAAAACTACACCAGCCCAGCGGTGATGGAAGCTCAAGGCTCGGTCCTGACCAACAAGTACGCTGAAGGCTACCCAGGCAAGCGTTACTACGGTGGTTGCGAGTACGTCGACATCGTTGAGCAACTGGCCATCGACCGCGCCAAAGAGCTGTTCGGCGCCGATTACGCCAACGTTCAGCCGCACGCCGGTTCGCAAGCCAACGCTGCTGTTTACCTGGCCCTGCTGCAAGGTGGCGACACCATTCTGGGCATGAGCCTGGCCCACGGCGGTCACCTGACCCACGGCGCCAGCGTTTCCTCCTCCGGCAAGCTGTACAACGCGGTTCAATACGGCATCGACGCCAACGGCCTGATCGACTACGACGAAGTCGAGCGTCTGGCAGTTGAGCACAAGCCGAAAATGATCGTGGCTGGTTTCTCTGCCTACTCGCAGATTCTCGACTTCCCACGCTTCCGTGCCATCGCTGACAAGGTTGGCGCTTACCTGTTCGTCGACATGGCTCACGTGGCCGGTCTGGTCGCCGCGGGCGTCTACCCGAACCCGGTGCCTTTCGCTGACGTCGTGACCACCACCACGCACAAGACCCTGCGCGGTCCACGTGGCGGCCTGATCCTGGCGCGCGCCAATGCTGACATCGAGAAGAAGCTGAACTCCGCGGTATTCCCGGGCGCCCAGGGTGGCCCGCTGGAGCACGTGATCGCTGCCAAGGCGATCTGCTTCAAGGAAGCGCTGCAGCCTGAGTTCAAGGCCTACCAGGAGCAAGTCGTGCTGAACGCCCAGGCCATGGCCGAAGTGTTCATCGAACGTGGTTTCGACGTGGTGTCCGGTGGTACCAAAAACCACCTGTTCCTGCTGTCGCTGATCAAGCAGGACATCTCCGGTAAAGACGCCGACGCCGCTCTGGGCAAAGCGTTCATCACCGTGAACAAGAACTCCGTGCCAAACGATCCACGCTCGCCGTTCGTCACCTCCGGCCTGCGCTTCGGTACTCCGGCTGTGACCACTCGCGGCTTCAAGCAAGCCGAGTGCAAAGAGCTGGCCGGCTGGATCTGCGACATCCTGGCTGACCTGAACAACGAGGCGGTGATCGACGCCGTTCGTGAGAAAGTCAAAGCCATCTGCAAGAAACTGCCGGTGTACGGCGCTTAATTGCGACGTTAAACCCGCAGCATGAAAAACCGGCCAAGTGATTGGCCGGTTTTTTTTCGCCCGCAATTATTTTCAAACGCCTGAACCGCTCAAGAATGGGACCTGCCGCACAACTGGTCAGACCGGTCATGCCGATTCGTCATTTTTCACTTGCGACCATGGAAATTCAGCGCCTAGACTGCGCCTGCACTGGACATACCGGTAAGACCACAATAATTAAGTCCTGAATCTGATGCGCTCAACGCGCTCGGCAGCCAGGACACCGACCAGGATTCCTCCCATGCTCAGATGGTGCTCGCGATCAATCTTCCTCCAAGTGGTTCTCGGACTGGTGCTCGGCATCGTCTGCGGGCTGACCCTTCCTGAATACTCGGCCCAGCTCAAACCGCTCGGCGACGGCTTCATCAAACTGATCAAGATGCTCATCGGCCTCATCGTGTTCTGCGTGGTGGTCAGTGGAATCAGCGGTGCCGGCGATCTGAAGAAGGTTGGGCGCATCGGCCTCAAATCGGTGATCTACTTTGAAGTGTTGACCACCATCGCACTGGTGATCGGTCTGGTCTTCGCCTTCAGCACCGGGATCGGCAGCGGCGCGAATATCCACCTGGAGCAATTGTCTGCGGCCGACATGGGTGACCTGGCCGAACGCAGCCAACACATGCACACCACCACGCAATTCCTGATGGACCTGATCCCGACCTCGGTGATCGGCGCCTTCGCCGACAACAACATTCTGCAAGTGCTGCTGTTTTCAGTGCTGTTCGGCAGCGCGTTGAATCTGGTCGGTGAAGCGGCCTCCGGGATCTCGCGACTGATCAACGAGCTGAGCCATGTGATCTTCCGCATCATGGGCATGATCGTGCGTCTGGCGCCAATCGGCGTGTTCGGCGCCATCGCGTTTACTACCAGCAAGTATGGCCTCGATTCGCTGCAACACTTGGGCAGTCTGGTCGGCTTGTTCTACCTGACCTGTATGGCTTTCGTCAGCGTGATTCTCGGCGTCGTGATGCGCGCCTCGGGCCTGCGTCTGTGGCCACTGCTCAAGTACCTGCGTGAAGAGCTGCTGATCGTCATGGGCACCGCCTCGTCCGACGCCGTGTTGCCACAGATCATGCGCAAACTCGAACACCTCGGCATCGGCAGCTCGACCGTCGGTTTGGTGATTCCGACCGGCTACTCGTTCAACCTCGACGGTTTTTCGATCTACCTGACGCTGGCCATCGTATTCATCGCCAACGCCACCGGCACACCGCTGGCCATGACCGATCTGCTGACGATTCTGCTGGTGTCGCTGATCACCTCCAAAGGTGCCCACGGTATTCCCGGTTCGGCACTGGTGATTCTGGCGGCGACGCTGACGGCAATTCCGGCGATCCCGGTAGTCGGTCTGGTACTTGTGCTGGCGGTGGACTGGTTCATGGGCATCGGCCGGGCGCTGACCAACCTGATCGGCAACTGCGTCGCCACCGTGGCCATCGCTCGTTGGGAGAAGGACATCGACGTGCAGCGGGCGAACAAGGTGCTCAACGGCGAACAGGGCTATAGCTTTCAGCCGCGAAAAAACGTCGCCCAAGCGGCGGCCAAAGAATTCTGATTGATCGCCGTGCCTGCTGACTGGCAGGCACGGCTCATGGAGCCAACACGTGATAAGCACATCAACCGTCGTCAACTCAGTGGTCGAAAAACTGCGGGCCGCGTTGGCCCGGGGTCAGTGGCGCTCCGGCGACATGCTGCCGGGCCAGCGCGAACTGGCCGAACAACTGGGCATCAGCCGGCCGAGCCTGCGCGAAGCGGTGATCGTCCTCGAAACTCTCGGTCTGGTGCGTTCGATGCCGGGCAAAGGCGTGGTCGTACTCGACGCGCACATCGGCGACAGCCAGAGCCACGACAGCGCCGTCGCCGTCGCCGGGGCCAGTCTCGAAGACGTGCTGCAACTGCGCTACACCCTTGAGCCGTTCATCGTCGGTCTGGTCGCGCAGTCGATCAGCAGCAAGGAAGTCGGCCAGTTGCGCCTGACCCTCATGGACATGCGTGAAGCCCTTGAAGCCGGCGACAGCGAAGCCGGGGTGAGCGCCTACATCGCCTTCCACGAAGAATTATTCACCCTGACCTCAAACCCGATCTTCCAGAGCGTCGTGCAGCAAACCAGCAACGCCCTCAAGCAAAGCGCCGAAGTGCTGCGCAACTCACCGGAACACCTCGCTGAACGCCTCGACGAAAACGAAGCCGTGGTGCGTGCGATCCGCAGCAAGAACAGCGCCCAGGCCAGCGCTGAAATGCGCCGGCACATTCTGCGTGAAGGTCAGCGGATGGGCATCGAGCTGAATATTCCGGATGACCACTTGAGTCGCTGATCCCTCATAGGAGACAGGCCATGAACAGTTTCGCCTCACCCTCGCATGCCCAGCCGACGGCTGCGCCCCTGCCCTTTTCGCGATTGCGGGCAGCGGTGGAGGATCTCTATCCGCGTTTGCTGGATGCGATTCTCGAACAGCGCATTGATGCGGACAGCCGTTTTACCGAAGACAGTTTGAAAGAGATGTTCGGCGTCAGTCGTGCAGATGTGCGGCGGGTGCTGACGCAGTTATCCCATGAACACATCGTGGTGCTGCGGGCCAACCATCGCCCGCGCGTGGCGGCGCCGAATCTGGAGCAGACGCGGCAGGCTCTGCATGCGCGGCGACTGACCGAAAACACCTTGGTGCGCTTGGCGTGCCAGCGTCCGCAAGCTGACGGTTTGAAACGCTTGCGCGGGTTGATCGAGCGCGAACGTCAGGCCGTTGACCAAGATCGGCGCGGTGCGGCGATTCGTTTGTCCGGGGAGTTTCATCTGACGTTGGCGCAGATGGCGGGGAATGCGCCGTTGGCGCATTTTCTTGGCAGCCTGGTGCCGCTGACGTCGTTGGCGATTGCGCGGTGCGCGGGCTCTACGCACAGCTGTTGCGCGTGGCAGGAACATAAGGCGCTGGTTGAGGCAGTGGAGCGTGGCGATGCTTCCAAGGCTGGAGTGCTGATGAATCAGCATTTGGATCATCTTGAGCAAACATTGCTGGGTTCAGACCTTGAGCATTTTGCTGTCGGTTAGATCGCCTTCGCGAGCAGGCTCGCTCCCACAGTAGACCGCATTCTGTCAGTTGGAATGCAATTCACTGTGGGAGCGAGCCTGCTCGCGAAGAGGCCCTTCCAGCCACCACAAATTCAGTTTTGCGGTGCCGCCACTCTGGCAAACCCCGCCCGAATCTTCTCTTCCGGCAACTCATCGGCAATAAATACAATTACGCTTTCCCGCGCCTCGCCCTCGGCCCATTCGGTGTCCCAGTCGAAACCGTAGAGCTTCAACACGCCCTGAAACACCAAGCGCCGATCTTCGCCGGCAATGCTCAGCACGCCTTTGTAGCGCAGCAATTGCTTGCCGTGCTCTTCGAGCAGTTCATTCATGAATTCGCTGAGCTGATCGATATCCAGCGGCTGGCCGGTGCGCAGCACCAGACTGGAAATGCGATCGATCGACGGCGCTTTGCTCACCGGGCGCAGGCTCAAGCCGCCGCCAAGGTCGGCGTTGAGATTGAAGCCGCGGACATCGAGCAATTCCGCCAGATCGATGTTGCCGTGATCAACCACACGCACCGGCGCGCGCCGGTTGATCCGCGTCAGGCGTTCGCTCAACGCGTTGAACGTGGCCTCGTCGACCAGATCGGTTTTGCTCACCAACAAGCGGTCGGCAAAACCGATCTGCGCCTGAGCGATGGTCTGGCTCAGATGCACGTCGGCGTGGGCAGCATCGACCAGGGTGATGATGCCGTCGAGCAGATAACGCTCGCGCAGTTCTTCGTCGATAAAAAATGTCTGCGCGACAGGCGCGGGATCGGCCAGACCGGTGCACTCGATGACCAGCCGATCGAAGGCGATCTCGCCGCTGTCCAGCCGTTCGAGCAGCAAGTACAGGGCTTTGGTCAGGTCGGTGTGGATGGTGCAGCAGACGCAGCCGTTGGCCAGGGTCATGACTTGCACCGGTTCGTCACCGAGCAACTGAGTGTCGATACCGGCGTCGCTGAATTCGTTTTCGATTACGGCGATTTTCAGGCCGTGCTCGGCTTTCAGAATATGGCGCAGCAAGGTGGTCTTGCCGGCGCCGAGGAAACCGCTGAGGACCGTGACCGGGATGGGAGAGGACAAAACTCGATCTCCTTCACAAGATGAATGAACAACACAAAAACAACTGTGGGAGCGAGCCTGCTCGCGAAAGCGGTGTGCCAGTCAAATCATTCATCAACTGACACTCCGTATTCGCGAGCAGGCTCGCTCCCACAGGGGGGATTGCATCAACCGCAGGCTGTCAGCTCAACAGCACTTCGGCCCACCCTTGCCACCGTAACGGGCTTCCTGACGTTCGCGGAAGAACATCTCGTAGCTCATCACCGGTTTGTCCGGGTGTTTGGTTTGCATATGCTCGACGTAGGTGTCGTAGTCGGGCATGCCGACCATCAGGCGCGCGGCCTGACCGAGGTATTTACCGAGGCGACTCAGGTCATTGAACATGCTGCAATCCTCTGGTTACGCATCCGGCAGAGCCTGGAATGGCGATTCTTTATCCGTACGCTCTTTTTTGCCCCAAGCGGCGATGCCGACCTTGAGCGCATAGAACAGGATACTGAAGACCACGAACAGGAACAGCGCGGTGAGCGTTGCGTTGGTGTAGGCATTGAAGATCACATGCTGCATCTGCTCGACGCTTTTTGCCGGTGCCAGCACCTGACCATTGGCCAGCGCATCGCTGTATTTCTTCGCCAGCGACAGGAAGCCGATCGCCGGGTTGGCATCGAACAGTTTGATGAAGCCCGCGGTCGTAGTGCAAATCAGCAGCCAGGTGGCCGGCAGCAAAGTGACCCAAATGTAGCGCTGACGCTTCATTTTGATCAGAACCACGGTGCCGAGCATCAGCGCGATACCGGCCAGCATCTGGTTGGAGATACCGAACAGCGGCCACAAGGTGTTGATGCCGCCCAGTGGATCGATCACGCCCTGGTACAGCAACCAGCCCCACATCGCCACACAACCGGCGGTGGCGATCAGGTTGGCGGTCCACGATTCGGTACGTTTCAGCGCCGGCACGAAGGAGCCGAGCAGATCCTGCAGCATGAAACGTCCGGCACGGGTACCGGCGTCGACAGCGGTCAGAATGAACAGCGCTTCGAACAGGATCGCGAAGTGGTACCAGAACGCCATGGTGTTTTCACCCGGCAGGACACTGTGCAGGATCTGCGCGATACCGACCGCCAGGGTCGGCGCACCACCCGCACGGGCCAGAATGGTGGTTTCGCCAATGTCATGCGCCACGGCTTGCAGCGCTTCCGGCGTGATCGCAAAGCCCCAGCTGGAGACCACTTGCGCAACCGAAGCGACATCACTGCCGACCACGGCGGCCGGGCTGTTCATGGCGAAGTACACGCCAGGCTCGATCACCGAAGCGGCGACCATGGCCATGATCGCCACGAACGACTCCATCAGCATGCCGCCGTAACCGATGTAACGGGCGTTGGTTTCGTTATCCAGCAGCTTCGGCGTAGTGCCCGAAGAAATCAGCGCGTGGAAACCGGAAACCGCACCGCAGGCGATGGTGATGAACAGGAACGGGAACAGACCGCCCTTCCACACAGGGCCAGTGCCGTCGACGAACTGGGTCAGCGCCGGCATTTTCAGCTCGGGCATGGTCACCAGAATACCGATCGCCAAGGCGATGATGGTGCCGATCTTGAGGAACGTGGACAGGTAATCGCGCGGCGCCAGAATCAGCCACACCGGCAACGATGCCGCGACGAAACCGTAACCGACCAGCATCCAGGTAATCTGCACGCCGGTGAAAGTGAACGCCTTGGCCCACACCGGATCAGCGGCAATCTGCCCACCGAGCCAGATCGAACCGAGCAGGAGCAACACGCCGACCACGGAGATTTCGCCAATGCGGCCCGGGCGGATGTAGCGCATGTAAATGCCCATGAACATCGCGATCGGGATGGTCGCCATCACGGTGAAGATGCCCCATGGGCTCTCCGCCAGTGCTTTGACCACGATCAGCGCTAGCACCGCGAGGATGATGATCATGATCAGGAAGCAGCCGAACAGGGCGATGGTGCCGGGCACGCGGCCCATTTCTTCACGCACCATGTCGCCCAAGGAACGGCCGTTGCGCCGGGTCGACATGAACAGAACCATGAAGTCCTGCACCGCGCCCGCCAGCACCACGCCGGCAATCAGCCAGAGCGTGCCGGGCAAGTAGCCCATCTGCGCGGCCAAAACCGGGCCGACCAGAGGTCCGGCGCCAGCGATCGCGGCGAAGTGGTGACCGAAAAGAATGTGTTTGTTGGTCGGCACATAGTCCAGACCGTCGTTGTTGAGCACGGCGGGGGTGGCCCGACGCGGATCAAGTTGCATCACATGGTTAGCGATGAACAGACTGTAGTAACGGTAAGCAACCAGATAAATGGCCACTGCTGCGACCACGATCCACAAGGCGTTGATCGCCTCGCCGCGGCGCAATGCCACTACGCCCAGGGCGCACGCTCCTACGATTGCCAGCACTAGCCAGGGTAAGTGGCGTAGCAGGCTATTATTATTTTTCATTTTATTATTCCAGCCAGGGTGGACAAGAAAGACAGCCACCCCGAGTTTAGCGCTTACGGCGCCAAAGGCCATACCCCGACGTTGGTCTAGACGCTTTACCGATTGGCTGGCGCCCGCATTCGCGGTCTATAGTCAGCGAACCTTCATGAGGATTGCGCCATGAGCGAGCACCCAGCCAACCGTCGTCGCTTCAAACGTATTGCGTTCGATGCCAGAACCGAGCTGAGTCAGGGCGAATACATCTGGCCGGTCAAACTGATTGATCTGTCGCTCAAAGGATTGCTGATCGAACAGCCGGAACCCTGGCTAGGGGACAAGTCGCAGGACTTTCTCGTCGACATTCATTTGAGCGATGACGTCGATATCCAGATGGATGTGCACTTGGCCCACGAAGAAAACGGCCAGCTGGGGTTTGTCTGCCGGCATATCAGCCTGGAATCCATCCAGCGCTTGCGGCGGTTGATCGAGCTGAACCTGGCTGACGAAGCCGAACTGGAGCGCGAACTGGGTGCCCTGATCGAAATCTAGGCGCGACATCAAACCCTGTGGGAGCGAGCCTGCTCGCGAAGACGGTGTGTCATTGAGCAATGATGCCGACTGACACGGCCCCTTCGCGAGCAGGCTCGCTCCCATAGGTCAGGCGTTCACTCAAACAATGCGTCGAGGGCTTGTTCGAGGCGGGTGACGGCGATGATCTGCAAGCCCGGCGGGGATTCCTTCGGCGCATTGCCCTTGGGCACGATCGCCCGTTTGAAGCCATGCTTTGCCGCTTCCTTCAAGCGCTCTTGACCGCTTGGCACTGGGCGCACTTCGCCGGACAGGCCGACCTCGCCAAACACCAACAAATCATGCGGTAACGGCCGATTACGCAAACTCGACATGACCGCGGCCATCAGCGCTAGGTCAGACGCCGTCTCCAGCACCTTCACCCCGCCGACCACATTGAGAAACACGTCCTGATCGTGGGTCGGAATCCCGCCATGGCGATGCAAAACCGCGAGCAACATCGCCAAACGGTTCTGATCCAGACCCAACGTCACCCGTCGCGGGTTGGCCAGATGACTGTCATCGACCAGCGCCTGCACTTCTACCAGCATCGGCCGTGTGCCTTCCCACGTCGCCATGACCACACTGCCCGGGACTTCTTCCTGCGCGCGAGTGAGAAAAATCGCCGAAGGGTTGGAGACTTCTTTCAAACCTTTATCAGTCATGCCGAAAACGCCCAACTCGTTGACCGCCCCGAAACGGTTTTTCACCGCGCGCAGCAAACGTAGACGCCCATCCGATTCGCCCTCGAAATACAAAACGGTGTCGACCATGTGCTCGAGAACCCTAGGGCCGGCGAGCGCGCCTTCCTTGGTGACGTGGCCGACAAGGAAAATCGCCGTGCCGCTCTGTTTGGCATAACGCACCAGCAGTGCCGCGCTCTCACGCACCTGGGAGACGCCGCCGGGCGCCGATTGCAGTTGTTCGGTGAAAATCGTCTGGATCGAATCGATCACCATCACCTTGGGCTTTTCCTGGCGGGCGGTGGCGATGATGGTTTCGATGCAGGTTTCGGTCATCACCCGCAGTTGATCCTGCGGCAAGCCGAGGCGGCGGGCGCGCATCGCCACTTGCTGCTGGGATTCTTCGCCGGTGACGTAGAGGGCCGGCATGCTCTTGGCGAGGTTGCACAAGGTCTGTAACAGAATCGTCGATTTGCCGATGCCTGGATCGCCGCCGATCAACACCACCGAGCCGTCGACCAGACCGCCGCCGAGCACACGGTCCAGTTCGCCGGAAGCCGTGGAGAAACGCGGAATTTCTTCAATGCTGACCTCGGCCAGCGTCTTGATCTGTGCCTGCTGCCCCGCCCAACCGGTGCGACCGGTGGGCGCCGTGGCGCCGCCACTTTCAATCATGGTCTCGGTCAGGGTGTTCCACGCGCCGCACTCACCGCACTGGCCCGCCCATTTGGGAAAGGTTGCGCCGCACTCGGTGCAGCCATACATGCGCTTGGCCTTGGCCATCTGAACCCCCGGCAAAACCGCGATGATAACGCAGACATGGGGGTGGACGTGATGTCGTCAATCGCCGCCTCGTACTGAACACACTTCAAAGCCTTCAATAAAGTGGGTGTATATGTAGCGAAACAACTGTAAGAGAGCTGAAACAACTAAATGACCCAGTCAATTGAACACACCTTGGACTCACCAATACTATCTGTATAACTTTTCCCGTCAGTTCGCTCCAATTGCAACCATTAGTTCCGACAATCAATCGCGCAAGCCTTAACTCATTAGCCGCCAGATATATTTCAAATTGTAAATGAACGACAAAGCAACGATTCGCCCAATTAACTATATCGTTCGTAATAGCTTCGAACGTGCTGCATATCTGACGACTTACTCTATAAACCCCACTCAGATCAAATGAGCAGAATCCATCTGTCAGTTTCAGCACTCATGAAAAGGTGCTGCCTGCCTTCCTGAAGGCAACGTTGATGGCTGCACAACAGGCGTTCCAAAGGGCTCGAACGGGTGCGCCGGTGCTGGCGTTTTGTAAACTTTCGGGGGATCTGCCGGTCGATAACTGGCAAGCTGTGTAAGCAGGTGTGTCGAGCGAGATGCGCTTGGCTGTCTTACACTGCGTTCACCAACCTCATCTGTAACAAGGAATAACCTATGGGCGTGCTAAGTGAGTTCAAGGCCTTCGCGGTCAAAGGCAATGTGGTCGACATGGCCGTCGGTATCATCATCGGTGCTGCCTTCGGCAAGATCGTTTCGTCGTTTGTCGGCGACGTGATCATGCCTCCAATCGGCCTGCTGATCGGCGGGGTGGACTTCAGTGACCTGGCTGTCACCCTCAAGGCTGCAGACGGCGCTACCCCCGCAGTAGTGCTGGCTTACGGCAAGTTCATCCAGACCGTTCTCGACTTCATCATCGTTGCCTTCGCCATTTTCATGGGCGTCAAAGCCATCAACCGCCTCAAGCGCGAAGAAGCCGTGGCGCCTAGCCTGCCGCCGGTTCCGACCAAAGAGGAAGAACTGCTGGGCGAAATTCGTGACCTGCTCAAGGCACAGAACAACCAGCCCTGAGGCCCGCGCTCAATAGCCAACGGCACCTGCACGGTGCCGTTTTTTTTTACCAATAATTTTCTACCGCGACCTGGCCAGGCTTGCGGCTCAGGCTCAAGCGCATCTGCCGCTGCTTTAATAGCGCGCGAGTGTCATCGATCATCTGCGGATTGCCACACAACATGACCCGTGAGTGCTCCGCGCTCAGTTTCAGGCCAGCTGCCCGCTCCAGTTCTCCGCTTTCGATGAGGTCGGTAATCCGCCCATTCAGCGCGCCTGGATGTGTTTCGCGGGTGACGGTAGGGATGAACTGCAATTTGTGGGCGTGCTCAGCCAGGTAATCACGTTGGCTCAGCTCGGCAATCAGCGACAGATAAGCCAGCTCCCGCGCCTCGCGCACGCTGTACACCAGAACGATCCGTTCGAATTTCTCCCACACCTCGAAGTCTTGCAGGATCGACAGAAACGGCGCCACCCCAGTCCCTGTGGATAACAGCCACAGGTCACGGCCATCGACGAACCGATCCAGGGTCAAGTAGCCGAATGCCTGGCGTTCCACGAGCAAGGTGTCGCCGGGCTGCAAGCGGCTCAGCTCACTGGTGAACTCCCCGCCGGGCACCACAATGGAGAAGAATTCGAGGAACTCGTCGAACGGTGACGAGACCATGGAATAGGCACGCCAAACCGTGCTGCCATCGGCTTTGGTCACGCCCAGACGGGCGAACTGGCCGGCGCGAAACCTGAATCCGGCGTCACGAGTCGTACGCAACGTGAACAGGCTGGGCGTCAGGGGTCGCACTTCAAGCAAGGTCTGGCGAGTGAACTTCTCTGCACTGTCGGTCATGGACAACTCCGTTTCAGGTCGTGCCCAGTGTCGCGCAAAGGTGTCGTTTTAAACACCACCAATTAGTAATGTTATTAAAAGGTGTTACAGCTGCATAACAACACGGCGTATTGAATTAATTTAGAGCAAAAGACCCAATCTCTTTGAATGTCAGCTGCAATATCAAATTATTATTCTTTTAATAACCCTTTCAGCAAAACACGCTCTATCTCAAGAGCGAAAAAATTCGAGCCAAAGATAAGAAATCTCCTACACTCCGTTCCGTAACATCTTGGATCCAAATCCCTCCCCCGCCTATGGATAAACCCCACGGAGTGATCGCAATGGAAATGTGGAAGGAATCACAATTAAAACAGCTGACGTTTGCCAGGGAGGTCGATACTGCTTATCCGATTCTGCTGCGGTTCGCCGAAAACATTGGCTTTAACTTCTGCTCAATCACCCTGACCGCGTCAAATCCCCAGTCACGCTTCAATGCCTTGCAAATCAATAACTACCCGAAAGCCTGGAACCTGCAGTACGAGCAGGAGCATTACGAAAACATCGACCCGATCATTGCTCACTGCAATCACTCAATGCAGCCGATCGTCTGGAGCGACACGGCCTACGCTAATTCACCCAGCCTGTGGAAGGGTTTGCAAGAGAACGGAATTCGACATGGTTGGTCACAGTCGTTCCATCACGAAGAAAGCGGCCTGTGCAGCATTATCAGCCTGGCCAGGAAGCATTCCCCGATCAGCCCGTTCGAGCTCTATGAGCATTTCGGCTACATCTTTTATGCGACCAGTCATCTGAGCGAGCTGTTTGCCCGCACCTTGCCCAACCGTTCAACCAAGGCTCGGCCACCCCAGCTGTCGCCTCGCGAACTGGAAGTGCTGCAATTGTCCGCCGGCGGCAAAACTGCTCATGAAATTTCGCGGATCCTCAGCCTGAGCGAGCGGACCGTGAATTACCACGTCCAGAACGTGATCGAGAAACTGAACGTCTGCAACAAGATTTCTGCGGTGATCGCCGCGGCACGCGCCGGAATCATCTAAACCGGATCTGCTCGCCGGCGTGAAAACAGGCGGGTATTGGCGGAGAAAAAAACGTACCATTTACGGCCTTCCTGAGTGTTGACGCAAGATTGCGTCGCAGTGCACTCGGTCGGTTCCGCCGCACATCATCAGGGCCGCGGAACACCCGTTGATCACCTGAGTTCCCGCCCCATGCCTTTGCTCGATACGCCCTTCGCCCAGCTTGACCTGATTCGCCAGCCCGAACAGCAAAACGAACCGCTGCAAGCGTTCGATGCCGCCGACGAATACCTGCTCAATCATCTCGCTGCCCAGCAACCGGCGGCCAGTACCCGGGTCCTGGTGCTCAATGACAGCTTTGGTGCACTGGCCGCCAGCCTGCTGGGCAAGGTTGAGGTGAGTACGAGCGGCGATTCTTTCCTCGGCTTTCTGGGACTGGAAAAAAACCTCCTGCGCAATGGCCAGGCATTCGACGCCATCCGCCCGATTGCGGCGAGTGAACCTTTGGTCGGGCCGTTTGACCGCGTGCTGATTCGCGTACCGAAAACCCTGGCACTGCTGGAAGAACAACTGATTCGTCTGCAAGGGCAACTTGCCCCCGGTGCCGAAGTGATCGCGGCCGCCATGGTCAAACACCTGCCGCGTGCAGCCGGTGACCTGCTGGAGCGCTACATCGGCCCGGTTCAGGCCTCGCTGGCGGTGAAAAAGGCCCGCCTGTTGATCGCGACGCCGGAGCCGAAAGCCCCCGCGGTCTCGCCCTACCCGACCCGCTACAGCCTCGACGAGCCGGCCATTGAACTGCTCAATCACGCCAACGTGTTCTGCCGCGAAGGCCTGGACATCGGCACGCGCGCGTTCCTCCAGCATCTGCCGAAAAATCTTGGCAGCGCACGGGTAGCCGATCTGGGCTGCGGCAACGGCGTGTTGGCGATTGCCAGCGCCCTGCACAATCCGGATGCGCATTACACGCTGGTCGATGAATCCTTCATGGCGGTGCAGTCAGCCGAGGAAAACTGGCGCGCTGCGTTGGCTGATCGCGACGTAGTTGTGCGGGCCGGCGATGGTCTCGCCGGTCAGGAGCCGCAGTCGCTGGACATCGTGTTGTGCAATCCGCCGTTCCATCAGCAGCAAGTGGTCGGTGACTTCCTCGCCTGGCGCATGTTTCAGCAGGCCCGCGAAGCGCTGGTGGTGGGCGGTGCGCTGTACATCGTCGGCAACCGTCACCTGGGCTATCACAGCAAACTGGCGCGGCTGTTCCGTGGCGTCGAACAAGTCGCGGCCACTCCGAAATTCGTCATTCTCAAAGCACGCAAGTAATTCGCAAGGCAAAAAAAACCCTCCATTCGGAGGGTTTCAAATCCGTGCCCGAAGGCGCCGGGACGGAATCTCTAGTGAGTGGTCAGGCCTGCGGCGTTCATGAACAGGCGCATCAGGCTGGCGGCAATAAACAGCACGCCAACGCTGCCGACCCAGATCAAGGCCAACCAGCCGAGCCGCTGCCATAGCGGTTTTTTTTCGGCTTCTTCAATGTCGTGCAAGGAATGTTTGCCGGTCATTGCATCGATCCTCTGTTAAGCAATGGCGTCCCTGAGGACGCCTTCGCGGGCAGGCTCGCTCCCACAAGAAGGGAGCGCAGCAGCAGACTAGTGATAACCGTCTTCATGGGTAACCTTGCCGCGGAACACGTAGTAGCTCCAGAAGGTGTAGCCCAGGATAAACGGGATGATGAACAGCGTGCCCACCAGCATGAAGCCCTGACTCTGCGGCGGTGCGGCGGCGTCCCAGATCGAGATCGACGGCGGCACGATGTTCGGCCACAGGCTGATGCCCAACCCGCTGTAGCCGAGGAAGATCAACACCAAGGTCAGCAGGAACGGCATGTAGTTGGCATTGCGCGCCACGGCGCGGATCAGACCGTACATCGTCACCAACACCAGAATCGGCACCGGCATGAACCAGAACAGATTCGGCATGCTGAACCAGCGGGTCGCGATGTCCGGGTGCGCCAACGGCGTCCACAGGCTGACGATACCGATGACCGCCAGCAGGACGAACGCCAGTGGCCGGGCCAGATTGTGCATCTGCTCCTGCAACTTGCCTTCGGTCTTCATGATCAGCCAGGTACAGCCGAGCAAGGCATACGCCACCACCAGCGCGGCGCCGCAGAACAAGGTGAACGGCGTCAACCAGTCCAGTGAGCCGCCGGCGTATTGCCGATTGACCACTGGCAACCCGTCGATGAACGCACCCAGCGCCACCCCTTGAAAGAACGTCGCGGCCACGGAACCGCCGATAAACGCCTTGTCCCAAAGATGACGCTTGTCGTCCTTGGCCTTGAAGCGGAACTCGAACGCCACACCACGGAAAATCAAACCGATCAGCATGAAGATCAGCGGCAGGTACAACGCCGACAGCACCACCGAATAGGCCAGCGGGAACGCGCCGAACAACGCCGCGCCGCCCAACACCAGCCAGGTTTCGTTGCCGTCCCAGACCGGGGCGACGGTGTTCATCATCACGTCACGGTCGACTTTGCCGGGGATGAACGGGAAGAGAATCCCGATGCCCAGATCGAAGCCGTCCATGACCACGTACATCATGATGCCGAAGATGATGATCACGGCCCAGATCAGCGGAAGATCAATACCCATGAGTCAAATCTCCTTGGTCAGGCGAACGTCGTCGTCGCCGTGATCGGCATCCGCCGAATCGTCGGCCGCGGACAGCGGACGAGCCGGCGTGCGTTTCTTGCCTGGACCACCGTCCGGCGTTTCTGCGCCTTCGCTGATTTTCGGCCCTTTGCGCACCAGACGCATCATGTAGCCGAGACCGGCACCGAACAGCGCGAAATACACCACCACAAACATGATCAGCGTGATGCTCATCTGCATGAAGCTGTGGTTGGAGGACGCGTCCGCCGTGCGCATCAGCCCGTAGACCACCCACGGCTGACGGCCGATTTCAGTGGTGAACCAGCCCGCCAGAATCGCGATCAGACCGGACGGCCCCATCCACAACGCCAGGTACAGGAAAGGTCGCGAGGTATAGAGCGTGTCGCGTTTGCGCAGCCACAGGCTCCACAGGCCGGTGAAGATCATCAGGAAGCCAAGGCCGACCATCACCCGGAACGACCAGAACACGATGGTCGAATTCGGCCGGTCTTCTGGCGGAAATTCCTTGAGCGCCGGCACCTGTTTGTCCAGCGAGTGAGTGAGAATCAGGCTGCCGAGGTACGGGATCTCCACTGCGAACTTGGTTCTCTCTTCTTTCATGTCCGGCCAGCCGAATAGGATCAGCGGCGTCGCTTCGTCGCCTTTGTTTTCCCAGTGCCCTTCGATCGCAGCGATTTTCGCCGGTTGATGTTCGAGGGTGTTAAGGCCATGGAAGTCGCCAATCACCGCTTGAATGGGTGCAACGATCAACGCCATCCACATCGCCATCGACAGCATGGTGCGGATCGCCGGGTTGTCCTTGCCGCGCAGCAAGTGCCAGGCCGCCGACGAACCGACGAAGAACGCCGTCGCAACGAATGCCGCCGTCGCCATGTGCATCAGGCGATACGGGAACGATGGGTTGAAGATGATCGCCAGCCAGTCGGTCGGGATCACCTGACCGTTGACGATCTCGAAACCTTGAGGGGTTTGCATCCAGCTGTTGGAGGCGAGAATCCAGAACGTCGAAATCAGCGTGCCGATGGCCACCATGACCGTGGAGAAAAAGTGCAGCCCGCGCCCGACCTTGTTCCAGCCGAACAGCATCACGCCGAGGAAACCGGCCTCGAGGAAGAACGCCGTGAGCACTTCATAGGTCAGCAACGGCCCGGTGACGGCGCCGGCGAAGTCCGAGAAGCGGCTCCAGTTGGTGCCGAACTGATAGGCCATGACCAGACCGGAGACCACACCCATGCCGAAGTTGACGGCAAAGATCTTCGACCAGAAATGGTAGAGGTCACGGTAGGTGTCGTTGTGGGTTTTCAGCCACAGGCCTTCGAGTACCGCAAGGTAGCTCGCCAGACCGATGGTGATGGCCGGGAACAGGATGTGGAACGAGATGGTGAACGCGAACTGAATTCGGGCGAGATCTAGTGCCTCTAAACCGAACATATGGCTTCCTCTGTCAGGTAGTACCGGCTGCGGACCCGAGGGCCTGCACCCACTGCCCCCACGGATATGGAGTGCGGCGAATTCTGATTCGTTCTTTTTAAACAACCATCGCAACGCAGGGAGTCTGGCCAACTGGCCACCAGATCAATTCCTTTTGGGTCTTGATCTGGATCAAGCAACGTTGAAAGAGTAGTCCCATTTTTGCCGATGAACCGCGTGGTCGTTTGCCGCGTGACAAGTTGCCTCATAACCGTGGCAAAGCCCTGCAACAAATCCACAGGGGGCTGGCGGAGCGCAAAACAGTACAGATCTTGAGCGCGGCACAAATCTGCGAACAGTCGAATCCATCTGCACCGCAAAAAATTCGATGTCTTCCTAACTAAATTTTTTGTCATAGCAACTTCCTGTTACAGACTGGTGATAACCTCGGCATTCCCCTCGACCCAGACCTGCCCTCAGATGCCCAGCCAAGAGCCCCTGCTGTTACGTCACCACCGCCCGTTTCTTGCGTTCTGGATGGCGCGGATTTTCACCGCCAGCGGTTTTCAGATGCTCACCGTGGCGATCGGCTGGAACCTCTATCAGCTGACCGGCAACGTCCTCGATCTGGGCTTGGTCGGTCTGGTCGAGTTCGCGCCGCGTGTGCTGTTCATGCTGCACACCGGGCATGTCGCCGATCGCTACGACCGACGCAAAGTCGCGGCGATCTGCCAGTCGTTGCAGGCATTGATCGCACTGGCGCTGGCCATTGGCAGCGCGACCGATCACGTTACCCGCGAGATGATTTTCATCCTGGCCTTCCTGCTCGGCGCGGCGCGTTCGTTCGAGATGCCCACCACCCAAGCCTTGCTGCCGAGCATTGTGCCCAGCGCGCTCTTTCCGCGAGCCGTCGCCGCGGCGCAGTCGGCGCAACAGTCGGCGACCATCGTCGCCCCGGCCCTCGGCGGTTTGCTCTACGCCTTCGGCAGCGTCTGGGTCTACGGCCCGACGGTGCTGCTGTACGTGATCGCCTGCACGCTGATGCTCAACCTGCCCGCGCGGCAAACGCCGTTGAACAAAGGCAAAGCCACACTGGATTCGTTGCTGGCGGGGATTCGCTTCATTCGCAGCCGCCCGGACATCCTCGGAGCAATTTCGCTGGATCTGTTTGCGGTGTTGCTCGGTGGCGCCACGGCGCTGCTGCCGGTGTTCGCCAAAGACATTCTGCTGACCGGCCCGTGGGGCCTCGGCCTGTTGCGTTCAGCGCCGGCGGTCGGCGCGCTGGGGATGTCGCTGTTCCTCGCCCGGTTCGCCGTGGAACGTAACGTCGGCCGGGTCATGTTCACGGCGGTCGGCATCTTTGGCGTCGCGACCATCGCCTTCGGCCTGTCGACCTCGTTCTGGTTCTCGCTGGCGGTGCTGGTGGTGCTCGGCGCGGCGGACATGATCAGCATGGTCATCCGCGCGTCGTTCGTACAACTGGAAACTCCGGACGAAATGCGCGGCCGGGTCAGCGCGGTGAACGGCCTGTTCATCGGCGCCTCGAACCAGCTGGGCGAATTCGAATCCGGCGTCACCGCCCACTGGTTCGGCACCGTGCCCGCGGTCGTCATGGGCGGGATCGGCACGCTGGTGGTGACCGGGACGTGGATCAAGTTGTTTCCAACACTGGCGAATCGCGACCGGATGCATGTGCCGGTGGAAGAGGTGAAGGTCTGAGGCCTTCAAACCAACAACTCCCCCGCCACCTTCGCCCGCAACGCCTTGCCGCCCAGTTGCTCGACCAGCGTCAGGGCAAATTCGAGCGCAGCGCCGGAGCCCTGCGCGGTGATGCAGTTGCCATCCACTACCACGGGTTGATCAACAAACGTACAGCCGGACAATTGATGGCTGGCACTCGGCAGACAGGTCATCCGCCGCTGGCGCAGCACGCCAGCCGCTTGCAGGGCGACAGCCGGGGATTCGCCGATGCCGGCGAACAGGCGTCCGGCGCTGGATTGATCCTTGAGCAGTTGTTGCAATGGTTGATGCGCTGCCAAGTGTTGCGAACCCACGTCGCCGCCGGGCAAGACAATCAGGTCAAAATGCTGCGCCAGCACATCGACCAGCATGCCGTCGGCGGTCAGACGGGTGCCGCGAGCGCAGGTGAGCATGCGCCGGCCTTCGATGCTCGCCGCGACGACTTCAATCTCGGCTCGACGCAATACGTCGATCAGGGTCACACTTTGCAGATCATCGATGCCCTCGGCGAGGGTAATCAGGGCTCTAAAGGTCATGGGCGCTATCCGCTGGGTGGTCTTTAAAGCGTAGTCAGCTTCCCCCGGATCGCGCAGTATGAGCCGTTACTTGATGTAAAGCTGAGTGGAAATGGTGTTGCCCGGCGCGTTGAGCGATGTGTTGCTGAAAGTGAACGTGCCTTCCTGCTTGCCGCCCAGATCATAAATGTACAGAGCGCCGACGATTCTCGTCGCCGCGCCAGTGCACTCCGTCAGGTTGCCGTTACCAAAGGCGCACACCTGGGTTTTCATGCCGTCGAGGCCGAAACCGTCCAGCGCAACATGAGGCACGCGACCGTAACCCATCTCCAGCACATAGACCTTGATGTTCGCCCCGCCGTGGTCGCAAGCGGTCTTGTCCTGGCCCTCGGAAATATTTTCGATGCCACAGGCCGCCGACTGCACCTTGAGCACCTGGGCGCTGGACAGCGGTGGAGCCGAAGCCGCCATTACCGCAGGGACACCGGCCAAAAACGCACAAAACAGACCCAACGTTCGAACGATATTGCGCTGCACAGCCACCATGACCACCTCCCCAAAACTGGCGCGCAGTATGTCTCACTTCGCCTGACTGCAAAACATCGCCGACGATCGCAGCCAATCCCCCACGCTGCTGGTATGATGCGCGGCTTTTTCCGGCCCACCACAATTTTCCAGGCGCTTGCGACGGTCTGTGCTTTGCTGTTGAGGTCGATACATTCACGGCGCCACGCGCGCCACGGGGAGCAGACATGCTGGAAAGGCTGTTTCAACTCAAGGCACACAACACCAACGTGCGCACCGAGATTCTTGCGGGCATCACGACGTTCCTGGCCATGGCCTACATTCTGTTCGTCAACCCGAGCATTCTCGGCGAGACCGGCATGGACAAGGGCGCGGTATTCGTTGCCACCTGCCTGGCCGCCGCGATCGGTTCGACGATCATGGGCCTGATCGCCAACTACCCGATTGCCCTCGCTCCGGGCATGGGTCTGAACGCCTTCTTCACCTATACCGTGGTTTTGCACATGGGCCACACCTGGCAAGTGGCGCTGGGTGCGGTGTTCATTTCGGCGGTGTGCTTCTTCCTGCTGTCGATCTTCCGCATCCGTGAGTGGATCATCAACAGCATCCCGCTGCCGCTGCGCTCGGCCATTGCCGCCGGTATCGGCCTGTTCCTGGCCCTGATCGCCCTGCACAACGCCGGCATCGTGGTCAGCAACCCGGCGACCATGGTCGGCCTCGGTGACCTGAAACAACCGGCACCGATTCTCGCCACCCTCGGCTTCGCCCTGATCGTTGCTCTCGAAGCGCTGAAAGTGCGCGGCGCGGTGCTGATCGGCATTCTGGCGGTGACGATCATCTCCATCGCCATGGGCTTCACCCCTTTCGGCGGCGTGACCTCGATGCCTCCGTCGCTGGCGCCGACATTCATGCAGCTGGACATCAAAGGCGCACTGGACATCGGTCTGGTCAGCGTGATCTTCGCCTTCCTGTTCGTCGACCTGTTCGACAACTCCGGCACCCTGATCGGCGTCGCCAAGCGCGCCGGCCTGATGGGCAAGGACGGCCACATGCCGAAAATGGGTCGCGCACTGATCGCCGACAGCACCGCGGCCATGGCCGGTTCGCTGCTGGGCACGTCGACCACCACCAGCTACATCGAGTCCGCTGCTGGCGTCAGCGCCGGTGGCCGTACCGGTTTGACCGCCATCGTTGTGGCGATCCTGTTCTTGCTGGCGTTGTTCTTCTCGCCACTGGCGGCCAGCGTTCCGGCGTTCGCCACCGCGCCGGCACTGCTGTTCGTCGCCGTGTTGATGACTTCGGGCCTGGCAGAAATAGACTGGGACGACATCACCGTTGCCGCGCCGGTTGTCGTGACCGCGCTGGCCATGCCGTTCACTTACTCGATCGCCAACGGCATCGCCTTCGGCTTCATCTCCTGGACCGTGATCAAGCTGCTGTCGGGGCGCGCCCGCGAGCTGAACCCGGCGCTGGTGATTCTGTCGATTCTGTTCGTGATCAAGTTGGGTTGGTTCAACGCATGACATTCGATTCCCAGGCTTACGCCGAGCAACTAGAAGCCAAGGTCGCGCGCTTGCGTGATCTGCTGGCGCCGTTTGATGCCCCCGAGCCGACCGTGTTCGACTCACCCCTGCAGAACTTCCGTCTGCGCGCAGAGTTCCGTTTGTGGCGCGAGGGCGGCGATCGGCATTACGCAATGTTCGCTCAGGACGACAAGCGCACGCCGATCCTCATCGAAGAATTCCCGATCGCCAGCCTGCGCATCAACCAGTTGATGCCACAGCTGAAGGCTGCGTGGCAGGCCAGTTCGGCGCTGAGCCACAAGCTGTTTCAGGTCGAGTTTCTGACCACGCTGTCGGGCGATGCGATGATCACCCTGTGCTATCACCGTCCGCTGGACGAGCATTGGCACGCGGCGGCGACCAAACTGGCGGCGGATCTCGGCGTCAGCATCATTGGTCGTTCGAAGGGCAAACGCGAAGTGCTCGGCCTCGATTATGTGGTCGAGAAACTCGACGTCGGCGGTCGCACTTTCAGCTATCGCCAGCCCGAAGGCGCGTTCACCCAGCCGAACGGCACGGTGAACCAGAAAATGCTCAACTGGGCGTACGAAGCGCTCGGCGATCGCAGCGACGATCTGCTGGAACTGTATTGTGGCAACGGCAACTTCACCCTGCCGCTCGCCACCCGCGTGCGCAAAGTGCTGGCCACCGAGATCAGCAAGACCTCGGTCAACGCTGCGTTGAGCAACCTCAGCGAAAACGCTGTGGATAACGTCACCCTCGTGCGCTTGTCCGCCGAAGAACTGACCGAAGCGCTCAACGAAGTGCGCCCGTTCCGTCGCCTGCAAGGCATCGACCTGAAGAGCTATGAGTTCGGCAGCGTCTTCGTCGACCCGCCACGCGCCGGCATGGACCCGGACACCTGCGAGCTGACCCGCCGCTTCGACAACATCCTGTACATCTCCTGCAACCCGGAAACCCTGGCAGCCAACATCGCCCAACTGCACGACACGCACTGCATTACCAAATGCGCGTTGTTCGACCAGTTCCCGTGGACGCATCATATGGAATCGGGCGTGCTACTGACCCGGCGTTGATTGCGGGGTAGTTGATACGAGAAAGCCGTCATGATTGACGGCTTTTTTGTGGCTGCTCACTCAACAGGATCGACCTTACGCGGACGCCCGCCCTTTCTGCCATTCGCCCGCGCGGCTGCAGCCTTTGCCGCGCTGCTCTGACGACCGTTGCGCGAAGCAACGGCAGATGCGGCCATGGCGAACAATGATGGGCTCGCCGAAATCATCCCGGCAATGGAAACGTCGAGGTCTTTACCCTCGTGACAAAGCGCAGTGCCAGCGAAGCCGACTGTCAGTTTTTCATAATCCTCTGCATTGAATCCGTCGAACTCTGGATAAAGGTCCACCGGTAGCAACACACCGCTGCCGTCTTCAAAACGGATGATCAGGGATGGCTTATCAAAGCTTACGGAGACAGCCTGCAAGCTATTCGCTCGGTGGGTTTCCCCTTGCTGGATGGCGGCATCGATCATCTCCTCCGTCAGGGGACGACGCGCGGACGGCTTAGCTTTGATGACTTTCATAAATCGATTTCCACTCCTTCCAATGCATCTATCAATGTCAGAAGAGTTTTGCCCTCGTCTGGCAGATAACGCGCAGATCCCACTCTGTACGTCGTGTCACTGACGAGGTTCATCTTCAGCACCTCGCTTGAATGGCTGTCCCACAACTGATTGTCGAGACAGACAGTTTGCAATCTCGACCACCAGATCCCCCGCGCCCGCCGCAGATGTGCAGGCTGCTCAAGGGATCGACACAAGCCTTCCAACACGGCCAAGGGTGGTCGACGCGAAAGCGGCACGACGTCCCAAAGCTCAATATCGTTGTGCCAGAAACTGAACTGTAATCGGGCACTCCAACTGCCCGCATTCACGTGAACGTGTGGTGGGCAATGTTCATCTCGCAGCATGATGACAATCGACAATCCTTTGTAGCTGCATACTTTCATGCTAACCCATCCGTTAGGTTAAAAAGTTTCAGGATTCGATTTTCCTTTCAAATCCGACGACTGGTGATCAAGCACATGACGTTTCACTGCTTTTGAGGCTAGCGTCGGAACGGGTCATGAGTCGGTCAATCTCCGGTAAAAAACGTAAGCAAAGCTGTCGTCATACCTCGATCAATATTGCTTCTGTGCGATCACCGAACATAAAAAGCCACGTCCATTTTTGTTCAATTGACCATGGTAACCATCTAGTACATTTTATCTCCACAGGCCGAAACCTCTGGCCAATGCCAAAAACAATAAGTGGAGTTACCCCTCATGCCCCCTATCGTTCTGGTGCTCAACGGCCCGAACCTGAACCTGCTCGGCACCCGCGAGCCGGCTACTTATGGTCACGAAACCCTGGCGGATATTTCTGCGTTGTGCGGTCGCGCGGCTGAAGAATTTGGCCTGGCCGTGGAGTTTCGCCAGACCAATCACGAAGGCGAATTGCTCGACTGGATTCACGCGGCTCGCGGTCGTTGCGCCGGGATTGTGATCAATCCCGCGGCGTGGACGCACACGTCGGTGGCGATCCGCGATGCATTGGTCGCCAGTGAGTTACCGGTGATCGAAGTCCATCTGTCCAACGTGCATGCCCGCGAACCGTTTCGTCATCACTCGTTTGTCTCGGCGATTGCCACGGCGGTGATGGCCGGTTTTGGCAGTCATGGCTATCGCTTGGCGCTGGAACATTTCAGTCTGCGGCTGAAGGGGTAATGTATGTCTCGTTCCAACGTGATACTCGCGGGATTGATCGGCGCTGGCATTCAGGCCTCGCGGACTCCGGCGCTGCATGAGCATGAAGGCGATGCCCAAGGCATGCGCTATCTGTATCGACTGATCGATCTCGATCAACTGAACATCGACAGCAGCGCCCTGCCCGACCTGCTGCTGGCGGCCGAGCGGATGAACTACACCGGGCTGAACATTACCTTTCCGTGCAAACAGGCGATTATTCCGCTGCTCGATGAATTGTCGCCGGAGGCCAAGGGCATTGGTGCGGTCAACACCGTGGTGCTGAAGGACGGCAAACGCGTTGGTCACAACACTGACTGTCTGGGTTTCGCCGAGGGTTTTCGCCGTGGCTTGAAAGACGCTGCCCGTGAGCGTGTGGTCCAGATGGGCGCTGGTGGCGCGGGCGCCGCAGTGGCCCACGCGTTACTGAGCGAAGGCGTACAGCAACTGAGCATTTTCGACGTCGACCGTGAACGCGCCGAAAGTCTGGCGAACAATCTCAATGA
This sequence comes from Pseudomonas sp. WC2, assembly GCF_050586545.1. Taxonomy (NCBI): domain Bacteria; kingdom Pseudomonadati; phylum Pseudomonadota; class Gammaproteobacteria; order Pseudomonadales; family Pseudomonadaceae; genus Pseudomonas; species Pseudomonas sp. WC2. The sequence continues at coordinate 51,645 of NZ_JBOBDR010000014.1, read as the reverse complement.
GCATTTCGGCTTTGGCCGCGCGGTCGCCGGGCATGATCTGCCAAGCACGCTGAATCTGGCCGACGGTCTGGTCAACACCACGCCGATGGGCATGGCCAAGCTGCCGGGCATGCCGGTGCCGGTCGAGTTGCTGCGCAAGGAGTTGTGGGTGGCGGAGATTGTGTATTTCCCGCTGGAAACCGAACTGCTGCGCAACGCTCGCGTACTGGGTTGCCGCACCCTGGATGGCGGCAACATGGCGGTGTTTCAGGCGGTGAAGGCGTTTGAGTTGTTCAGCGGAGTGGTGCCGGATGCGCAGCGGATGCTGGCGCATTTTCAAAGCATGAATGGTTGAAAACCTGTGGGAGCGAGCCTGCTCGCTCCCACAATGGAATGCGTCAGGCCTGCAGGTAGCGCAGCACCGATTCGCAAATCATCTCGCGATGACGCTGCTTGATGCCTTCATCCGGCAGATCAATCTGGAAGATCTCGCCAAAGGTGTGCCGGTTCGACACGCGATAGAAGCAGAACGAACTGATCAGCAAATGCACATCCAGCGCATCCAGCCCCGCACGGAACACACCTTCATCAGCGCCGCGACGCAGAATCTCGCCGAGTGAATCGAGGATGGTGTTGTTCATCGCCTTGATCGCATCGGAGCGCTTCACGAATTCGGCGTTGTGGATGTTTTCGATGCTGACGATGCGCACGAAATCGACATTGCGGTCGTGGTGATCGAAGGTGAATTCGACCAGCCGCCGAATCGCCTCGACCGGCGCCAGCTCGGCCAGGTGCAGACGGTTCTCGGTGCTGCGGATGTCGCCGTAAAGCTTCTCCAGCACCTCGACGTACAACTGCTCCTTACTGCCGAAGTAGTAATAGATCATGCGTTTAGAGGTGTGGATACGCTCAGCGATCGCATCGACGCGAGCACCGGACAATCCTTGCTGGACGAACTCGACGATCGCCTCCTGCAGGATGTTCTCGCGGGTTTTTTCCGGGTTGTTCTTGCGACTTTTGCGCGGCTCTACAGCGGAAACTTCAGTAGCGGCGGAAAGTTCTGAATTCATTGTCATTGCGGGCTCACGGCCATCACTGCACAGGCGGCGATTATGGGCCGCGCAGCACAGTGAAGGAAGCCACGCGACCTGTGTTTAATCCCGCGTTTACGAATTTCCTACAACTTCGCCTGGCGCACTGCGCCACTGCGTGATTTGGCCATCGCCGCCAAACGCACCGCGACGTTCGCCGCGCCGTAACCGGCGTAGCCATTCTTGCGCTGAATGATCTCGAAAAAGAATCGCCCTTCGAACGGTTCGGTGTAGACGTGAAACAGCTCACCGCCCTGGGCATCGCGGTCGTACAAGACGTTGTAGTACGCCAGTTCGCTGAGGAATTCGTCGTCGAAATCGAAACGCGCGGCGAGGTCGTCGTAATAGTTGAGTGGAATATCCAGCAGTGGCACGCCGGCCTCTTTGGCGCGACTGACTTCGGCGAAGATGTCATCACAATCGAAGGCGATGTGATGCACACCTGAGCCGCGATAACTCGACAGCGCGTGGGAGATGGCGGTGTTGCGGTTCTCGGAGATGTTCAGCGGCAAGCGGATCGAACTGTCGCGACTGCGCAGGGCGCGGCTCTTCACCAGACCGTACGGGTCGGGCAGCACCACTTCATCGTCCGCCTCGAAATCCAGCAGGCTCTTATAGAACAACACCCAACTGTCGAGGCTGTCGGCCGGCAATGCCATGGCCATGTGATCGATGCGCTTGAGACCGCCGCGTGCCGGCGCATCCGCCAGCAGATTGAAGTCGGTGCCGTAGACATCGGCCTGTTCATCCACCAGATAAATCAGGCTACCGTCCGGCGCGCGCACTGCCGCCAGTTCCAGTTCATTGGGGCCAACCAGTCCGCGATACGGCTGACCTTTATAGGCAACCGCCCGGGCCAATGCGCTGGCGCTGTCCTTGACCCGCACCGCGGTGGCGCACAGCGACGGGCCATGAGCCTCGAAAAAGCTGTGAGCAAACGAATACGGTTCGGAGTTGAGGATCAGGTTGATATCGCCTTGGCGCAACAGGCTCACGCTCTTGGAGCGATGCTGGCCCGCTATGACGAAACCGAGGCGCTCCAGCCAGTTCGACAGCTTGGCGCCGAGGCTTTCATCCACGGCGAACTCAAGAAACTCGATGCCGTTGTACTCGCTGGCCTGCGGCGTTTCGAAGAGGATTTCGCGGTTGGCCACAGGCGTCGCCTCCTGCTCCAGACGCTGGCGGGTTTTCTCTTCCAGATACAGCAGCGAACGCAAACCGTCGGCGGCATTGGCCCGTGGCGGCGCGGCGCGGAAGCCGTCGTTAAAGATTTCCAGCGACAGCGGCCCGGTGTAACCGCTCTGAATGATCGGCGCGAGAAAGCCTGGCAAATCGAATTCGCCTTGCCCCGGGAAGCAACGGAAATGCCGGCTCCACTCCAGCACATCCATGGCCAGAATCGGCGCGTCAGCCATTTGTACAAAGAAGATCTTGTCGCCGGGAATGTCGGCGATAGCGCGGGGATCGCCCTTCAACGACAGGGTATGGAAACTGTCGAGCAAAACGCCGAGGCTTGGGTGATCGGCCTGACGCACGATGTCCCAGACCTGTTGATAAGTATTCACGTGACGGCCCCACGCCAGCGCTTCGTAGCCAATGCGCAAGCCGCGAGCACCGGCACGCTCGGCCAGCAGGCGCAGGTCATCGACTAGAATTTGTTGATCGCCGACGCTGTCGGCCGAGGCGTTGCTGCAGACCAGCACCAGGTCGGTGCCCAGTTCCTGCATCAGGTCGAACTTGCGTTCGGCGCGCTCAAGATTGCGCGCCAGGCGATCGCGGCGGCAGCCTTCGAAATCGCGGAACGGCTGAAACAGCGTGATGGCGATGCCGAGGTCGGCGCACATCTGTTTAATTTCCCGCGGACTGCCGTCGTAGTACAGGAGGTCGTTTTCGAAAATCTCCACCCCGTCGAACCCGGCGGCGGCGATGGCTTCGAGTTTTTCCGGCAGGGTGCCGCTCAAGGAAACGGTGGCAATGGAACGCTGCATGATTCAACTCCCGGACTGCGCCGCTTTATCTTTACTGTAGGAGCCGCCAAAACCTGCAATCGTTTGATCTTTATTTACGCAAACGATCGTAGCCAGCAGCAGCGCCTGCACGAGGATGGTTTTTATAGTGAAGGAAATTATTGGCTGCATCCCTGCGCACAGCAATTTAAAGTGTACTACCCGGTTAGTTTTGCGTGCGATTATCGAACACAATGGCGGTTTGGCGAATTGACGATTTTTCGTCCACTGCCCAACATCGGCTGCACATTGAGTCCGGATCTGAACCACCGGTCGCAGCGTGCAAAGTAAAAAGCACACCAAATAACAAATCCAAAAACGGGTGGAACACATGATTCCTTCACAGACTTCCCGCATGGCCCCGGCCATGAGCACTGCCACGGGTGGCATCGGCGACAAGATCCGCGGCGCCATGGCTGTCGGCAAGACCCGTTGGGGCATGCTGGCGCTGGTGTTTTTCGCCACTACCCTGAACTACATCGACCGCGCCGCCCTCGGCGTCATGCAGCCAATCCTCGCCAAGGAAATGAGCTGGACGGCGATGGATTACGCCAACATCAACTTCTGGTTTCAGGTCGGCTACGCGATCGGTTTCGTCCTGCAGGGCCGGTTGATCGACCGGGTCGGCGTCAAGCGCGTGTTCTTCTGCGCCGTGCTGCTCTGGAGCCTGGCCACCGGCGCCCACGGTCTGGCAACGTCAGCCGTTGGATTTATGGTTTGCCGATTCATCCTCGGCCTGACGGAAGCGGCGAACTACCCGGCCTGCGTGAAAACCACGCGCCTGTGGTTCCCGGCTGGCGAACGCGCGGTTGCCACCGGCATCTTCAACGCCGGCACCAACGTCGGTGCGATGTTCACGCCGATGCTGTTGCCACTGGTCCTTCACGTCTGGGGCTGGCAAGCGGCGTTCCTGTGCATGTCGGCGCTCGGCGGGATCTGGTTGCTGTTCTGGGGTTTGAAGTACTTCAACCCGGAAGATCATCCGACCGTGAAACAGTCCGAACTGGACTACATCCAGCAAGAAGTCGAACCGGAACAGGCTCGCGTACCGTTCTCGCGAATCCTGCGGATGCGCGGCACCTGGGCCTTCGCCATCGCTTATGCGCTGACCGCGCCGGTGTTCTGGTTCTACCTGTACTGGCTGCCGCCGTTCCTCAATCAGCAATACAACCTGGGCATCAACGTTACCCAGATGGGTATTCCGCTGATCATCATCTACGTGACGGCTGATTTCGGCAGCGTCGGCGGCGGGATTCTGTCTTCGTTCCTGATCGGTCGCGGGATGAACTCGATCAAGGCGCGGCTGCTGTCGATGTTGCTGTTCGCCTGCTGCATCATCGGCGTGGTCATGGCGGCCGGTTCAGCCAATCTGTGGGTTGCAGTCGCTGCGATCTCTCTGGCCATCGGTGCGCACCAGGCCTGGACTGCGAACATCTGGAGCCTGGTGATGGACTACACGCCCAAGCACATGATGAGCACGGTGTTCGGTTTCGGCGGCATGTGTGCGGCGATCGGCGGGATGTTCATGACCCAGATCGTCGGCCATATCCTGACCGTCACCAACAACAACTACACCGTGTTGTTCACCCTGATCCCGGCGATGTACTTCATTGCGCTGACGTGGATGTATTTCATGGCACCGCGCAAGATTCCGACCATCACCGAATAACCTGGCCACTAGATTGGCCCCTTGTGGGAGCGAGCTTGCTCGCGAATGCGGACTGACAGTCGAAACAAATGTGACTGACACACCGCTTTCGCGAGCAAGCTCGCTCCCACAGTTTTTTGTGTTGTCAGCTCAACGACGGCTCTGCTGCCACGCTGCCGCCAGTCCGCTGCAACAGATCACCGCAATGCCGACAATCGTCAACAAACTCGGCGTGTGATTGAACAGCAACCAGCCCAACAACCCCGCAAACACGATCTGGCAATAACCGAATGGCGCCAGCAGCGCAGGCGCGGCATGGCGGAACGCCTGGGTCAGGAACAAATGCGCGGTCATCCCGCAGCTGCCCAGCGCCAGCATCAACCCGGCATGGGTCAGTGTCGGCACCTGCCAGAAGAACGGCACCAGCGCACTCATCACCAGCGTGTTGCACAACCCGGCGAAGAAGTTGCTGGTGGTCGGACTGTCCACTTGTGCGAGTTTGCGCGTGAGCAACTGATAGAAGCAGAAAAACAGCGCCGAGCAGAACGGCAACAGCACCGCCGGAGTGAACAGTTCACCGCCCGGATGAACGATGATCAGCACGCCGACAAAGCCGCAAATCACCGCAATCCATTGGCCACGGGTCACTCGCTCCTTGAGCAGGGGCACCGACAATGCGGTCACCAAAACCGGAGCGAGAAAGTTGACCGCCGTGGCTTCGGCCAACGGGATGTACAACAGCGCCGTGGTGAAAAACAGGCTGGTGCCGAGTAGGCAAAGTGCTCGGGTCAACTGCCATAACGGCTTCTTGGTGCGTAGGACGCGCAGCCCGGACTGTGGCAGAAAAATTCCCGCCATCAGTAAGGTGTGCACCAGATAGCGCGCCCAGACCACCATCACGATCGGATAGAAACCGGACAGGTATTTCGACAGTGCGTCATGGCTGGAGAACAGGAAGGTCGCCACGACAATCAGCAAGATCCCTTTGAAGGGTTGGTTGACACCGGAGAGCGGGGTGCTGACGGTCATGGGTTATCTCTGAATGAAAACAATACTGCGGCGAAGGCATTGGCGCCCTCGCCACAAAAACTGACTTACAACCTGGCCAACAATTCCCGCGTTCTATCGAGCGCCATCCGCGCGCGCTGCAAACCGCTGACGCCCTGTTCGAGCAATTTCACCGTGGGAATTTCCAGACTCAGTGGAATATTAGCCGGCAGCGCTTTCAGCAACCCGAGCAAGTCACAATCGCCTTCGCCGGGAAACCGCCGCTCGTTGCGCGCCTGACGCAAGATCTCGGCCATGTCTGACGGTCGCGGCCCTGCAACATCACATAACTGCGCATAACGCAGGCGCGATGGCGACACCGCTTGCAGATCCTCAAGCCGTGAATCCGAACGATCGAAATGGAACGCATCGACCAACACCGCCGCGTTTTCCCGGTCAGCGTTCTCGACAATCCGCAGCGCTTGCTCAAGGTTGCGTGCATCGGTCCAAGGCATGAACTCCAAGTGCGGGTGCAATCCGTAAGGTGCCGCCAAATCACACAGCGCCGCGAAGTTATCCGTCAGCCGCTGTTCATCAGGATCGTTACCGGCGACCAGTAACTCCGTCGCACCAAACTCGGCACCGACCGTAAGAATTTTCTCGAAATCGGTGGCGACGGTTTGCGGTTTCAAACGGAGAATTTCCACATCGAGCACACGGATGCAGGTGTCGCGTAGCCGCTGCAATGTTTGACGCCGCAAATCACCATCGGCGACTAACGGGAAGTGATATTCCTCAGGCGTCGCCGGTTCCAGACGCAGGCCGACATGGCTGTAGCCGGCACGCGCGGCGACTTCGACCATTTGCGGTGGCGACAGCTCCAGTACGGTGAGGCTGGCCAGGGAGAGGATGCGTTCGCTCATGTTCAAGCCTCGATCAGTGCAGGGGCGCAAGCCCGGCCGGTAGCGGCGGCTTCGCGGATGGCTTCGATCAGCGCAAGGGTGCGGGCGGCATCAGCGGCGCTGACCAGCGGCTCCACTTCACGCCGCGCCACGCGTACGAAATGCTGTAACTGCAGGCGTAAAGCTTCGTCACCGCTGTAGGACTCTTCTACTACCAGCAAGGGTTCATGCCAGCCCGCGTCAACCTGATCAGCGGCGTAATACCAGCGCTTGAGCTGCGGAATGCTCAATGCGCCGGCAGTCCCGGCCAGCAGATAACACGGCTGATCGGCCTGGCGCGGATACACCGGGTTCTCGCCGGAATCCAGCTCCCAACTCCACGGCGCGGCGACCGCATCGGAACCACTCAATGTGCCCAACGTGCCGCCCTCGAATTGCAGCAGTACCGCCGCGCTGTCTTCATTGGCGAAACCGCGCACAGCGTTGTCGGTGATCGCTTGCACCGAGCGCACTTCACCGCACAGATGTCTGAGCAGGTCGAGGTCGTGAATCAGATTGGTCAGTAACATCCCGGCGCCCGGTTCACGGCGCCACGGAATCTCGAAATAACTGTCGGGTTTACGCAACTGGAACAGCGCGGTGACCGTGGTCAACCGTCCGAGCGCCCCGCTCTGCACCAGTTCATGGGCACGCACGATCAGCGGATTGTGGCGCCGATGGTGGCCGACCAAAACCGGCACGCCGCTGCTTTTAACTGCAGCCACCAACTCGCGCGCCTCGTCCAGGTGCACGCCGACCGGTTTTTCCAGCAAGACCGGCACCCCTGCCGCCAGGCAATCGAGCGCCGTGCTGACGTGTTGATTATTCGGATTGGCGAAGATCACCGCATCTGGCTTGACCTGTTCGAGCATCTGACGGTGATCGGCGAAATGCCTTACACCCCACTCCGCCGCAAGCGTTGCGGCTTGCGGCCCGGGATCAGCCACCGCGCAGAGTGTCGCTTCGGTGAGGGTTTGCAGATGCCGGTAATGCTGCTGACCCATGTTGCCGGCGCCGATCAAGGCGATTCGAAGGGGCGAATTCAAGGCGCGATCCTCTTGTGATTGTTGTTGGAATATCACTCCAGCAACAATGTAGAACCGAGTTCCAGAATCAAATACCCATCAACCGCAATACCGTGCGAACACCGCACCCTTTCTGAATCGCCGAAATCCAAATGTGGGAGCGAGCCTGCTCGCGAAGCCTGTGTATCAACAAAGTAAAAGGTGACTGACAAAACGCTCTCGCGAGCAGGCTCGCTCCCACAGGGGATTTAGGTGAATTCGGATTAGATAAACAGTTCCGAGGCCAGGCTCGCCGCAGATAACTCGTCGGTAAACTTCAGCAACAACGGCGCCAGCTCATGCAACCGCGCCCCCGGCATTCGCGCACTCGGTCCGGCGATGCTCAGCACACCGATCACACGACCATCCGTGGGATGCCTGACCACCGCCGCAATCGCCGAGGTCCCGACCGCCGAGCTTTCCTCCACCCAGGCATAGCCTTGTTCGCGCGCCAGACGCAGCCGCTCGAGCAACTCGATATTGGAGCGCGGTGCATTCGGCCCGACACTGTCCGGCACCTCTGCTGCCTGGCGCTCAACCAGCGACAACGCCTCGGCGTCGCTCATGCACGCCAGCCACGCATGCCCGGAAGCGGTGTAGAACAGCGGCGCATCGCGGCCCATGTCCGGGTCATAACGCAGACCGGTGCGCGCGCCTTGGGCCTTGGCGATCCAGGTTTGGCGCTCGCCATCAATCACACCCAAGCGCACCAGTTCGCCGGTTTCCTGGGCCAATCGATCAAGCACCGGCTGAACGATATCGGCGCCGCTGCTCGACAGGTATTGAAAACCCATCGCGACCAGTTTGGTCGACAAGTGATAGCGCAAGGTTTCCGCATTCTGCCGCACGTAGCCGAGACGAATCAGCTCGGCGAGAAGGCGGTGCGTCGCGCTTTTCGGGATATCCAGTTGTTCAGCCAGCGTCTGCATCGGCAGCCCGCGCGGATCACTGGTGAGGCTTTCCAGCACGCTGAAAACCCGTTCGATTTGACTGCCGGCCATGGGGACATCCAATTGAAATTTCGCCGATTCTAGAAGACATCCGCAGCAAAGCGAAATCTGGAACCGCTCGTTCGATAATCGCCCCGTTTGTTGAATCAGCGCTTGTCGGACAACGCCGGCACTGGTTATTTTCTGGAATCAAATTCCAAAAATAATTCTGCGCTGGAGCTCTTTTTGATGTCTGCCGAACTCCCCGAAATCGACTGTGATGTCCTGATCGTCGGCTCTGGCGCTGCCGGCTTGTCGGCGGCCGTTACCGCTGCGTGGCATGGCCTGAAGGTTATCGTCGTGGAAAAGGATTCGGTATTCGGCGGCGCCACCGCGTGGTCCGGTGGCTGGGCGTGGGTGCCGTGCAATCCGCTGGCCCGTCGCGCCGGGATCGTCGAAGACGTCGAACATCCGCGCACCTACTTGCGTCATGAATTGGGCGAGCACTATCAGCCGGCGATGATCGACGCCTTCCTCACCGCCGGGCCGCGCATGGTCGAGTTTTTCGAGCAGCACACCGCGTTGCAATTTGCCGATGGCAACGCCATTGCCGACATTCATGGCGACACGCCGGGTGCTGGCACCGGCGGGCGTTCAGTGATCGCAGCGCCCTACGATGGACGCAAAATCGGACGCTTGCTCAAGCGTCTTCGCACAACGATGCGCGAAACGTCCTTCATGGGCATGCCGATCATGGCCGGCGCCGATCTTGCGGCGTTTCTTAATCTGACCCGTTCGCTGAAAGCCGCGTGGCATGTCACCCAGCGTTTTACCCGGCACTTGCTCGACCTCGCGATCCATGGCCGGGCAATGCAATTGGTCAATGGCGTGGCGTTGATTGCCCGATTGGCGAAATCTGCTGAAGACCTCGGCGTGTTGCTCTGGGAGTCGGCGCCGGTGACTGAGCTGCTACGGGACGACTCACGCGTAACGGGCGCCGTGGTCAACACAGGCAAAGGCCCAATCCGCGTCCATGCCCGCAAAGCCGTGGTGCTCGCCGCCGGTGGATTCGCCAATGACGTCGAGCGGCGTAAAGTCCTGTTCCCACGCACACCGACTGGCCACGAGCATTGGGCGCTGCCGCCGCTGGCCGTCAACGGAGATGGCTTGCGCTTGGGTGAAAGCGTCGGCGCCCGGGTCAATACCGATGTCGCCTCACCCGTGGCGTGGGCACCGGTATCGCAAGTGCCGCATTCCGACGGCAGCATCGGCCATTTCCCACATATCATCGAGCGCGGTAAACCGGGGATCATCGGCGTGCTGTGCACCGGTCAGCGCTTCGTCAACGAGGCCAACGGTTATTACGATTACGTTAGCGCCATGGTCGCCGCCGCGCCGGAAGGTGAAGACGTCGCCTCTTGGCTGATCTGCACGCACGCCTTCCAACGGCGTTATGGCCTCGGCATCTCGAAGCCTTTTCCGCTACCGGTGTCGGAATTCATCCGCAGCGGCTATCTGAAAACCGGTAACAGCGTTGAAGAATTGGCCAGCGCGTGTGGCATCGACCCTCGCGGTTTGCGCCAGACTCTCGACGACTACAACCGCCATGCGCGCAACGGCGAAGACCCTCTGTTCGGGCGAGGCACCACACCCTACAACCGCAAACAGGGTGATCCGGCGCACCTTCCCAACCCCTGCGTTGCCCCCATAGACACCGGCCCGTTCTACGCCGTCAAAGTCCAACCGGGGTGTTTCGGCACGTTTGCCGGTCTCAGGGTCAACCCGCACGCGCAAGTGCTGGATGCTCACGAACACCCCATCGCCGGGCTCTATGCGGCGGGTGGCGACATGGCCAGCATCATGGGTGGCCACTACCCGGCGGGCGGTATCAATATCGGCCCGGCCCTGACGTTTGGCTACATCGCCGCCCGGCATATCGCCGGCATCACTGCTTTCGAACAGGAGATCGACCATGCAGCACATCGTTAACGCCCAGGGTTTGAACATGCCGAAACTCGGCCTCGGCACCTGGCCGATGCTCGGCGACGAATGCACCCGCGCTGTGGAACAAGCCCTGGAACTGGGTTATCGCCACATCGATACGGCAGCGGCCTACAACAACGAAGACGCCGTCGGACAAGCGCTGGCGAATACGCCGACACCGCGCGAGCAAATTCATGTCACCACCAAGGTCTGGTGGGATCAGTTGCAACCCGACGCCATGCGCCACTCCATGGACCGCAGCCTTAAAGCGTTGCGCAGCGACTATGTCGATCTGTTCATGATCCATTGGCCAACCAAGGATTGGGATCTGCCACGCACGCTTGAGACGTTGGCCTCATTCAAGGACCAAGGGCTGGCCCGCAACATCGGTGTGGCGAATTTTCCTCTGCCGTTGCTGCGCAAAGTCATCGAGGAATATGGGATTGATCTGTCAGCGATTCAGGTCGAGTACCACGTCCTGCTCGGCCAAAACGCCCTGCTCGATTACGCCCGTCAACACAATCTGGCACTCACGGCCTACACGCCTCTGGCGCGTAACAAGGTGTCGGACATCCCGCAGATACAGCAAATCGCCAAAAAACATAACGTGTTACCAACACAGGTAGCGCTGAAGTGGCTGCTCGAGCAAGCCAACGTTGCGGCGATTCCCAAGGCCAGCAGCCGGGCTAATCAACTGGCCAATCTGCAGGCATTGAATGTGCAGCTGGACCCAGCAGACCGGGCGCTGATTGCCGGTTTGTCAAAGCGTGAACGCCAAGTCAGCCCGGACTTCGCCCCGGTGTGGGACGAGTTCGACAACTGACGAGGAAAGGGGTCGTTTTCTCTCATTCGCGGGTAAACGTCTTACGTGTTCTTACAGATCTGCCCAGCAGGTTTTTTCCGCTGAGGTTATTCATAGGCACGGCGATCTACGCCGCATCAGTCTATGGAAGGGAAAGAACATGAAATGGAAGACCGCAAGACGCAGCGAAAACGTCAACGACCAGCGCGAGGGCACGGATGCCCGCAACAAAACAGGGATTGCCGGCATGGCCATCGTGGCGGCGGTGGTAGCAGGAATGGGCACCTACTGGGCGGAGTTGACTGAGAAGGAAGGTGAGTTCACGGCTGGAATGGCACAGGCGCAATATCAAGCGGCGCTGGGTGGAATGGCTATTGCAGACCCGCACAAACTGTTTACCGAAGTCATTCTGGGCAGTACCGAAGACGTCTGGAAAAAGAGGTTCGCTGAAATGGGGCGAGAATACCAAGCGCCAACGCTCAGTCTGGTGACCGGCAAGGTCAACACTCCCTGCAATGATGCCAATGCCCCCGTCGACTTTATCCAGGGGCCGAGTTATTGCCCGGCCAACAAGCAGATCTATGTCGACATCAGTGCGTTTGAGAAATGGGCAACCGAGGGCAGAATGACTGGCGAATTTGTTGAAGCCTACGCTTTGGCTCATGAAGTCGGCCATCATGTTCAGACTGAGTTGGGTTTGACTAAGCCTTTGCACGAAGCGCTGGTCGCGAAGAAGGAAATAAAGGGTGCGACTGGCTTGCTGGTACGCGCTGAGTTACAGGCAGATTGCCTCGCTGGAATCTGGGCTGCTGAAGCGCTGCTTAAAGACGACGTGTTGCTCACAAAGGGTGATGCCGATGCCTTGGAAATAGCGGCGACCACTCTAATTGGCGACGACAAGGATGTGAGGCCCGGGTTCAAGAAAATGATGCCACAAGACTATGGCCATGGCACTGCAAAGCAACGGCTCGATTGGGTGCTAAAAGGCATGCAGACAGGCCTGCAATCAGACTCGCTCAACGGCTGCGACACCTTTAACGCCAAGACGCTGTGATCGCGAGGCAAACGCGTTAGCCTTCCTCTGCACCTGAACCGCGGTGGCACTCACGGCCTACACGCCTCTGGCGCGTAACAAGGTGTCGGACATCCCGCAGATACAGCAAATCGCAAAAAAACATAACGTGTTACCAACGCAAGTAGCGCCGAAGTGGCTGCTCGAGCAAGCCAACGTTGCGGCGATTCCCAAGGCCAGCAGCCGGGCTAATCAACTGGCCAATCTGCAGGCGTTGAACGTGCAGCTGGACCCCGCAGACCGGGCGTTGATTGCCGGATTGTCAAAGCGTGAACGCCAAGTCAGCCCGGACTTCGCCCGGTGTGGGACGAGTTCGACAACTGACGAGGAAAGGGGTCGTTTTCTCTCATTCGCGGGTAAACGTCTTACGTGTTCTTACAGATCTGTCCTGCACACACTGTCTGGTGCGGTTATTCATAGGCACGGCGATAAACGCCCAATCAACCTATGAGAGACATCGATCATGTTATGGAACAAGGCAAATCCCAGCAAAAATGTAAACGATCTACGAAAGGACAAGGATGTCCGCAGCCCAACAGGGAAAATCCTCGCGTCCGGCTTGATTGCCTCTTTACTGGCAGCCTCCGCAGCATATTGGGCCGGCATTGAAAAAACCCTCGGCCCAGAGGTTGCCGCTGCCGGCAAGGCTCAAGAGGGAGCGGTACTCGAACATCTGCTGAGCGATGACGCTCATCGCCTCTTTGTCGAGTCGGTGTTGGGCAGCAGCGAAGAAGTCTGGACGGGGCTCCTTGCCGAACAGGGCAAGACCTATGCACCGCCAACGCTGGTGCTGTTCGACGAACAGATCAATACGGGCTGCGGGCCACAGCGCTCGGACCAAAACGGGCTGCTTTACTGCCCCGCTGATCAACAGATCTACATCGACCTCAAGACCCTGGAGGAAGTGGCGGCCCAATCCTCGACCGTCAGCGACTTTGCTCAGGCCTACGTGATCGCTCATGAAATCAGCCACCATATTCAGAATGAACTAGGCGTACTCACGCGATTTGAGGAAGCCGAAGTGAAGGGTGAAAAGCTAACTGGGGCGAACGGGCTGAGTGTTCGTCTGGAGTTGCAAGCCGATTGTCTGGCAGGCGTGTGGGCGCGTCATGCGCAAGAACGCTTCCAATGGCTGGAAGCCGGAGATATCAACGAAGCCCTGATGGCCGCCTCGATGTTCGGGGATGACTACCTCATGCGCGAAGCCAACCGGGACGTCACTCCGGAGAAATTCACCCACGGTACGTCCGAGCAACGCATCAAATGGTTCAATACCGGTTTCAAAGAGCCTCATGGCGTCTGTACAACCTTTGATGGCGCGCCGTTATAGTCTGCGCCAACAAAGTGAGGCAGAGCCGCAGCGGTCATCGAACTGTCAGGCCCATGCAAATGTCTGACGACCGGACTGGCGCCACTCCTGCGCACCAGCAACACTCATCACCACCTTCAGACAGAGGATTCCCACATGCTATGGAAAAAAGGCCGACGCAGTGACAACGTCGTCGATGCCCGTGGTGATGATGCCGGCGGTGGTGGTGGCATGCGCTTCGGTGGCGGCAAAGGCCTGAGCCTGGGCGCGATCCTGCTGATCGTCGGGATCGGCTGGATCACCGGGCAGGACCCAATGCAGATCCTGGGTCAGCTCGCCGGGCAATCCACCCAGCAAGCGGCGCCGACCTCGCAAACCCGCCAGGCGCCGCCGGCCAACGATGAACAGGCTGAATTCGTTCGTTCGATCCTCGGCGACACCGAAGACACCTGGGGCGCGATTTTCCAGCAGGCCGGTCGCCAATATAAGGACCCGACCCTGGTGCTGTTCAGCAATCGGGTGAACTCCGCCTGTGGTCTGGCAACCTCGGCAACCGGCCCGTTCTACTGCCCCGCCGACCAGAAAGTCTATCTGGACATGGCGTTCTTCCAGGAAATGTCCCAGCGCTTCAAGGCTGCCGGCGATTTCGCTCAGGCCTACGTGATCGCTCACGAAGTCGGACACCATGTGCAGACGCTTCTCGGCGTATCGGCGAAAATTCAGGCAGCCCGCCAGCAAGGCCGGCAGATGGAAGGTGCCGGCGGTTTGCTGGTGCGTCAGGAATTGCAGGCCGACTGCCTTGCCGGCGTATGGGCCTACAGTGCGCAGAAACGCCTGAACTGGCTGGAACCGGGCGACATCGAAGAAGCCTTGAACGCGGCCAACGCCATCGGCGATGATCGCTTGCAGCAACAGGGTCAGGGCCGAGTGGTGCCGGACTCGTTTACCCACGGTACGTCGGCGCAAAGGGTGCGCTGGTTCAAAACCGGATTCGCGCAGGGCCAGGTGGGCCAGTGCGACACCTTCGCGGCGAAAAACCTGTAAATGCATAAATGGCTTTTGGCGTTACTGATCGTTGCCAGCACCGCGCAGGCTGCAGGTGTCGATGCAATCAGCCCCGGTCGTTTGCAACTCAAGGCTGGGGAAATGGCGGTGGGGATCGGCCCTGCGCCGGAGAAAATCGAGCGTGTGCTGATCGTCATTCATGGACGATTGCGCAACGCCGAGACCTATCGCAAAAGCGCCGAAAGCGCAGCCGAACTGGCCGGGCAAAGCGCCCACACCCTGGTGATTGCGCCGCAGTTCCTCAATGAAAGCGATGTCGCTCTGTACTCGCTCCCCGCCACCTTGCTGCGCTGGCAGGGCAACGAATGGATGGGCGGCGGCCTATCCACAGGGCCGAACCCGTTGAGTTCCTACGCCGCGCTCGATGAGATCGTCGGACGGATCAGCGATCGCAAGCAGTTTCCGGATGTTAAGCAAATCGTGATTTTCGGTCATTCCGGTGGCGGTCAAGTGGTGCAGCGTTATGCCCTGCTCGCCAAGGATCAGCCAGCGCTGAAGGCCAACGGCATTCGCTTGCGTTATGTGGTGGCCAATCCGTCGTCCTATGCGTATTTCAATGAGCAACGGCCGGTGGCGTTCGATCACGCCAAGTGCGCGGGTTTCAATCGCTGGAAGTACGGTCTGTCAGACATGCCGGTGTACGCCGGTGGGCAAACGCCGTTGCAGCTTGAGAGCGGCTACGTCAAACGCGAGGTGATTTATCTGCTTGGGCAGCAGGATATTGATCCCAAACATCCGGCGCTGGACAAAGGTTGTGAAGCTGAAGCGCAAGGTGCGTATCGCCTGGAACGTGGGAAATTGTATTTCGGCTATTTGCTGCGCCGGCATCCGGAAGGGGTCAATCAGCGACTGGTTGAAGTGCCGGGGGTTGGGCATAACGGCGATGGCATGCTGACGTCGCCGGAGGGGCAGAAGGCGTTGTTCGAGCAGTGATTTGTGTGACGGATGATCTGGCCTCTTCGCGAGCAGGCTCGCTCCCACATAGGATTGATGCGTGGCACAAAATTTCTGTGCACTGAAGATCTAATGTGGGAGCGAGCCTGCTGCGAAGGCGTCATTTCAGACAGCAAAAATCTCAGACCGAAAGCATCCGCCGCAACTCAACACAATCCCTGGCATGCCAATCGGTCAACTCAGGCCACGGGTTATCCGGCAGATTCACCAACACCGTCCGCGCCCCCGCCGCTCGCCCGCAATCCAGATCAAAGCGGTAATCGCCGACCATCACCAGCTCGCTCGCCGGCACTTGCCATGCGTCAGCCAGTTTTAGCAACCCATCCGGGTGCGGCTTCGGTGGCGCCTCATCGCGGCCCAGAACATCTTCCACCGCAAAGCAATCCGCCAAGCCAATCGCCTCCAGCGTCACATGCGCCAACTCCCGCGCATTGCGGGTGAGGATACCGAGGCGATAACCGCGCGCGTGCAGGTTACGCACCAGTTCTACCGCGCCGGTGGCCGGGGTCGAACCCAGCGCCAGATCGCGCTCATGCTCCAGCAACCACGCGTGTTTCGCTGCCGCCTCATCCGCCGGCAATGCGGCGAGATGGGTGAGGATGTCGTCCTCCGGCGCAATCCCCAGCGCTACCCGAATCGCCGCAAAGTCATGCACGGCGACGGTCAGGGTGCCGTCCATATCGAACACCCAGTGCTTCACCTCTTTCAGGCTCATGCCCAATCCTTGCGATGGCGGATCAAGCCTTCCTGCGTCACCGACGCGACCAGTTGCCCGGCGCGGTTGTACACGCTGCCACGGGAAAAACCACGGGAATTGCCGGCCCAAGGACTGTCCATCGCGTAGAGCAACCAGTCATCGGCGCGCAGATCGTTGTGGAACCACAGCGCATGATCGAGGCTGGCGACCTGCATGTCTTTCTGCCAGACCGATTTGCCGTGGGGCAGCATCGAGGTGGTCAGCAGACCGAAATCGGAAGCGTAAGCCAGCAAGTATTTGTGCAGCGCCGGAATGTCGGCCAAAGCGCCGTCGGCACGGAACCACACGTACTTCACCGGATCGGCCGGTTGCGGGTTGTACGGATCCTTTTCAGTGACCGGGCGCACTTCGATCGGCTTCGGGCACAGCAGCTTTTCACGCATGTGCTCGGGGATCAGCTGCGCGCGTTGCTGGAACAGCTCCAGCTCCGACGGCAGGTTTTCCGGGCCGACGACCTGGGGCATCTGGCTCTGATGCTCGAAGCCCGCTTCGTCGTACTGGAACGAAGCGCTGCAGGTAAAGATCGGATGGCCTTTCTGGATCGCC
The DNA here is from genome assembly GCF_050586545.1 of Pseudomonas sp. WC2. NCBI lineage: Bacteria > Pseudomonadati > Pseudomonadota > Gammaproteobacteria > Pseudomonadales > Pseudomonadaceae > Pseudomonas > Pseudomonas sp. WC2. The sequence continues at coordinate 34,512 of NZ_JBOBDR010000014.1, read as the reverse complement.
GTGACGCGGCGGGTGCTGAAACTGCCGCCATCGCGCACGCGATCAACCGAATAAACCACCGGCAACTTGGCGTCGCCCGGACGCAGGAAATAACCGTGCATCGAGTGCACGTGGCGCGCTTCTTCAACCGTCTGACTGGCCGCCGACAGCGACTGACCGAGCACCTGACCACCGAACAACTGACGGAAACCCAGATCCTGGCTACGGCCACGGAACAGGTTTTCTTCGATCGGTTCCAGGGTCAGCAAATCGACCAGATCTTCCAACACTTGGCTCATTCAGACTCTCCTCACACAAAGCAATGCCGCGCAGTCTTGGCTGCGGCGGCCGATTCAGATTCTGGCGCGGGCCAATGATATGGCGGCCATTGTAAACGTCCGTGTCGGCTTAGCCATGCAAGGTTTGCAGCCATTGTTCCCGGGTGATGCGGTAGAGCACGTGGCGTCTGAGCGGATGATCGACAGCAAGCTTGGGGTGATCGAAATCATCCTCCGGCGCGTGATGCATGCCGATCGCCTGCATGACTTTTTCTGAGGGCAGATTGCTTTGCGCGGTGAAGGAAACGATTTCCTTCAAGGCCAAGCGATCAAAGCCGCAACGCAGAGCGGTCCACGCCGCTTCACTGGCATAACCGAGCCCCCAATGCTCCTTGGCCAGGCGCCAGCCAATTTCCACCGCCGGAGTGAACGGCGCATCGAAGCCGACCACGCCGAGCCCGGTGAAACCGATGAACTCGCCGCTGTCCTTGCGCTCCAGCGCCCACAAGCCGAAACCGTGCTCGGCAAAATGCCCGCGCACCCGGCCGATCATCGACGCGCTTTCCAGTCGGCTCAACGCTTGTGGAAAGTAGCGCATCACCTGCGGATCGGCGCACATCGCCGCAAATGCAGGCAAATCTTCGTCCTGCCACTGACGCATCAGCAAGCGTGCGCTTTCGAGTTCCAGTATCGGCTCCATCGTGCCCCTCCATTTCCATGCCGCAAGTCTACATCGCTGGTAGGATCCTTCACTCTTTCCGACACTTCCTACACAAAACTGCCATGCCATTGCCGCTGATCTACCACCAAGACTACAGCCCCGAGTTTCCGGCGGATCACCGCTTCCCGATGGACAAGTTTCGTCTGCTGCGCGATCACCTGATCGACAGCGGTCTGACCCGCGATGGCGACCTGCTGCGCCCGGAAATCTGCCCAAACGACATCCTCGCCCTCGCCCATGACCGTGCGTATATCGAACGTTACATGAGCGGCGAGTTGTCCCGCGAAGACCAGCGGCGTCTAGGCCTGCCCTGGAACGAAGCCTTGGCGCGGCGCACGGTGCGCGCGGTCGGCGGTTCGATTCTGGCTGCGGAGAAAGCCCTGGAGCATGGTTTGGCCTGTCATCTGGCCGGCGGCACCCATCACGCGCATTACGACTATCCGGCGGGCTTTTGCATCTTCAATGACCTGGCGATCATCAGCCATTACCTGCTGCAAAGCGGTCGGGTCAATCGCGTGCTGATCTTCGATTGCGATGTGCATCAGGGCGACGGCACCGCTCGAATACTTCATGACACGCCCGAGGCGATTACCGTTTCCCTGCACTGCGAGAAGAATTTTCCTGCACGCAAAGCGGAAAGTGACTGGGACATTCCACTGCCCAAAGGCATGGGCGATGGCGATTATCTGAAGGTGGTCGACGACACGCTCAATTACCTGCTGCCGCTGTATCAACCGGATCTGGTGCTGTACGACGCCGGGGTCGACGTACACAAGGACGACGCCCTCGGTTATCTGCAACTGACTGACGAAGGTGTCGCCGCCCGCGATGAGAGCGTGATGCGCCATTGCCTGGGCCGCGATATTCCGGTGATGGGCGTGATTGGCGGCGGTTACAGCAAGGATCGCCACGCCCTCGCTCGCCGTCACGGCATCCTCCATCACAGCGCGCAGCGGGTCTGGCAGTCACTCGGCTGTCATTGAGCTGTGCTGCGTTACCCACAATCGCTGTGGAACTGCCTGTGGATAACCTGAGTGAAAGGGCCTGCAGGCCATATCCACTATGGCCTACAGAACACTGGCTAATTTTTAACCAAATACTGAATCCACTAAAATCCCCTGTGGGAGCGAGCCTGCTCGCGAAGGCGTCAGAGCACTCAACATTCAACTGACTGACCCACCGCTTTCGCGAGCAGGCTCGCTCCCACAGGGATCTCCCACATTGGTTTGCGCTGTTAGAATGCGCGGCTTATCTCGCCATACCGCAGCGCACGCCATGACCCAGAACTCCGCCTCCTCCCCCGCTCACGTCGCCATCATCGGCGGCGGCCCCGCCGGCCTGATGGCCGCTGAAGTGCTGAGCCAGGCCGGAATCCGCGTCGATCTGTACGACGGCATGCCCTCGGTGGGCCGCAAATTCCTGCTGGCTGGCGTTGGCGGGATGAACATCACCCACTCCGAAGCATACCCGGCGTTTCTCTCGCGCTACGCCGAACGTGCGTCGCAGATCGCCCCGTTGCTCCGCGGCTTCGATGCCGATGCGCTGTGCACATGGATTCACGACCTGGGTATTGAAACCTTCGTCGGCAGCTCCGGCCGCGTATTCCCTACCGACATGAAAGCCGCGCCGCTACTTCGCGCTTGGCTCAAGCGCCTGCGCGACAGCGGCGTCGTTATCCACACCCGCCATCGCTGGCTCGGTTGGGATGAACACGGCGCGCTGCGCATCGACACCCCCGATGGCGAAATATCCATCAAACCCGACGCCACCCTGCTCGCCCTCGGCGGCGGCAGTTGGTCGCGGCTCGGTTCGGACGGCGCATGGATGCTACCGCTGGAACAGCGCGGTGTAGGACTTGCGCCGTTACAACCAAGTAATTGCGGCTTCGAGGTGCAGGCCTGGAGCGAATTGATGGTCAGCAAATTCGCCGGCGCACCGCTGAAAAATATCGCCATCGGTTTGAACGACGACATTCCGCGCTTGGGCGAATGCGTAATCACCGCCACCGGAATTGAAGGCAGCCTGATTTACGCGCTGTCGGCGCCGATTCGTGAGGCGATCAACCAATATGGTGCGGCGGTTATCCACATCGATCTGCTGCCCGGCCGACCCGTGGATAAATTGCAGACCGCGTTGAGCAAGCCGCGCGGCTCGCGTTCGATGGCCAAGCATCTGCACAGTCAGGTCGGGATTGACGGGGTGAAAGCGGCGTTGCTGCGTGAATTGACTGACGCGGCGACCTTCGCCGATCCAGCGCTAATGGCGCGGGCGATCAAGGCGTTGCCGCTGACATTGGTGAAAACCCGTCCATTGGACGAAGCGATCAGCAGTGCCGGTGGCGTGACGTTCGAGGCGATGGACGAGCGCTTGATGCTCAAGGCGTTGCCGGGGGTGTTCTGCGCGGGCGAGATGCTCGATTGGGAAGCGCCGACGGGGGGGTATTTGCTGACGGGGTGTTTTGCCAGCGGGCGGGCGGCGGGGCTGGGCGTGCTCCAGTGGCTTAAAAGCAGCGCCTGGTTTTGAGCCACAAGCTGCAAGCTAAAGCACAGCGCTTTTAACTTGCAGCTTGCAACTATCCACTCGAAGCTGCTTTTACGGCTTACGCTTACGCGGCCCAGTGTTAAACACCGGCACCTTGCGCACAGGCTTGACCGAAGGCTCCGGCGCCTGCGTCTCACCGCTGTCGACCCACTTGCCGAGGTTGCGCTTGCCACCACCGCCCGAAGCTTTCGGCTTCTTCGGTTTCTTCGGCTTCTTGATCACCTGACCACTCGCATCGGTGTCCGGCACGCGGTGTTCAGGTTCGAAGTCAGGCTCGTTCTGACGCTTCAAGGTCTGGCGCGTCAGCATTTCGATCGCCGACAACATGTTCACTTCATCCGCGCACACCAGCGAGATCGCCTCACCCGTCGCGCCCGCACGACCGGTACGACCGATGCGGTGGATGTAGTCTTCAGCCACAATCGGCAAATCGAAGTTGATCACCAGCGGCAAATCTTCGATATCCAGCCCCCGGGCGGCAACGTCGGTCGCGACCAGAATCTGCACTTCACTCAATTTGAAACGATCCAGCGCACGCTGGCGGGTCGCCTGCGGTTTGTCGCCGTGGATACCGTCGGCATTCACACCGAGGCCCTGAAGTTTTTCCACCAGCGCATCGACGCCATTGCGGGTCTTGGCGAACACCAGCACCTGCTTCCACTTGTTCTTGCGCATCAGGTGCACGAACAGTTCGGCCTTGCGCTTCTTGTCGACGGTGACGATCCACTGCTTGACCGTATTGGCAGCGACGTTGCGCGGGCTGACTTCAACGGTCAGCGGATCGTCGAGCATCTGCCCGGCGAGCAAGCGGATGTCGTCGGAGAAGGTCGCGGAGAACAGCAGCGTCTGACGTTTCTTCGGCAATGCGCGATAGATGTTCGACAGTTCTTCAGAGAAGCCCAGATCCAACATGCGATCGGCTTCGTCGAGCACCAGGGTTTGCAGCTGGTTGAATTTCAGCGCCTTCTGACGGAACAGGTCGAGCAAACGACCCGGGGTCGCCACCAACAGATCAACACCGCCGCGCAGCTTCATCATTTGCGGGTTGATGCTGACGCCGCCGTACACCGCGTAAGTGCGCAGCGGCAGGTTTTCGGCGTACTGGCGCACGGCTTCGTGAACCTGTTCAGCCAGTTCGCGGGTCGGCACCAGAATCAGGGCGCGCACCGAGTTGGCGGCGACTTTCGGCCCTTCCATGGCCAGCAACTGCAGGAGCGGCAAGGCGAAACCAGCGGTTTTGCCAGTGCCGGTCTGGGCCGCTGCCATCAGGTCACGACCGGCCAGCACGGCCGGAATGGCTTGCGCCTGAACCGGCGTCGGGGTCTGGTAGCCGAGCTTCTCGAGGGAGCGCAGCAAGGGTTCGATCAGGCCAAGGGTGGCGAAAGTCATGGAAGTACCGTAGGAAAAAATAACGCAGGCATGCAATGCCGCGCAGTTTACCCTAATTCGTACGCGTTTCTGCGCGAACGGCTGTCGGCGCCACGACTGGCGGCTTTGCCGGACGACGCCACTGCGGCAAGCCAATCAACACCACCGCGCTGATGATCACCAGCATCGCCAGCGCTTCTTCGATGCCGATGGTCTCGCCGACAAACACGATCCCGAGCAACACCGCCACCGCCGGGTTGACGTAGGCATAACTGGTCGCCGCCGCCGGACGCACGTGCTTGAGCAGGTACATATAAGAGTTGAAGGCGATGATCGAGCCGAAGAAGATCAGGTACGCCAACGCCAGCCAGCCTTCCATCGGCGGCACGGCTTGCAGGCGTTCGCCACTGACGGCGCTACCGATCAGCAGCACCACACCGCCGACCAGCATCTCTACCGCACTGGCCATCGCGCCCTGCGGCAACGGCAAATGTCTGCTCCAGACCGAACCGAACGCCCAGGTCGCCGCCGCAAAAATCAGCAGCGCCGCGCCCAGTGGACTCGATTGCAGGTTGGAACCCATGTTGAGCATGGCGATGCCGATAATCCCCAACGCCACACCCGCCCATTCCAGACGCGTGTTACGCGCGCCCCAGAAATAACCAAACAGCAAAGTAAACAACGGCACCGTCGCCACCGCCAATGCCGCCACCCCCGAAGCCACACCGGTGTGCTCGGCCACACTCACCGCGCCATTACCGAAACTGAGCAGCAAAATCCCGATGATCCCCGCCGCTTTCCACTGCGCCCACGTCGGCGCCGGCGCCCCGCGCCAGCGCAGGAACGCGTACATCAAAATGCCCGCGATCACGAAGCGCACACCACCGAGCATCAGCGGCGGCCAGTATTCAACGCCGAGGCGAATCACCAGGTAGGTCGAACCCCAAATCACATACAGCGCAAAAAACGCGGCAATCAGCGGTAGGGAAAAACGGCGCAGGGCAGGCATGGGCAGCTCGACTGTCAGAGTCTTGGGATTGGATATTCTAGAAAGCCTGGCGGGCAAAAATAAGTTACAAAACCCGTTAATCGCGCCGGTACACTTTTGAGAAATCAGCACTGAACAAATGTGGGAGCCAGCCCTGCTGGCGATGGCGGTGAGTCAGTTGCTCGTTCCCACGCTCGGCGTGGTAACGCAGCCCGGGACGCTCCGCGTCCCATCCAAAGCCGAACGCGGAGCGTCCGTTGAGGCATTCCCACGCAGAGCATGGGAACGATCGGTCTGTGGGGAATCAGCGATAACGCTGCAAATGCTCGCTAACTTTCGCGGCAGGGACTTTCTGCAGTTTGCACAGCAGGTCATGGGACAGTTCACGCACGCCATGCTTGCCGCGCAGCTCTTGAGCCAGATGCGCCATCAGGTTGGCCGCCATTTCCGCATCCGCCATCGCTCGGTGAGCCTGGCCGGTGTGCGGCAGGCGGGCGAAGGTGGTGAGGGTGCCGAGTTTGTGGTTCGGCGCCGCCGGCATCAACCGCCGTGCCAGCAGCAACGAGCAGGCAAAGTTCTGCAACCGCGTACGCTTGATCCGGCCCAGCTCAAAGTCCCAGAACTTTTGGTCGAACGAGGCGTTGTGCGCGAGCAGCGGCGTGCAGCCGACAAACTCGTTGACCTCGTTCATCACCTGCTCGGCCGGCGGCGCGGTACGGAGCATGGCGTTGCTGATGCCGGTCAGTTGTTCGATGAACGCGGGAACGCGGACGCCGGCGTTCATCAGGCTCTGGTAGCGCTCGACGATGCGACCGTTTTCCAGCATGACCACGGCGATTTCCGTGGCGCGACAGCTGCTGTTCGGCGAGAGGCCAGTGGTTTCAAAGTCGATGACTGCAATGCGTTCCAAACCGGGTTCAACTCCGTTCAAATCAATTCTTGAGCAACAGCGCGCCTTCGATCGGCACGTAACGGCTGGCGGCGCGGATCAGCGAATTGGCGGTCAGGCCCGGCACGCCATAGGCGACCGCTTGCACGCCGTGTTTGCTGATGATGCGTTCGAGCAGCATGTCGAAATCGCCGTCACCGGAGGCCAGGACGATTTCGTCGACGTGGTCGGCGGCGTCCATGATGTCGAGGGTGATGCCCACGTCCCAGTCGCCCTTGGCCGAGCCGTCGCTGCGCTGGATATAGGGCTTGAGCTTCACGGTGAAGCCGAGGTTGCGCAGGATCTGCTGGAACTGCTGCTGCTTGCTGTCGCCGCGGTCGATCGCATAGGCATAGGCTTCGACGATCTGCCCGTCCTTGCTGATGTCCGCCCACAGTGCGGCGTAGTTGAAGTGACAACCATAAGCCTGACGCACGGTGTAGTAGAGGTTCTGCACGTCGGCGAACACTGCGATTTTTTTCACCGGAGTTCCTGTGGGCGCGCGAGCGCTCGAAGCGGGATCAGGCGCGTGGCCCAAAAAAGACGCTCAGTATGCCAGCCAACAGGAGGGTTCCGCGAATAATCGGTCCGGAGCCTTCAGGGGCTCCGGACGAATGGTGAGTCAGACGAAGGAATCGTCGTCATCGAAGAACGATGAGTTGTCATCGCTGTAGTCGGTGTCGGCAAAACCACTCTGATCATTGACAGCGTAGCCATTGTCCGCCACACGCTGGTCATCGCCCCAACCGTTGTTGCTCTGGTCGGCGACCTGCGCCGGTTCTTCCTTGATGACCTCGACGATTTCTTCCGGCTGCTGGTTGTGATGGAACAGGCTGCTGATGCCCTGCGCCAGCATCACACCACCGGCCACACCCGCGGCGGTTTTCAGGGCGCCGCCGAGGAAGCTGCTGCCGGCCGCCGGAGCCGCTTGTTGCGCATAGTTAGGAGGCGTTGCGCCGAAATTCTGTTGCGCAGGCGGTGCGCCAAAGTTCTGCTGCGGCGCCGGTTCGCGCCAGCCGCCCGTCAACGAAGGCGCAGCACTTTGGGTCGGCGCCGGGCGCGGACTGCCACCGAAAATACTCGAGAGGAAACCGCCACCACCGCTCGGCGCCGGTGCGGCACTCTGGGCCTTGGCCGACTGTAGCTCAGCCTGCAAGCGCTGGACTTGCTGGGTCAGTTGCTTGTTCTGCTCATCGAGGCTCTTGAGCGCAGCCTCTTGCACCAGAATCGACTGGGTCATGAAATAACCTGCCGCCGGTTGGCGTGTCAGGTGTTCCTTGATCCGCGCCTCGGCCTGGGCGTCGCGCGGGGCTGCCTCCGTTTCGGCCTGTTGCAGCCGGGAAAACAGTCCATCGATCAGGGTTTGCTCTTCGCTGTTCATGGCGACCTCGTAGATTGCCGGGGATAACGTTGCCCTCGCCCACGTTGGTCGAGGTGCTCTCCTGTAATGGAGACAGCGACAGGATGTTTCAACGACCTTTACCGAATGTTTACGTTTGTGTCGCCGCGCACCGCATCGGTTAAAGTGAGCCACTGTTTTCAACCTGCGATACCGACTGATGAATGCCTTCGAAGTACTGCGCGACTCTTTGTATTTTTTCAAACGCCATTTGGTCAGCATCGTGCAGCTGTGCCTGCCGTTGGTGATCTTCGAAGCGCTGCTGCTGCAACTGGTCGATCACAACACCGACGACCGTTTTTCCTCGGTCAGCGTGGTCGTCGGCCTGCTGGTCTATCCGCTGTACACCGCCGCACTGATCCTGTTTCTCGACGCCCGCACCCGTGGCGAATCTCCACGCACACTTGACCTGTTGGCGATGTCGGCACGCTTGTGGCCGCGTTTTGCTCTGCTCACGGCACTCAATACCCTGCTGATCCTGCTCGGTTTGTCGTTGTACTTCCTGCCGGGTCTGATGCTGATGGTGATGCTCGCGTTCGGCGAATACCTGCTGGTGCTGCGCGGCCTCGGCCCGTTGCAGGCGATGAAGGAAAGTCTGCGCCTGACCCGTGGGCATTTCTGGCGGATCCTGCTGTGCATTCTCTGCGTGATGACGCCGTTGTGGTTGCTCAAGGGCGCGACGCTGGCGGTGTATCCGGAGCCGCAGAATCCGGTGCTCGCTGTGCTGATCGACAGCGCGCACAGCTTCCTGCAACTGTTCACCAGCGTGGTGCTGTTTCGCCTGTTCATGTTGATCAGCGAATCGCCTGACAAACGTGACGGAGTGGTCTGACACGGCAGCGCTTGGGCTTCGCGACTACCGTCAGGTATGCTCGGGGCCACTTTCTGTAACGCCATAAGCCGAGCCATGCCCCGTCTACTGCGCTACACCCTGTCGCTTGTTGTACTCGCCATCGCCGTGATCGGTGCGCTGATCTTCAGCCTCACCTGGCGCCCCGACGCCCGCGAGACCTTGCCCGTCAGTTGCAGCGCAAATCCGCCGACACTGGTGCCGGGGCAAGCGCTGAAAGTCATGACCTGGAACGTGCAGTTTCTCGCCGGCAAGCGCTATGTGTTCTGGAATGACCTGGCCCAGGGCAACGATGAAGCGCCGACGCAGGAAGACATGGCCTTCAGCCTCGACGAAGTGGCGCGGGTGATTCGCGACGAGCAACCCGATCTGGTGCTGTTGCAGGAGCTCGATGACGGCGCCAAGGCCAGCGATTATCAGGATCAGCTCAAGCTGTTGCAGGAACGGGTTTCGGATCTTTATCCGTGCAGCGCCAGCGCGTTTGACTGGAAAGCCGATTTCGTCCCCGAGCCACATATCTTCGGTAGCGTCGGCCGACAACTGGCAACCCTCAGCCGCTACCGCATCGAACACGCCGAACGCCTGCAATTGCCGGTCGCCCCGAGCAACTTCATCAGCCGCCAGTTCCAGCCCAAGGACGCGTTGCTGGCGGCCAAACTGCCGCTCAGCGATGGCGGGCAACTGACCGTATTCAATACGCATCTGGAGCGCGCAAGCCAGCCGGATGACACCTTGCAGTCGCAATTGAACGCCGTTACCAAGGTGCTCGACAAGTATGAAAGCCAGGGTTTGCCGTGGGTGATCGGCGGCGACTTCAATCTGCTGCCGCTCGGACAATACCGGCGCCTACCCGCCGAGCAGCGCACGCCCTACTCCGCCGACAGCGAACTGCATCTGCTGTGGGACAAGTACCCGATGATCCCGACCAACAACGAGGCCAGCGGCATCGACCGCGCGCAATGGCTGACCCACTACCCCAACGATCCCGGCCTCAATGGCCCGGATCGCACGGTCGACTACCTGTTCTACAGCCCGAAAATCAAACGGGTTGAAGCGCTGGTGCGGCAGGACGATACATTGCGGATTTCCGATCACTTGCCGGTGATTGCGCGCTTCCTGCTGCCCGCCACCCCGTAGATTCCAACGGCACACCACCGCTCCCATAATGGGCAAGTGTTTTGACAGTTGAATCAATGCACCTCTTCCAGATCATCATGCAGCAGCCCAAAGATCTGCCGTTTCATGTCGATAAACGAGCGCTCCATCACCATGTCCAATGAGCGCGGGCGTTCAATCGGCACGTCGAGAATCTGTTTGATCCGCCCCGGCTTGGCGCCCATTACATAGACCCGATCACCGAGCAGAATCGCCTCGTCGATATCATGGGTGACGAACAGCACGGTCTTCTTGCTGTTGCCCCACACCCGCAGCAACAGTTGCTGCATCTGCAGCCGCGTCTGGCTGTCCAGCGCGCCGAACGGTTCGTCCATCAACAGAATCTGCGGGTCATTGGCCAGTGCGCGGGCAATCGCCACGCGCTGCATCATCCCGCCTGACAGCTGCTTGGCGTAGTTGTCGGCGAACCCGGCGAGACCGACTTCGTTGACGTAGTAATCAACAATCTCCTTGCGCCGCGCCGCCGGCATGCCGCGACGTTTCAAACCGAACTCGACGTTCTGCCGCACCGTCAGCCACGGGAACAGCGTGTAACTCTGAAAGACCATGCCGCGATCGGCGCCCGGCCCCTGCACCTGTTGGCCGCCGACGTAGATCTCACCGGAAGTCGGCTCAGCCAGACCGGCAGTCAGGTACAACAGACTCGACTTACCGCAACCCGATGGCCCGACCAGCACCGCAAACTGCTGGTCCGGCACTTCGAACGAGACCTCTTCCAGTGCGGTAAACGTGCCGCCGTCGGGCTTCTTGTACCGCAGGCTGACCTTGTCCACCTGCAAGCGCGGCGCCGCTTGCGCAGGCGCGGCAACCGGTTCGATAAAACGATGATTGGCAGCAGTCACTGAGCCCATGCGGCAACCCTCAGACGAAGAAAACGGAACAGTTGATCGGTGACCAGACCGAGCAGGCCGATGATCGCGATAGCGAGGAAAATCACGTCGACCTGAAAACCGCGCATGGCCTTCAGGCTCAGGTAACCCAAACCGCTGGAAGCGGCGACCAGTTCAGCCACCACCAAGTACGTCCACGCCCAGCCCATGGTCACCCGCAAGGTGTCGAGCACACCGGGAACCGAAGCGGGCGCGATCACATGCAACACCGCATCACGACGGCTGGAACCCAGGGTGTAGGAAGCGTTGATCAGATCCTTGGAAATGCCTTTCGACACGTCGGCAATCATCACCAATTGCTGGAAGAACACGCCGAAGATAATCACCGACACCCGCTGTTCCAGACCGATGCCGATCCACAAAATAAACAGCGGCACGAACGAGGTTACCGGCAGGTAACGAATGAAGTTCACCAGCGGTTCAAGAAATGCCTGGACGATGCGGAAGCTGCCCATGAGCAACCCCAACGGCACCGCCACCAGCGACGAGACGATGAAGCCGACCATCACCACTTCAACACTCGCCCACACATGCGTGCCGAGCGTACCGTCGCGGCTCAGGCGGACGGCGGCTTCAAGCACCGCGCCGGGTGTCGGCAGGAACATCCCCGGGACGATGCCGCCATAGGAAAGCCCCGCCCAGAGGCTGACCAACAACACCCAGGCCAGCGCGCTGGCACTCCACACCACTGGCACCGGCAACGCGGTTTTCGGCGTGAGGCTGCGGCTCAGCCACGAATTGCGCTTGAACATGGCAAACCTCCTAGCGCGGGCTGACGAAACGGTTGTCGACCAGATCGTCGTTGCTGACGTTGTAAGGTTTGCCCTGCAATTCGCTGGCGGTTTCGTTGGCCAGTTTGATCAGCGGCGCGCTGTCGCCCGGTTTGCCCGGTGAGCCGAGAAGTTTTTCGCTCATCGCTTGATCGTAGAAGCGCACGCCTTGCGCCGCGGCAGCCAGTTCCTTTGGATCGGAGAGATAACCGCCGACGCCTTTGGCCATGATTTTGTAAGCGTCTTCCGGATGATCCTTGGTGTATTGCACGGCTTTGTACAAACCAGCGACCAGTGCCTTGACGTCTTCCGGTTGCTTCTCGATCACGCTGCAATTGAGCGCCACCACATCGACGATCACGCCGGGGGTGCTGCTGCTGTCGATCAGCACTTTGCCTTGTTGCTTGTCGCGGACCATCGACAGATGCGGTTCCCAGGTCACAGCGGCGGGCACGCGGCCGGCAATGAACGCGGTGGCAGCATCGTCAGCGGTCATGTTCTGCACGGTGATGTCGCTCATGCTCATGCCGTTCTTTTTCAGCAGGTACGAGAGCCAGAACTGCGAGGTCGAACCTTCGTTGACCGCCACGGATTTGCCCTTGAGTTCCTGCAGGCTCTTCACGTCTTTGCCGACCAGCACGCCGTCGCCGCCATGGCTGTCATCGAGCGCCGCGACCGCTTTGAAACAGAACTGCGGACGGTACTTGAGCACTTCATCGATGGTCGACGCCGAGCCGGACAATTGCCCGGACGCCTGCGCGGCCATGTACATCGACGCTTCTTCAACCACCGGCAATTCGACGGTCAGGCCGTTTTCCTTGAAGTAGCCCAGCTCCTGCGCCAGATAAAGCGTGCCGTAGCCGACCCACGTGGTGTGGCCGATGGACAGGGTGCCGGCCTGGGCGCTGGTCGCGACCGTGGCGGCAAGAGCGGTGATTGCCAGAGGGTGAGTGAGACGGAGACACAAGGACTTGATCATGGAGCACTCCCGACGCTGTTGATTTAGTTTTGTCATGGGCAGTACGGTCGCCGGCCGTTGTGCAGTTGCTGCCGTTGGTCTCTCGCGGACGCTTGGGCGGACAACATTCGGCTGGCGGGCAAGATCGATGGTGGCCCATGTGCGCGGTGAGGAAAATCAGGAAATTGTTGGCTGCAAATGATGAAAAAACTGGGTAGTGCGCACTGCTTTAGGGCGGGGATTGCGGGGGTGCGCAAGGTGGGTGCATGTCTGGAGAAATGCTTTGAACGGGCGAACGCATTCGCGAGCAGGCTCGCTCCCACAGGGATCTTCAGTGCTGCGTAGATCCAGTGTGGGAGCGAGCTTGCTCGCGAATGGGGCGACTCGGTGTCAGCGCAACTGAAACCAGGTGGTTTTCAGTTGGGTGTACTTGTCGAAGGAATGCAGCGACAGATCGCGGCCAAAACCTGATTGCTTGCCACCGCCAAACGGCACCGTCACATCCAGTGCATCAACGGTATTCACCGACACCGTACCCGCCCGCAACTGCCGCGCCACGCGGTGTGCGCGGTTGAGGTCATCGGTCCACAGCGAGGCCGCCAGACCGTAGACACTGTCATTGGCCAAGCGCAGCGCCTCTTCCTCGTTGTCGAACGGCGTCACCGCCAACACCGGCCCGAATACCTCTTCGCGAAACAGCGGCATGTCCGCGGTTACACCGGTAAAAATCGTCGGCTCAATAAAGTTGTCCGAGCCATTGAAGCGCCGCCGCTGCCCACCACAAACCCGCGTCGCTCCCGACTGCTCGGCGCTGCGAATAAAGCGCATGATGCTCGCCGTCTGCTTGTCATCGACAATCGCGCCAGCGCTGCTCTGCGGATCCAGCGGATCCCCCGGCAACCAGCGTTCAGCCTGCGCCCGCAACCGTTCGACAAACTCATCATGAATCGAACGCTCCACCAACAACCGCGAGTTGGCCGAGCAGACTTCGCCCTGATTGAAGAAGATCCCGAACGCGGCTTTTTCCGCTGCCAGATCGAGATCCTGGCAATCGGCGAACACCAGATTGGCGCTCTTGCCGCCGCACTCCAGCCACACCTGCTTGAGGTTCGACTGCGCGGAATATTCCATGAAATATTTGCCGACCTGGGTCGAGCCGGTGAACACCAGACAATCGACATCCGCGTGCAATCCCAACGCCTTGCCGGCCTGCTCGCCAAGCCCCGGCAACACGTTCAGCGCACCCGGCGGCAGCCCTGCTTCCAGCGCCAGCTCGGCCAGACGCAATGCTGAAAACGGTGATTGCTCGGCCGGTTTGAGGATCACCGAATTACCCGCCGCCAAGGCTGGCGCAAGCTTCCAAGCGGCCATGTCCAACGGGAAATTCCACGGCACTACCGCCGCGACCACACCGAGCGCTTCACGGGTAATCGTAGCCAGTACATTCGGCGCACTCGGCGCGACCTGATCGTAGAGCTTGTCGATGGCTTCGGCGTACCAACGGAACACCCCGGCGGCGCCGGGCACGTCGATGTTGTAGGCATCCAGCACCGGTTTGCCCATGTTCAGCGAGTCGAGCAGGGCCAGTTCTTCGCGATGCGTCATCAGCAAATCCGCCAGACGCAGCAGCACTTGTTTGCGCTCGGCGGGCGGACGTTGCGACCAAGTGCCCGCTTCAAACACTTGCCGCGCATTGCGCACAGCCGCGTCGACATCTTCCTCGCCACAAGCAGCGACATTCGCCAGGCATTGCCCGGTCGCCGGGTTGATCGCGGCGAAGGTCTGCCCCGATTGCGCGGCGCAATGCTTGCCGTCGATCACGGCTTGATCGGGAAATTTCAATGCAACGGCGCGGCGCTGCCACTCTGCAAGCTCGAACACGACGGAGGCTCCTGAGACGTTATTGTGCCTCGATGGTCGCTCAGGCCCGCCGGGGCTAAAAATAGTAAAAATGTCATCGCAGGCAATAAAAACACTGGGCAATGACTTCACCCAATCGCTGCGCAGGTGGCTATGGTTGAAGGATAAAACATCGTCGTGCAATGGACGTGGCGGCGCACAAATTGCTTGGAAGTCGAGTCCGCTCGTCCTGAGGTTTGCCGTGGCCGCCTACAATTTGCGTCAGTTGAAATACTTCATTACCACCGTCGAATGCGGCAGCGTTGCCGAAGCCTCGCGCAAGCTGTACATCGCGCAGCCGGCGATCTCCACCGCGATCAAAGGCCTGGAAGACAGCTTCGGCGTGCAACTGCTGATCCGTCATCACGCCCAAGGCGTGTCGCTGACGCCCAGCGGTGCGCGGTTCTTTCGCAAGTCTCAAGAATTGCTGCGCATGGCCAAGGAGTTCGAGCAGAACGCCCTCGCCGACAACGACGTGGTTGCTGGGCAAATCGATATTGGCTGTTTCGAAACGGTTGCGCCGTTGTATTTGCCGCAGTTGATCGCTGGGTTTTCGGCGCTGTATCCGGGCGTGAAAATCCGCATCCGTGACGGCGAGCAGCAGGAGCTGGTGCAAGGCCTGACGTCAGGCACGTTTGACCTGGTCATCCTCTATGAACACGAACTCGACGCGACCATCCAGACCGAACCACTGATGCCCGCGCAACGGCCGTACGCGCTGTTGCCGGCGGATCATCGCTTTGCCCAGTACAAGCAGGTTTCGCTGCGCGATCTGTGTCTGGATCCGATGATCCTGCTCGACGTGCAACCGAGCCGAACCTACTTCGTCAGCCTGTTTGAAGAGCTGGGGCTGACCCCGCGTATCGAGTTCAGCTCGCCATCGATCGAGATGGTCCGCGGCATGGTCGGCCAGGGTTTCGGCTTCTCGATTCTGGTGACCAAGCCGCATTCGGAATGCACCTACGACGGCAAAAAAGTCGTGTGCGTGGATATCGTCGAGGACGTCACCGGTTCAGGTTTGGTGGCGGCGTGGCTCAAGCGCGGGCAGTTGACCAAACCGGCGCAGTTGTTCGCCGATTATTGCCGCGAACAATTAACCGCGAAGACCCACCACTAAAAATTGGATCATGCCGCAAAAACCTGTGGGAGCTGCCGAAGGCTGCGATCTCTTGATTCAAGTTCCTCGCGGTTTGGCCCGTGCGGTTGCCTCGGCCACCAGCGGATCATCCGGCCAGTAATGCTTCGGATAACGCCCCTTCAGATCCTTCTTCACCTCGGCGTAGGTGCTGCGCCAGAAGTTGGCCAGATCCTGCGTCACCTGCACCGGCCGCCGCGCTGGCGACAGCAAATGCAGCTTGACCACTTGCCGCCCGCCGGCAATCCGTGGCGTGTCTGCCAGCCCGAACAGCTCCTGCAAGCGCACCGCGAGAATCGGTGGAAACTCGCTGTAGTCCAGACGAATCGACGACCCCGACGGTACGCTCAAATGATGCGGCGCCAGCTCATCGAGCTTCTGCGGCAACGGCCACGGCAGCAGATTACGCACGATGCTCGACAGGTCGAGATTGGCAAAATGGCTGAGCCGTGAGACCTTGCCCAGATACGGCATCAACCAATCTTCGAGCGTATTCAGCAACGTCGCATCGCTGACATCCGGCCACTGGCTTTCAGCTTGCGAAGCCAATTCCAACTGCCGCAACAGCGCCACCCGCGCCTGCCACTGACGCAGCTCCGGCGTCCATGGCAGCAGCTCCAGCCCTTTGCGCCGCACTAGATTGACCAGCGCCTGACTGCGCGCATTTTCGTCGAGACCGGTCAGCGGCTCGCGGCTGAGAATCAGCTCGCCGACCTTGCGCTGGCGCTCGGCGCGCAGTACGCCTTCGCGCTCGTCCCAGTCGAGTTGATCGACATTGCGCACCTGTTCGGCCAACACCGAATCAAACAGCGCCGGATCGAAATCCGCCGCCAGATAAATTCGCTCTTCACGCTGACCCTGACGGCTGCCGAGATCGGCAATGACGATCCACGGCTCTTTCATCAGGCTGTCAGCTTCGGCGAACAACGCCGCACGACCGTTGGCCAAACGATATTCGGCGCCACCGGCCCGCCGCTGTTGCGCGACGCGATCCGGATACGCCAGCGCCAGCAACGCGCCGAGCCAGCGTGGATGATCGGGATCGCTGACCGGCTCGCTCGCCTTGCCGCGCAAATATCCGCGATATTGCCGCGCCAGTTGCTTAGCGCGCTGCACCCCACCCTGCGCACCACGGGCGGCGCGTTCTTCGCCGGAAAGCAGCACCAGGCGACTGTGCAAATCCGCGCCGGCGCCGCGCAAAATATCTCGTTCACCGAGCAGCGCGGCAACGTCGCACGCCATGTTCGCCAAGCCCAACGCCTGACCGCGCAACAGCAAATGGCCGATGCGCGGATGCGCCGGCAGCTCAGCCATCGCCTGACCGTGGGAAGTCAGCGCTTGACCTTCCAGTGCTCCGAGACGCTGCAGTAAATCCTGCGCCTGGGCATAAGCGGCCGCTGGCGGAACGTCGAGCCAGACCAGTTCGCCCGGTGTCACGCCCCAGCGTCCCAGTTGCAGCGCGAGGCTGGCGAGGTCCGCCGAGAGAATTTCCGCACTGCCATAAGCAGCGAGCTGTTCGTGCTGATCCTGCGACCACAAGCGATAACAAACACCCGGTTCCAGTCGCCCTGCCCGGCCCGCGCGCTGAGTGGAGCTGGCCTTGGAAATCCGCTGAGTATCGAGACGCGTCATGCCGCTGCCCGGATCGAAGCGCGGTACCCGCGCCAACCCGGCATCGATCACCACGCGCACGCCGTTGATGGTCAGACTGGTTTCGGCAATGTTGGTCGCCAGCACCACTTTGCGCTGCCCGGGCGGCGCTGGATCAATCGCCGCGCGCTGGGCATTGAGGTCGAGTTCACCGTGGAGAGGGCACAGCAACACATCGCTGCGCTCACCGATGGCGTCGATCAATTGTTGATGGACGCGACGGATCTCCGCCTGCCCCGGCAGAAACACCAATACGCTGCCGCTTTCATCATGCAGCGCTTCGAGCACGGTTTGCGTAACACGCTGATCAATATATTCGCCGGGCTGAAACGGTCGGCCCCAGCGCATCGTCACCGGATACATCCGCCCTTCGCTGCGCAGGATCGGCGCGTCGTCGAGCAACCCGGCCAGACGCTCGCCTTCCAGCGTGGCGGACATCAGCAAAATCTTCAGCGGCTGTTCAGCTCGGAACAGCTCGCGACCGTTCAGACTTAAGGCCAGCGCCAGATCGGCGTCGAGGCTGCGTTCGTGGAATTCGTCGAAGATCAGCAGGCCGACGCCTTCCAGCGCCGGGTCGTCCTGCAAGCGCCGGGTGAGGATGCCTTCGGTGACCACTTCGATACGTGTGTTGGGGCCAACCTTGCTGTCGAGACGGATGCGATAACCGACAGTTTCACCGACCTTCTCACCCAACTCACTGGCCAGACGTTCCGCGGCTGCCCGCGCGGCGAGACGGCGCGGTTCGAGCATCAGAATGGTCTGCCCGGCCAGCCACGCTTCATTGAGCAAGGCCAACGGCACGCGGGTGGTTTTACCGGCGCCGGGCGGTGCTTCGAGCACGGCTTCATGGCGAGTCGCCAAGGCTTCACGCAGGGCGGGTAAAACTTCATCAATCGGCAAAGAATTCATGCTGGCTCCCAAACAGAGCGGCGAGTATAACGGCGAACTGGCGGGCATTCGTCAGGGTCTTAACTTCACACAATGACGCTTCGTTCTTAGATCAATCAGGAGATTTCCCCATGCGCTTACCTTTTCGCCTGATCGGCGGTGTACTGGTCGCCACCCTGCTCACGCAAATCACCGCGTGCGGTTCGATTTTCTACCCGGACCGTCGCGGTCAGATCGACGGCAAGGTTGACCCGGCGATTGCCGTGCTCGATGCCGTGGGCCTGCTGTTTTACATCATCCCCGGTCTGATCGCGTTTGCCGTCGACTTCGCCACCGGTGCCATCTATTTCGAGCCGGGCCACACCGCGCAGATCGATCCGGCCAAGCTCAAGCAAGCCATCGGCCCGGACGGTCAGGTCGATAATCACAAGTTGCAGGCTATTCTCGAAAGCGAGCTGGGCAAGGATTTCCCTCTGGATGACCCGCGCCTGATTCAACACAAGGGCAGCACTCAGCAACTGGCGATGTTCGGCCTGCAACCTGCCGCTTAAAAAGGAAACGCAATGACCTCCAGCCCCGAACACGCTCGCCTGCTCAGGCTGGCGACCCGCGCCTCGGTGGCGGTCGCGTGCACGCTGATCGTTGCCAAAGCCATCGCCTGGTGGCTGAGCGGTTCAGTGAGCATGCTTGCCGGCCTCACTGACTCGGCGCTGGACGGCATCACTTCGATGCTCAATCTGCTCGCCGTGCATTACGCGCTGCGGCCGGCGGATGACGATCACCGTTATGGCCACGGCAAAGCGGAATCGCTGGCGGGCATGGCGCAGGCGCTGTTCATTGGCGGCAGTGCGGTATTGATCGCGTTTCAGGCGTACGAGCGACTGCACGATCCGCAACCGCTGGGCGCGCCGTGGCTGAGCATTGGCGTGATTGTGTTTTCGCTGCTGCTGACGGCGGCGTTGCTGGTGTTGCAGCATCGGGTGATCAAGCAGACCGGCTCCAACGCCGTGCGCGCGGACTCGCTGCACTATCGCTCGGACATGTTGCTTAACGGCAGCATTCTGATTGCGCTGATTTTGGCCGGGTTCGGCTTCGATCAACTGGATGCATGGTTCGGTCTGGGGATTGCTGCGTACATTTTGTGGAGTGCGATCCAGATCGCCCGGGAAAGTTTTTCAGTGCTGATGGATGAAGAGCTGCCGACGGACGTCAGTCAGCACATGCTCGAACTGGCCTGCAGTGTGCCGGGGGTGTTGGGCGCGCATGACTTGCGCACACGGATCTCCGGCAACCACTGGTTTGTGCAATTGCACCTGGAATTGCCGGGGGAATTGACCTTGTCAGTGGCCCATGGCATCAGCGATCAAGCCGCTGATGCCATCCACAAAGCCTACCCGCGCGCCGAAGTGCTGGTGCACGCCGATCCGATAAAAGCAGCTACAAGCCGTGAGCCGCAAGCTTCAAGCTTGTAGCTCGACACTTGCAGCTCGCAGCTGCTTCTACTGGACCTGATAACCACGACTGCTCAGGCAATTGCCCTGAGCCTGTCGATAGGCCTGAACCACTTCGGGCGCCGGTTGATAAGTCGCGGTGCGCGGGTCGAAACCGCTTTGCTGCACGGCGTACTGGTAGCACTGGTATCCGTCCTGCTGCACTTGCTCCGGCGACTGGCCGTTGGCCGGATAGGCTTCGACGTCATAGCCCTGGGATTGCGGCTGCGGCTGTTGCTGCACGGGCGGCTCGACGACTACGTAATCCTGCGTCGCTTCCTGATACGCGTAGTAGGAACCGGCGGCAAGGAACAACAGCGAACCACCGATCCACACTTCACGGGCGTAATCCGGCAAATACTGGATGCGAATCCCGCGCGGCGGTTGCACGACGATGTAGCGTGGGCCTTGCGGGCGATACCAGTAGCCGCCGGAGAAGAAGTAATCCTGGCCACGATACGGCACGCGGTAATCGCGATCCGGGAAGCGGTCGATCACATGCCCCGGCCGGTATTGCGGGCCTGGGCCCCAACCGTTGCCATGCCCGTCGGGACGACCCGGCCAGCGATTGTCATTGGGCCGGTTGTTGGTCTGCCAATGCTGATTGTTGTAGCCGTTTTGCGGACGCTCGTCGCGGTAGTAACCCTGACGCGGCTCCTGAGTCTGGCGCACGGCGTCGGGCCGTGGCTGGATCGGCAGGCTGTTGGCCGGCAGTTGCGGCGGCGGTGGCGGCTGACGCACCGGGTTGGGGTTGTACGCCGGGCGATTCTGATCGCGATTCTGCCATTGGCCGTTGTTGTTGCCGTTGTGCTCGAACTGGCGGCTGTTGTCGCCCCGAATGATCTCGTTGTTCTGCGGACGTGGCTGATTCTGCTGTGGCTGACTATTCTGCGGACGTGGCTGATTGTTGCCGCCATGTCCCTGATTATTGCCCTGCGGGCCCTGCCCGTGGCCACCGCCGTCCGGTCCGCGATTCTGCGGCTCGTCAGCAAGCGCTTGCGCACTGACGCTCACACACAGCAAACCAACACCGGCCAGACGCCAAATGCGCGACTTCATGCTTTTTCTCACTGCGGGGCCTGTAAATGTAAGAGGACTTGTAGCTAAGACCGGGAATACACACACCGGGTTCTGCAACAGGTTATCAGTCGCGCGACTTATTTATTGAGCGTCCGGGATGAAATCACAGGCAAGAAAAAAGGGAGACCCGTCGGCCTCCCTTCTAGAGAACTTCGTCCTGGCTCGACGCTTTTGACGTCGGCTCACCTCACGCCGTCTTCTGGACAGTGTGCAGCTCGGGGGCCGGCACAACCCCGGTGGGGGTGGCGGCCGCGGCAGGCCGGATAGGGCGGGCCGCGTGGACTGTGTTACCGAGCAGTGATTCTGATGATAAGAATAGGCCTGAGGCCGCGACAGAGGATTGCGAAGATTGCTGAAATAAACACCACTTGCGCAATTTTTAACCCTGGATAGATAATCCGCCGCAATAGTTACAACCAAGGACAGATTGATGAGCAAACTCGACCGTTACGACCTGAGCATTTTGGCGGAATTGCAGCGCGACGCCCGCATCTCCAACCAGGAGTTGGCCGAGCGCATCGGTCTGTCGCCCTCCCCGTGCTCGCGCCGGGTCAAGCAACTGGAAGACGACGGTTACATCTCGCGTCAGGTCGCGTTGCTGGATCGCAAAATGCTTGGGCTGAGCCTGACGGCTTATGTGCTGATCGGCATGGACCGGCATACGCCGGAGCGTTTCGAGAATTTTGAGGCGGCGATCCGCACGTTGCCGCAGGTGCTGGAGTGCAGTCTGGTGACCGGCGTGGATGCCGATTACCAGTTGAAAGTGGTGGTGCCGGACATGGATCACTATCAGAAGCTGTTGCTGGGGCATCTGACGCGAATTGAGGGCGTGACCAGCGTTCGATCGAGTTTTGTGCTGAACCAGGTATTGAACAGCACCGAACTGCCGCTGACTCATCTGCGTAACTGAAATTGCTTTCGCGAGCAGGCTCGCTCCCACAGGGGTATGCATTCCAAATGTGGGAGCGAACCTGCTCGCGAAGGGGCCCGTACAGGCGACCAATGACTGCGGCACACCGACTCAGGTCAATGCCCCGCTATCCACCCTTGTCGTATACTCCCCGCGCCCTTTTAGCCGCGCCCATGCCGGAGAAACCCAATGGATCCAGCCGTATTTGAAGAGTGGATGATGACCGGTCTGGTCAGCATCCTGATCATTTTCATGGGTTTCATCGTCTGGGATCTGGCGAAGAAGTCCAAGGCCGGGCGCTTTGGCTCGTTCATTCTGTTCTTCGTGCTGGGCCTGGGCGTGGCCGCGTTCATCATCAAGAGCGTGGTGATCGCCCTGATCGAGTCCGGCACTTTATAAGCGCGCCGGTACTTCCTTCCACTGGCCCTGATCGAGACCTTCGATCGTCCAGTCACCAATCTTCACCCGCACCAACCGCAACGTCGGTAGACCGACCGCCGCGGTCATGCGCCGCACCTGACGGTTGCGCCCTTCGCGAATCACCAGTTCCAGCCATGAAGTCGGAATGGTCGCGCGAAAGCGTACCGGCGGATTGCGCGGCCACAACTCTGGCTCGTCCAGTTGCCGCGCTTCGGCAGGCAAAGTCATGCCGTCATTCAGTTCGACACCTTCACGCAGCCGCTGCAGCTGTTCGGCCGTCGGCACGCCTTCAACCTGCACCCAATAAGTCTTCGCCAGTTTGTGTTTCGGATCGGCGATGCGCGCCTGCAACTGGCCGTCGTTGGTGAGCAGCAACAAACCTTCGCTGTCACGATCCAGGCGTCCGGCCGGATAAATGCCGGGCACATCAATGTAATCCTTGAGCGTCGCCCGCCCTTCACCGTCGCTGAATTGCGTCAGCACATCGAAGGGTTTGTTGAACAGAATCAGTTTCGGCTCGGCCGGTGGTGCCTTGGCAACACGGCGCGGTGAAGAAGACTGAGGCTTCACGCCAGGGCGGCGGGAAGGTGGACGCGGGGGACGAGACATAAGAGAGCAAACATTTAGCGATCAGGGCTGACAATGCTAGTGCCCCGACCGCCAAATGACCACGACTAACCGTTAACGGAACGGCGGTTCGTCGAAGCTGCGCAGTTTGCGCGAGTGCAGCGAGTTGAGTTCGGTGCGCAGCAGATCGACCGCTTCGATGCCGATCTTCAAGTGCTGGCTGACCGCGCGTTCATAGAAAGCGTTGGCCGAACCGGGCAGCTTGATTTCGCTGTGCAGCGGTTTGTCCGAAACGCAGAGCAACGTGCCGTACGGCACCCGCAAGCGATAACCTTGCGCGGCAATCGTGCCGCTTTCCATGTCCACCGCGACCGCGCGGGACAGGTTGATCAACGGTCGCTCCTGCGCCCAACGCAATTCCCAGTTACGGTCGTCGTAGGTCAGCACGGTGCCGGTGCGCAGGCGTTTTTTCAGGTCGTCGCCCTTCTCGCCGGTGACATTGGCCGCTGCTTGCTGCAGCGCCATTTGCACTTCGGCCAGCGCCGGGATCGGAATGTTCGGCGGCACGACGCGGTCGAGAATGCCGTCACGACGCATGTAAGCGTGGGCCAGCACGTAGTCGCCGATGGTCTGCGACTGACGCAGACCACCGCAGTGGCCGATCATCAGCCAGCAATGCGGACGCAGCACTGCCAAGTGGTCGGTGATGTTCTTGGCGTTGGACGGGCCAACGCCGATGTTGACCAGGGTCACGCCGTGGCCATCGTTGGCGATCAGGTGATACGCCGGCATTTGGTAACGGTGCCAAACCACACCGGCAGCAATCGCCGAGGCTTCACCGTGATCCATGCTCTTTTCGATGATCACGTTGCCCGGCAAGACCATGCGCACAAAACGCGGATCGCTGCGCAACTGCTCCAGACCATGAACGATGAACTGGTCGACGTAGCGGTGGTAGTTGGTCAGCAGAATCCACGGCTGCACGTGGCGCCAGTCGCTACCGGTGTAATGCACCAGACGACGCAGCGAGAAGTCCACGCGCGCCGCGTCGAACAGCGCCAGCGGCAGCGGATCGGTGTTTTCCCAATCGTAGAGACCGTCGGCAATGCCATCGGTGGCGGCGGACAGGTCGGTGCTCGGGAACACCCGCGCCAGCACGGCAGCGGTAACGCCGGAACCGGCCAGTTCATCGCCCTGCTCGACCACGTACGGATAAGGAATATTCTGCTGGCTGACGCCGACTTCCACGGTCACGGTGAAGTCGTGCATCAACGGCACGAGTTGTTCGAGCAGGTATTTGCGGAACGCCGCCGGGTGGGTGACGGTGACGCTGTAAGTGCCCGGCAATTGCACCTTGGCGTAAGCGCGGGTGGTCTGCGGGACTTCGCCCTGGCAGTGATAGGTCAGACGCAGTTCGGGATAACGAAACAGAGCACGCTGCTCAGCGTCGGGCTCGACGCGATCCTTGAGGTAACGCTTGAGCGCCGAGTTCAGCGCAGTGGTGGCCCGCTCATGTAACTCGGCCAGACGATCCACGGCTTGTTCGGCGGTTTGAACGACAATAAACGCTTCGGTCACGATCAGCTTCCTGTGTTCTGACTTGCAGGGGTTCATCTTGCCTGCATCGTGGCGTGACGGGAACAGTGGCGTTGTGGGTGTAGCCAAATCTTTAAAACAATGAAGATCCTGTGGGAGCGAGCCTGCTCGCGAATGCGGTGGGTCATTCGATAAAGATGTCGACTGATACACCGCTTTCGCGAGCAGGCTCGCTCCCACAAGGGGATTTTTGCTGAATTAAAAACCTTGTGGGGTCGAGCGGGCGACGATGGCTTCGACGTCCAGCCCACGCGGCAAGGCGCCGTAAACCCGGCCACCACCGCTCAGGCGGCTGGCAATGAAGGCATCACTGACCGCCGAGTTACCGGCCTCCAACAGGAGCTTGGCCTGCAAACCGAGCGCAATGTCTTCAGTCAGTTGCCGCGCCCGATACTGAATGTCGCTCGTGTCCTTGAACTGCGCCTGCAACTGTTGAATATGCGCAGCCAGATGCTTGTCACCGTGCCCGTCGCCCAACTCACTGAACAACACATCCAGCACACCCGGTTCTTTCGACAACGCGCGCAGTACGTCCAGACATTGCACATTCCCCGACCCTTCCCACGTCGAATTCACCGGCGCCTCGCGGTACAGACGCGGCAGGATGCTGTCCTCGACATACCCGGCGCCGCCCATGCATTCCGCCGCTTCGTTGATCATTCCCGGCGCGCGTTTGCAGATCCAGTATTTGCCCACCGCCGTCACCAACCGGGCGAATTGCGCTTCGTGACGATCGTCCAGATGATCCAGCGCCTTGCCCATGCGCAAGCTCAGCGCCAGCGCGGCTTCACTTTCCAGGGCCAGATCGGCCAGTACGGTTTGCATCAATGGCTGTTCGCTGAGCAGTTTGCCGCCGACTTTGCGGTGCGCGCAGTGATGGCTGGCCTGTGTCAGCGCCTGGCGCATCAGCGAACTGGAACCGACCATGCAATCGAAGCGAGTCATCGCCACCATTTCGATGATGGTTGGCACGCCGCGCCCTTCTTCGCCGACCATCCACGCCAGCGCGCCGCGAAACTCCACTTCGCTGGAGGCGTTGGACTGGTTGCCGAGTTTGTTTTTCAGGCGCTGGATATAGAACTGATTGCGCGTGTCATCCGGGCGATGGCGTGGCAGCAGGAAGCAACTCAACCCTTTGTCGGTCTGCGCGAGCGTGAGGAACGCGTCGCACATCGGCGCCGAACAGAACCACTTGTGCCCAACCAGCTCATAGGCCTGCCCCGGACCGCTGGCGCCGACCGGATAAGCCTTGGTGGTATTGGCGCGCACGTCGGTGCCGCCCTGTTTCTCGGTCATCGCCATGCCGATGGTCACGCCGGCCTTGTGTGCCATGCCGACGTTGCGTGGATCGTATTCAGTGGCGAGGACTTTCGGTAGCCATTGCTCGGCGAGGTTCGGCTGCAAGCGCAGGGCCGGCACGCTGGCGAAGGTCATGGTCAGGGGACATCCGCTGCCCGCCTCGGCCTGACTGTGCAGATACGTCATCGCGGCGCGGGCGACGTGGGCACCGTCCTGCGGGTGCGCCCATGGCAATGAAGTCAGACCGTGCTCGATCGCTGTGCGCATCAGCTCGTGATAAGCGGGGTGAAATTCCACCAGATCGATGCGATGGCCGTAGCGGTCGTGGCTGGCGAACGTGGGTTTGTTCTCATTGGCGAGGAACCCGGCCTCCATCAGCGGACCACCGGCGAGCGCGCCGTAGGCATCGATCCGCGACTCGGCCCAACCGGCGCCGAACCTGCGCGACCATTCCTGCAATGGCAGGTCGATGCGATACAGGTTGGTACCGTCCAGCGACGGTGGCTGGTTGGTGACTTCGTGGGTTTCGGCGAACTGATGCAGGTTCATGACGGGGCTCCTTTGCGCAACCAAGAAATCCAGTTAAGCACCGCCCCGAGCCCTGACAAAGTGTCATACCCGCCGAACTGGCGGCGCTTTTACCCTGTCAACCGCACAACACCCGGCGTTCCAGCGCGGACTGCAAATCCTCGAACTTCACCGGTTTGTTCAGGTAATCGACCAGCGCACCCGCGGCGCAAAGCTCTCGGTCGGCGCTCAACGCCAGCATGAACACCGGCAAATTCGCGCAGCCCGGCAGCGCATGAATCTGGCAGGACAACGAGGCGCCGTCATGGCTCGGCAACTGGCAATCAATCAGCACCGCATCAACCGCTTCGCGTTGCAGGCAATCCAGCGCCGTCGCCGCGTTATCGGCGGTACGCACGCGGAAGCCAAGCTTGAGCAACATGCCGCGCATCACCAGTTGATTGACGCTGTTGTCGTCCACCAGCAACACCGTGCAGTCCTGCGCCGAACGCAAGTGATCCCGCGCAGACACGCCAACGGGCGCCGCTTCGACCACCGGCAGTTCAAACTCGACATCCAGCTGAAAACGGCTGCCGCGCCCCGGTTCCGAACGGTGAGTGAGCTTGCCGCCGAGCAACTCGACCAACTGTCGGCAGATCGCCAGGCCGACGCCGAGCCCGCCGTATTCGCGGGTCATCGAACCGTCGAGTTGGAAGAAGCGCTGATACAGGGTCGCCTCGCCCAGATCGGTGAAACCGATGCCGGTGTCGATCACCGCAAACGACAACGCCAGACGATTGCCCGTCGATGGTTTGCCCGTGACCCGCAGCGCCAGGCCGCCGACACGGGTGAACTTGATTGCGTTATCCAGCAGGCATTCCAGGCATTGCGCGAGTTTCGCGCTGTCGCCGTGCAAACGATCTGGCAGGGTCGGAAGGACATCGACCTTGAAGTCCAGCGACTTGCTCGCCGCGTTGCCATCGAACTGCACCCGCAACGCTTCGACCACCGCGCGCAGGCTGAAACTGCCCGACGACGCCTTGAGCTTGCCGGCCTGCAGTTCGGTGAGGGTGAGGATGCCGTTGACCATGCGCATCATGTCGCGGGCAGAACCGGCGGCGGTTTGCTGGTATTGCTCCAGCTCCGGGTCCATCTCGACGGTCTGCATCAGTTCCAGCGAACCGATCACACCGTTCATCGGCGTGCGCAGTTCGTGGGTCAGGGTGGCGAGGAATTCATCCTTGAGCTTGTTGCTATGGGCCAGTTGCTGGTTCAGCACTTCGAGTTTCTGCCCGGCGTCGTACAGGGTCTGCGCCTGTTGCTCGCGCATCGCGTTGATGCGGTCGGCCAGCGCCAGCGACAAGAGCGCTACTTCGATGGCCGAGCCGATCTGGCTGGCGTACATGGTCAGGAATACGTTCGGCAGCAAACCGAGCACCATCAGCGTGTTGACGATGCCGCCGAGCAGGAACGCCGACCAGGCAATGATGAAGTAACGCGCCACGCGCAAACCGCGCCACCAGGCCAGAATCCCCGCAGCAAAAATCACCACAGTGAAGGTCAGCGCCAGCGTGGTCGCCAGGCGCAGGGCCAAGGCGTAACTGGTCATCAACGACAGACCGATGACCAGCGCACCGAAGGCAATCAGTCCGATCAGCAAGCGATCGAGCCAGCGGCTGTGGGTTTTGGTCTGCAGGAAACTGCGGGCGAACTGGCTGCCAAACAACCCGGCGCAACCGATGAAGAACGGTGTGGCGGCGTTGGCCCACCACGGATTGTTCGGCCAGAAATACTCGACCGCCGCACCGTTCACCGACAGTTGATAAAGGCCGAACGAGGCAATGTAGAAGATGTAATAGAGGTAGCTGGTGTCGCGCACGCTCAGGTAGATGAACAGGTTGTAGACCACCATCCCCAGCAACACGCCATAAATGATGCCGAGCACATACAGGCGCACCGGTTGGTCTTCGAGGTACGCGGTGCTCGACCACAAAGTCACCGGTGCCTGGATCGAGCCTTCGCTGGCCAGTCGCAGGTACACGGTTTGTTGCTGGTCCGGTTCGAAGGCGAGGTCGAACAGATAGTTGTTCTGGCGAATCTCGCGGCTGGCGAACGGCAACGCGTCACCGGTCTGGCGCACTAGGCGATAGTCGCCGCTGGCATCGGGCAGGTACAAGTCGAGATGATCGAGCGGCGGATAGGCCAGTTCCAGCAGCCAGGTGCGCTGGGCGGCGGGATTGCTCGGGCGGTAATGCAGGTCGATTTTCAGCCAGAACGCCGAGCGCGAGTAACCGGCGTTGAGCGTGGCTTTATCGTGAGGTTTGAAATGACCGGCAGCGGCTTGCGCGCGAACATCGGCAATGCTCGCCTGACCGCTCGGGTCTTCGAACACTTGCAGCGATCGGCCCAAAGCCAGGCTCTGGGTGAATTCGTCGAATTCGACGGCGCTCGCCATGAGGGGCAAGCAGAACAGCAACATCAGCAGATAGCGCATTGAAGCCCCAGCGTGGCTCGTCCGGTTGTGTCAGGAAGCCCCCCCATTCCCTTTGAGTAGACGTAAAACCGGTATTACCTGTTATTGGTTTGGATCCAGACTAGCATAGCCGTTGATGGCCATTGAGCACCATTGAAATTTTTCCTACAAAGGCTCTAGAACGGGCGTTCCAGAGCAAAGCAGCGGGCTAGAGCTGTTGAATTGGTCAGGTTGCTGCGCTGCGCGGAAAATCCCTGACCGAGTTATCGACCTGCCACCACGGGACTGAACCCCAGAATCAGGTTTGGTGGTAAGCTCGCGCACCATGAATATCTACAGCTCCCGCCCCGTTGTCCTCTGTCTCTCCGGCCACGACCCAAGTGGTGGCGCCGGCTTGCAGGCAGATATCGAAGCTCTGCTCGCGCAGGGTTGCCATGCGGCTCCGGCCGTCACCGCCCTGACCGTGCAAGACACCGTCAACGTCACTGACTTCCGCGTCCTCGACCGTGAGTGGGTATTGGCCCAGGCCAATGCCGTGCTCAACGATTCCGAAGTCGCGGCAGTGAAACTGGGCATGCTCGGTTCGCTGGAGATGGTCGACACCGTTGTCGAACTGCTCTCGGCGCACCCGCATTTGCCAGTGGTCTGCGATCCGGTGCTGCGCGCCGGCGGCGGCGGACGTCTGGGCAAGGACGAGGTCGGCTATGCGATGCGCGAACGTCTGCTGCCGCTGTCGATCATTGCCACGCCTAACCTTCCTGAAGCGCGCATCCTCGCCGAACTGCCAGAAGGCAGCGCCGACGAATGCGCCGAAAAACTCCTGCCGTTCGTCAAAAACCTGCTGATCACCGGCGGCCACGGCGACGAAACTGAAATCCACAACCGCGTGTACAGCCGCGACGGTCTGCGTGAAACCTTTATCTGCCAGCGTCTGCCGGGCAGCTATCACGGCTCCGGTTGCACACTAGCCAGCGCGTTGGCCGGTCGACTGGCGCAAGGCGAACACCTGGCCAGTGCCGTGCGCAGTGCTTTGGATTACACCTGGCGCACCCTGCGCGATGCCGAACAACTGGGCAAAGGCCAGTTCGTCCCGCGTCGCCTGCCGCTGGATTTCTGCTCGTAACGTCGTGAGGTCTGCCCGATGAAACTACGTGGCCTGTATGCCATTACCGACAGCACCTTGCTGGCCGGCAAGTTTCTGTCTTATGTGGAGGCGGCGCTCGAAGGCGGCGTCACCCTGCTGCAATATCGCGACAAGAGCAGCGACGAGGCCCGCCGTCTGCGCGAGGCCGAAGCGCTACGCGATCTGTGCGAGCGCTACAAAACGCAGTTGATCATCAACGATGACGCCGAACTGGCCGCGCGCCTCAACGTCGGCGTGCACCTTGGCCAGACCGACGGCCCGCTGTCGCCGACCCGCGCCCTGCTCGGTTCGAAAGCGATCATCGGTTCGACCTGCCACGCGCAAATCGCGCTGGCCGAACAAGCCGCCAAAGAAGGCGCGAGTTACGTCGCCTTCGGTCGCTTCTTCAATTCCAACACCAAACCCGGTGCACCCGCTTGCAGCCTCGATCTGCTCGACGATGCCAAGCGCACGCTGCACCTGCCGATCTGCGCGATTGGCGGCATCAACCTCGACAACGCCGCGCCGCTGGTGGCCCACGGCGTCGACCTGCTCGCCGTAGTCCATGGCTTGTTCGGTGCCGAGAGCACCACCGAAGTGACCCGCCGCGCCCGCGCATTCAACGAATTGTTCAAATCCTGAAGATTGAGAGCCCGATCATGTCTCGTTCCGAAACCCTGTTTGCCAACGCCCAGAAACACATTCCCGGTGGCGTGAACTCGCCAGTCCGCGCGTTCAAGAGCGTTGGCGGCACGCCGCTGTTCTTCAAACACGCTGAAGGCGCTTACGTCACTGATGAAGACGACAAGCGGTATGTCGATTACGTCGGTTCGTGGGGCCCGATGATCCTCGGCCACAGCCACCCGGACGTGCTCGACGCGGTGCGCAATCAGCTGCAACACGGCTTGTCGTACGGCGCGCCGACCGCGATGGAAACCGAGATGGCCGATCTGGTCTGCTCGCTGGTGCCGTCGATGGACATGGTGCGCATGGTCAGCTCCGGCACCGAAGCGACCATGAGCGCGATCCGTCTGGCCCGTGGTTACACCGGTCGCGACAGCATCATCAAGTTCGAAGGTTGCTACCACGGTCACTCCGACAGCCTGCTGGTCAAGGCCGGTTCCGGCGCACTGACCCAAGGCGTACCGAGCTCGGCCGGTGTGCCGGCGGCCTTCGCCAAACACACCCTGACCCTGCCGTTCAACGACATCGACGCGGTTGAGAAGATGCTCGCTGAAGTGGGCGACGAGGTGGCGTGCATTATTGTTGAGCCGGTGGCCGGCAATATGAACTGCGTGCCGCCAGCGCCGGGCTTCCTCGAAGGCTTGCGTTCGCTGTGCGACAAGCATGGCGTGGTACTGATTTTCGACGAAGTGATGACCGGTTTCCGCGTCGCCCTCGGCGGTGCTCAGGCGTACTACGGGGTCAATCCTGACCTGACCACCTTCGGCAAGATCATCGGCGGCGGCATGCCGGTTGGCTGCTTCGGCGGCAAGCGTGAAATCATGGAACGCATCGCGCCGCTGGGCCCGGTGTATCAGGCCGGCACGCTGTCGGGCAACCCGCTGGCCATGGCCGCCGGTTTGACCACCCTGCGTCTGATCAGCCGTCCGGGTTTCCACGCCGAGCTGACCGACTACACCACACGCCTGCTCGACGGCCTGCAACAGCGCGCCGACGCCGCTGGCATTCCGTTCGTGACCACGCAGGCTGGCGGCATGTTCGGCCTGTACTTCAGCGGCGCCGACGAGATCGTCACCTTTGAAGACGTGATGGCCAGCGACGCCGCCCTGTTCGGGCGCTTCTTCCACCTGATGCTGGAAGGTGGCGTGTACCTGGCACCGAGCGCCTTCGAAGCCGGTTTCACCTCGATCGCTCACGGCGACGCCGAGTTGCAACTGACGCTGGACGCCGCCGAGCGTGCCTTCGCTGCACTGAAGTAATCGCCGCACCGCTGACGTTGGCTATCGCCAGCGTCAGCATTCACCTACATCCCCACGGTTTTTCCCACGCGCTGCCAAAAAACTTGCCGAAAGTGGGCGATATATTCCCCGCGCAGCAGAAAAACGAGTAAAGACTTTGTAAGGTTGGCCCTGCTTATTTCATAATGCGCGCTTATTGGATCCCTAGATGGGTCCGCGTGCCCTTCAGAGGTAAGTCGATTCCCATGAACCGCACCGGCCGCACCCTTGCCTTGGGCTGCCTGTTGCTCCTTCAGCCCCTGCTCGCGCATGCACAAGCAGGCGGCAACTCGTTGTTGATCCCGGCGATGGGTCGTTGCACCCTCAATACTCAGCCGCAAGACGTCACGCAGGCACTGGCCGCCTGCCAGAAAGCGGCGGACGAAGGGGATGCGCAAGCGCAATACGAGTTGGGTGAGTTCTACTACGACGGCAAGAATGCGCCGCGCGACCTCAATCAAGCCCTGAGCTATTTCGAAAAAGCCTCGTTGCAAGGCCACGCTCAGGCGCAATTCAAACTCGGCACGATGTTCTTCCATGGTGAAGGCGTGCAGGCCAACAACATTCAAGCGTACATCGTGCTGAAGATGGCCGCAGTCAACGGCGCTGAAGATGCGCTGGACACGGCCGACGAAGTTTCCGAAAAAATGTCCCGCGAAGATCTCGAAACCGCCACCCAGGTGCTCGGGCAGATTTTCCGTAAATACCTGATGGAACTGCAGAGCGCCGATGGGCGTACGCCGTTTTCGCCTCTACCTTAAATTCTGCACAGATTTTTCTGGCCTCTTCGCGAGCAGGTCGAATGAGGCAACTCGGTTTTAAGGCTTCTCAGGCATCGGCATCGGGAACGGCATCACATTGCCGACCGCGCCACGTGCTTCGCTGATTTTCGGGGTGCCCAGACGCTCCACCTCGTCGATGCGTACGATCGAATGCATCGGCACAAAGCTGCGCACCACGCCTTCGAATTGCGCCTTGAGCTTTTCTTCGCTCGGGTCGACGACCACTTGCGTGCGCTCGCCAAAGACGAACTCTTCCACTTCCAGAAAGCCCCACAGATCACTTTGATAGATCTGCTTGGCGTACATTTCGAACACCTGGCCCTGGTTGAGGAAAATCACCTTATAGATTGGAGCTTCGCGTTTGGTCATGGCGGGGGGATAACGTCGGGGATAAAAATGAGGGCGCAAACTATAGCATAGCCACCGGACGCGCAGCGGTAGGAACCTGAGGGCTTGTTCCCTATAATGCGCGGTTCTTTGAATCACGTGATGACCCTAATCCATGGCCAAGAAGCTTTACATCGAAACCCACGGTTGCCAGATGAACGAGTACGACAGCTCGCGCATGGTCGATCTGCTGGGTGAACATCAGGCCCTGGAAGTCACCGCGCGCGCGGAAGACGCCGACGTAATTCTGCTCAACACCTGCTCGATCCGCGAGCGCGCTCAGGATCGCGTGTATTCGCAGCTCGGCCGCTGGCGCGAACTGAAACTGGCCAACCCGGACATGGTGATCGCTGTCGGCGGTTGCGTGGCCAGCCAGGAAGGCGCGGCGATTCGTGATCGCGCGCCGTACGTCGACGTGGTCTTCGGCCCGCAGACCCTGCACCGTCTGCCGGAAATGATCGACGCCGCACGTATCACCAAGCTGCCGCAAGTCGACGTGTCGTTCCCGGAAATCGAAAAATTCGACCACTTGCCTGAACCGCGTATCGATGGCCCGAGCGCTTACGTGTCGGTGATGGAAGGTTGCAGCAAATACTGCACGTTCTGCGTGGTGCCTTATACCCGCGGCGAAGAAGTCAGCCGACCGTTCGACGACGTGATCGCCGAAGTCATCCACCTCGCCGAAAACGGCGTGCGTGAAGTGACCCTGCTGGGGCAGAACGTCAACGGCTATCGCGGTACGACCCACGACGGTCGTCTCGCCGATCTGGCCGAGCTGATCCGTGTTGTCGCTGCCATCGACGGTATCGACCGCATCCGGTACACCACTTCGCACCCGCTGGAGTTCTCGGACAGCCTGATCCAGGCCCACGCCGATGTGCCGGAACTGGTGAAACACCTGCATTTGCCGGTGCAATCGGGCTCCGACCGGATTCTCGCGGCGATGAAGCGCAACCACACGGCGCTGGAGTACAAATCCAAGCTGCGCAAACTGCGCGCCGCGGTGCCTGGGATTTGCATCAGTTCGGACTTCATCGTCGGCTTCCCCGGCGAGACCGAGAAAGATTTCGAACAGACCATGAAGCTGATTGCCGACGTCGGTTTCGACTTTTCCTACTCGTTCGTTTACAGCCAGCGCCCGGGCACCCCGGCTGCCGATCTGGCCGACGAGACGCCGGAAGAGTTGAAAAAGGAGCGCCTGAACGCGCTGCAACATCGCCTGAATCAGCAAGGGTTCGAGATCAGCCGACAAATGGTCGGTTCGACGCAACGGATTCTGGTCACCGATTATTCGAAGAAAGACCCGGGCGAGCTGCAAGGGCGTACCGAGAATAATCGTATCGTCAACTTCCGCTGCGACAATCCGACCCTGATCGGCCAGTTTGCTGATGTGCACATCGATGCCGCACAACCGCACTCGCTGCGTGGCTCGCTGATCCAATAATCAACACAGGGCACTGTGGGAGCGAGCCTGCTCGCGAAGGCGGCGACACATTCAA
>NZ_JBOBDR010000013.1:0-218540 GCF_050586545.1 Pseudomonas sp. WC2 | reverse complement strand
ACAGGTTCAGCGGTGGGGCTTAGAGTTCTGCCGCGAGGCGTGAACCCTGATTGATCGCGCGTTTGGCATCCAACTCTGCCGCGACATCGGCGCCGCCGATCAGATGCACGTTCTGCCCAGCCTCGACCAACCCGTCATGCAACTCACGCAGCGGATCCTGACCCGCGCAAATCACGATATTGTCCACCGCCAGCAATTGCGGCTCGCCGCTGTCGCCGATGCGAATGTGCAGGCCTTGATCATCGATGCTCAGGTATTCAACGCTGTTGAGCATCTGCACCTGCTTGTTCTTCAGACCGGTACGGTGAATCCAGCCGGTGGTTTTACCCAGACCATCGCCAACCTTGGTTTTCTTGCGTTGCAGCAGGAACACTTCACGGGCCGGCGCATGTGGTGCGGCTTTGATCCCGGCCACGCCACCGCGAGCCTCCAGTTGCGCATCGATGCCCCACTCTTTCCAGAATGCGGCGCGATCCTGACTGGTGGCCACGCCTTGGTGAACCAGAAATTCCGAGACGTCGAAGCCGATACCACCCGCGCCAATCACCGCGACACGCTTGCCGACCGGTTTGCGCTCAAGGATGACGTCCAGGTAACTCAGCACCTTGGCGTTCTCGACACCCGGAATCGCCGGCACACGCGGCGCAATACCAGTGGCGAGAATGATTTCGTCGTAACCGCCCTCGAGCAGTTTTGCCACATCGACGCGGGTTTTCAGGCACACCTCGACGTTGGTGGTCTGCAACTTGCGCTTGAAGTAACGCAGGGTTTCGAAAAACTCTTCCTTGCCCGGCACGCGCTTGGCGATGTTGAACTGGCCGCCGATTTCGCTGGCGGAATCGAACAAGGTCACTTGATGTCCACGCTCGGCGGCCACGGTGGCAGCGGACAAACCGGCAGGGCCGGCGCCAACCACGGCAATCTTCTTGATCTGCTTGACCGGCAAATAGTTGAGTTCGGTCTCGTGGCACGCACGCGGGTTGACCAGGCAAGTGGTGAGCTTGCCGCCGAACGTGTGGTCGAGGCAGGCCTGATTGCAGCCGATGCAGGTGTTGATCTCGTCAGCGCGGCCTTCGGCAGCCTTGTTGACGAAATCCGGATCGGCGAGAAACGGCCGCGCCATCGAGACCATGTCGGCGTCGCCTTCAGCCAGAATCTGCTCGGCGATTTCCGGGGTGTTGATACGGTTGGTGGTGATCAGCGGAATGCTCACCGAGCCGCGCAACTTGGCCGTGACTTTGCTGAACGCCGCACGCGGCACTTTGGTGGCGATGGTCGGAATCCGCGCTTCGTGCCAGCCGATGCCGGTGTTGATGATGGTCGCGCCGGCCTGCTCGATGGCTTTGGCCAGGGTGACGATCTCATCCCAAGTGCTGCCGCCCTCGACCAAGTCGAGCATCGACAGACGGAAAATGATGATGAAGTTCGGCCCCACCGCTTCACGTACGCGACGAACGATTTCCACCGGCAGGCGCATGCGGTTTTCGTAGCTGCCGCCCCAGCGGTCGGTGCGCTGGTTAGTGTGCGCGGCGAGGAACTGGTTAATGAAATAACCTTCCGAGCCCATGATCTCGACGCCGTCGTATTCGGCGGTTTGCGCGAGGACCGAGCAGGTGACGAAATCGCTGATCTGCTTCTCGATGCCTTCCTCGTCCAGTTCTTTCGGCTTGAACGGGTTGATCGGCGCCTGAATCGCGCTCGGTGCGACCTGCTTCGGGCTGTAGGCATAACGACCGGCGTGCAGAATCTGCATGCAGATCTTGCCGCCCGCATCGTGCACCGCACGGGTGACGATGCGGTGCTTGAGCGCTTCTTCCTCGGTGGTCAGCTTGGCCGCGCCGGAATACACACCGCCCTCGTCGTTCGGACCAATGCCGCCGGTGACCATCAGGCCAACGCCGCCACGGGCACGCTCGGCGAAGTACGCCGCCATGCGCTCGAAGCCGCCCGGTTTTTCTTCAAGCCCCGTGTGCATCGAACCCATCAAGGTGCGGTTGCGCAGCGTGGTGAATCCCAGGTCTAGCGGGGCCAGCAGGTGCGGGTAATGGGCGGCGGTCATCAGTAACTCCACAACGATCGATCACGGAAAAAGTGCGGGAGCTCTGCGTCCCCCATCAGTCATGTGCAACAGACTAAGAGTCGCACCGCTGTCTCTCAATGACCGTAACTGACAACTTATTGATCCAAATGCGCAGCGCCCCTTGGCAACCGCGGCCATGGGCCCTACCCTAGTCGCCACACCCTGTACCCGGTTGTTGTTGGTTTTCATGCGCAAACTTTTGTACCTGACGTTTTCCATGGCCCTCGTGGCTGTCCTTGCTTCCTACGCCATGTGGGCGGCAGACCGGCCGGCGGGGCATTACCTGTCGGATCTGCGGATCAAACTCGCGGTCGACCAGGGCACGCCCGCCGACCGTGGCAATCTGCTGGGCATCCAGCCCGAGCTGTTTCCTACCGACTATCAAAGCCCGGAGCGTCTGCACCGCAAACTCGCGGCGTATCTGCAACAAGCGCAGGATCAGGGCTTGTTGAATGACAAAACCGTGGTGGTGTTGCCGGAACACGTCGGCACCTGGCTGATGATCAGCGGCGAAAAGGACGAGCTGTATCAGGCACCGACCATCGGCGAGGCGATGAACTGGCTGGCCGCGAGCAACCCGCTGTTGTTCGCCCGCGCCTGGCTCAGTGCCAAGGGCAACAATCGTTTGGATGACGCCCACCTGCGCATGAAATCCAAGTCCATGGCCAAGGATTACCAAGCGCTGTTCGGCGGTCTGGCGAAAGAATTTCAGGTGACGCTGGTGGCCGGCACGATTGTGCTGCCCGAGCCGAGCATCCGTGACGGCCAGCTCAAACCCGGCAGCGGTGCGTTGTTCAACAGCAGCGTGGTGTTCGGTCGCGACGGCGTGCCGCTCGGGCAACCGCAACGGCAGATGCACCCGATCTTCGATCAGCGTGACGTGATCGAGGCCGAGGACAAACATGCAATCAACGTGGTCGACACCCCGGCCGGGCGTCTCGGCATTCTGATCGGCAGCGACAGCTGGTATCCCGACAACTATCGCAAGCTCGATGAACAACACGCGCAACTGGTGGCGGTGCCGGCGTTCGTGGTTGGCCACAATGCCTGGGATAAACCGTGGAGAGGCTACAAAGGCTCGAGCACACCGGGCTCGGTCAGCCTCAAACCGGGCGAACTCAGCGAAGGCCAGGCCTGGCACCGTCTGACCTTGATTGCGCAACCGCCGAGCAGCAATGCCGTCGCCGGTGTCAGCGTGTTCCTGCGTGGGCAGTTCTGGGACAAGTTGAGTTCCGGACAGAGCTTTCTCAGCAGCAATGGCCAGCAGTTCGCCGATGGCGAGGCCCGTGGCGCACGCCTGCTGAACGTCTGGTTGTAAGCCATGAAGCCGCTGCCGATGCGCCTCGGGGATTTGTCGGTGGGTTTCGTCCACAGC
This sequence comes from Pseudomonas sp. WC2, assembly GCF_050586545.1. NCBI lineage: Bacteria > Pseudomonadati > Pseudomonadota > Gammaproteobacteria > Pseudomonadales > Pseudomonadaceae > Pseudomonas > Pseudomonas sp. WC2. The sequence continues at coordinate 215,085 of NZ_JBOBDR010000013.1, read as the reverse complement.
CTCGCCGATGCCGTGCGCAGCCATGCGGCCGATCCGCAGCCGCTGCTTGAGCAATATGGGCTGGATGCCGCGCGACTGGCCGAGGCCGGAGCGCGGTTATCGATTCCACGCTATATGCGCTTGGGCCACAGCGCGATTCAGTTGACCGGTGATCCGGCGCTGGGTTTGCGCATGGGCCAGCTCAGTCGCCTGAGTCAGGCCGGACTGGCCGGGGTCACGGCGTCACAAGCGCCCACCGTGCGCGAAGCTGCGCGTTGCCTGATCCGTTTTGAACCGCTGTACGGCTCCAATTACCGCGGGCAATCGAGTTTTCATGAAGATGCCCAAGGCGCCTGGCTGCGGTTCTATTCGATCAGCCCCTATAACGCTTACAACCGCTTTGTGGTGGATTCGATCATTGCCGGCTGGCTGCACCAGCTCTCGTCCGTCAGCCCTGAACCGCTGCGGGCCGAACGTATCGACATCGAATTCGACGAGCCGGATTATCGCGCCGCCTACGCTGCACTAGGTGATTGTCCAATCCAGTTTGGCGCCGAGCGCAATCAACTGCGACTGAGTCTGGACAGCCTGGCGCAGCGCAACCCCGAGCATTGCCCGAGTACCTGGCGGCATCTGCTGCAATTGTGTGAGCGAGAACTGGAGCAGTTGACCCGCACCCGCAGTCTGCGCGAGCGCATCACGCAATTGCTGGGGCCGTTGCTCAACGGTGGCCGGGAACCCGACCTGGAAGAAGTGGCGGCACGCCTGAAGCTGCCGACCTGGACGTTGCGGCGCAAGCTGACCGAGGAAGGCACGCAGTTTCGCGCGATTCTCAATGACACTCGCCGTGACTTGGCAATGACCTACATCCGCGACACCGAACTGGCATTCGGCGAAATCGCTTACCTGCTGGGCTTTGCCTCAGCCGAAGCCTTTCAGCGTGCGTTCAAACGCTGGAGCGGACAGACACCCGGCGAATTCCGCCGCAGTCACCGCAAAACGGCATAGACGCAGCCACAAGCCATGAGCGGCAAGCTACCAGTCAAAGCTCGGTGGCGTCATCGGCGGGCTCGGGTTGATCCAGTTCAAATGCCTGGTACTCGAGCAGCTCTTCTTGATATTCATCCATCACGTAATCCCCCTACTGCTCGCTAAAAATGGGCCCGGGCAAATGCCCAGTGCCTCGAGCATAAACTGCCCGTGTGAAGGAAAAGTGAAACCCGTCCTTCATGATTAAAACGTAGCAGCAGGTCAGGAATTTATCGCGGGATTTTTGTCGGGGGAATGTAACTAAATTTTAAGCCGGTTCGAAAACGAAGCAGGAGTGAGCCTGCTCGCGATAGCGGTAGATCAGTCACATTATTAATGACCGATCTACCGCTATCGCGAGCAGGCTCACTCCTGCAAGGTATTGCTGGATTATTGACCGGACGCTGGCATCGCCGGGATTGGCTCAGTCGGCGGCGGGATATCCGGATTCGCTGGTGGCGTGATGACTTCGGTCGCCGGCGCGGGCTCTGCAGCTGGCGCTGGTGTGATCGGCGCAGACTCCGCTGGGGGCACCACTGGCTCCGAACTCACTGGCGCCGTTTCTGCCGGTGCCGGAGCCGGCTCAGCAGCAGGTACAGGGGTTGCCGCAGGCTCGGCGGCCGGCGTAGGCGTCAACGCCGCCGGAGCAGGCGCAGGCTTTGGCTCTGGCACACCCAGATCGGCCTTCGGCTTGTCTTCGATATGTGCCGCCTTCTTCGCTTCAGCCGGCATGAACTGCTCGACCAAGGTAAAGAAACGCTCGTAGAATTTTTGTGCCGTTACTGTTTCGCTGGCCACTTTGACCATCGAATCGTCAGACGAACCGATTGGCATCGACACCGAGCCCAACACGCCGACCCCGAGGCTGGCGGAGTTGTTGGTTTTCTTCAGCGCATAACGGTCCTGCAAGGCGTTGGCGAACATCGTCGCATGGTGCCCGGCGCTGCCGTCGTCGGCGCAGACCACATTGAAGCTGATCTCCATGTGGGTTTCGCCGGTTTGCTGGAAGCTCTTGTGGCCGCTGACGATTTTCGGGTCGCTGCTGGTGATGATGTAACCCTGGCTGAGCAACGCGCGACGGGCCGCTTCGCAGCTGACCGCATCGGTTACCGGGTAATTGCGCGAAAATGTACCGGAGTCATCGAAGTTCTCATGCTCGTACATCGGCTTGTCTTTCGAACAGCCAGCAACAGCGGTCAATAATAGCGCCAGCCCGAAAACACGCATGGGAGTGGAAATCAACATTGAACATCCTGAGGGAAAACAGTCCGGGGCGTATTGTGCAACAGATCGCGGCCCTGCGGCGCATGGATTAGTGTCTTAAAACAGTTACAACGCTATCGACAATGAATGGCAGGCAAAAGTCACCTTCACTGTGAATCCATGAAGATTCGGTCATTTGCTGTCAGTCGACCACAAAAAAGCCCCGGCGTTGCGGCCGGGGCTTCTGGTCTTGCAACTCAGTCAGGGATCAGAAACGCTTGATCTCGGCCTGAGCTTCCAACTGCTTGCGGTACGCCGCGAAGTCTTGCTGACCTTCACGGGACGCGAGGAAGCGACGGTATTGCGCCTTCTCTTCGTCGGTCGGGGCCGCTGCTTCGTTGACGCCATTGAGGCGCACGATCATCAGACTGCCGTCCGGCAGGGTGACGCTGGTGAACGTTGGCTTGTCCTTGGCAGCCGGTTTCGGCATGCGGAACAGGGCTTGCAGCACCGACGGATCAACGCCTTCCTGAGCGCGGGTAGCCGCTTCAGTGGCTTTCCAGTTCTGGCCTTCAATCGCCTTGTCCAACGGCGCCTTGCCATCGCGCAGATCAGCGATCAGCTTCTCGGCTTTGGTCTTGGCAGCGGCACTGGCGTGCTCTTTGGTCAGTTGAGTGCGGATGGCCGCATTCACGCTTTCCAGAGGCAGTTGCGCAGGCTTCAAGTGCTCCTTGGAGCGCAGCACGATCACGGTGTCCGGATCCAGCTCGATGGCGGTGCTGTTGGCACCCTCATCAATCACTTCGGTGCTGAATGCAGCGGTCACAACGGCACGGTTGGCCGCAACACCTTCGCCACCTTCACGGCCAAATGGCTTGGAGGTATGGACGGTCAGCTTCAGATCCGCCGCTGGCTGAGCCAGATCGGACGCTTCGAACGCCGAGTCTTCCAGTTGCTTGGTCGCCTCGACGAAACGCTGCTCGACTTGCGCGGCTTTCAGATCGCGGGTCAGCTTGTCTTTCAGGCTGGCCAGGGTCGGCACTTCAGGTGCTTCAACGCCCAGCAGCTTGATCAGGTGATAACCGAAGTCAGTGCGAATCGGCTCGGACACCTGATCTTTGTTCAGCGAGTACAGGGCTTTCTCGAAGGCTGGATCGTAAACGCCAGGCCCTGCGAAACCGAGGTCACCGCCATTGTTGGCCGAGCCCGGGTCCTGCGAGAACTCTTTGGCCAGCGCTTCGAATTTCTCGCCCTTGGCCAGACGCGCCTGGACTTCGTCGATTTTCGCTTTGGCCTGAGCTTCCGTGGTCTTGTCGTTCACTTCGATCAGGATGTGCGCGGCACGACGCTGTTCCGACAGGTTGGCGATCTCTTTCTGATACGCCGCCTGCAAGTCTTCATCCTTGACGGCGACCTGGTCGAAGAACGACGACTTCTTCAGCTCCAGATAATCGATGACCACTTGATCCGGGGTCATGAATTCCTTGGCGTGTTCGTCGTAGTAAGCCTTGACCTCATCGTCAGTCAGCTTGACTGCCGCAGGATCAGCCTTGACGGTCATGGTCGCAAAATCGCGGGTCTGTTTTTCCAGACGGGCGAATGCCAGCACTTCAGCGTCAGTCACGAAACCACTGCCCGCCACACCGGCGCGCAGTTGGCCGATCAGCATTTCCTGAGCCAGCATCTGGCGGAACTGCATGCGGCTGTAACCCAGTTGACGGATCACTTGGTCAAAACGCTCGGAGCTGAACTTGCCGTCTACCTGGAATTCAGGCGTCATCAGGATCACCTGATCCAGCGCACCTTCAGAGAAGGCGAACTTGGCTTGTTCGGCGCCTTGCAGCAGCAGCTTGCGATCAATCAAACCCTTGAGGGCCGATTCACGGAGCATTTTTTCGTCGAGCAAAGAAGCATCGAAGTCTTTGCCCAGTTGTTGCATCAGCTGACGGCGTTGCATGTCAACGGCCTGGCTCAGCTCGTTCTGGCTGATTTCTTCCCCGTTGACCTTGGCCGCCTCATTCTTGTGAGTCGTGGCCTGGAAAATGGCGTCGAAACCGGTCAGGGCCATCAGTGCAACGATGACCCCGATAATGGTCTTGGCAATCCAGCCTTGTGAATTGTCCCTGATATTCTGCAGCATGCGTCCCCCAGAAACGGTTGAACTTCAAAATTAGGCAACCGTGGAGCGTGGGTAGAATCCGGATAGAAGAAAGGCGCATCCGAGGATGCGCCTTCTCGTAACTGGCGGAGCGGACAGGGCTCGAACCCTCGATCCCGGCGTTACAGGTGCCTGTTCCAGCCACCTGCTCTACCGCTCCGCTGCCAAGTCAGGCTTGACCCCGACCCGGATGGGTAAAAACCTGAAAACTTAGTTAACAGCTTCTTTCAGTGCTTTACCGGCTTTGAAACCTGGCTTCTTGGCAGCCGGGATTTCCAGAGTCTTGCCGGTCTGAGGGTTGCGACCAGTACGAGCCGGACGATCAGTCACGGAGAAAGTACCGAAACCAACCAGAACAACGGAGTCGCCAGCCTTGAGAGCGCCAGTGACGGATTCGATTACAGCGTCCAGCGCACGGCCAGCAGCAGCTTTCGGGATATCAGCGGATGCAGCGATAGCATCAATCAGTTCCGACTTGTTCACTCTAAGTCCCCTTATATCTATTTTGAGATGATTCTAAGTTTTTTGGTGAAAGCAAAAACGAGTGCTGAATGGCCTACAGACACTTAAGAGCCGCTTTATAACAAGGGCTCTAAAAAGCTGTCAAGGAAGCCACCCAGGCAAAAACGTATTAATGCGTGCTAATTCTTTCCTTAGAGTCAGACTCACGTTTTTCGTCCTTGGCAACTATCTCGGGAGCCACATCCGGCAAGGGCTCCGGCGCGTATTGCAGCGCAATTTGCAGGACCTCGTCAATCCATTTAACCGGTTTAATCTGCAGATCCTGCTTGATATTGTCAGGAATCTCCTTCAGATCGCGCACGTTCTCTTCCGGAATAATCACAATCTTGATTCCGCCGCGATGTGCAGCGAGCAGTTTTTCCTTCAGGCCACCAATTGCCAGCACTTGACCACGCAGAGTGATTTCACCGGTCATGGCCACATCGGCACGCACCGGAATGCCAGTCAATGCAGAAACCAGCGCCGTGCACATGCCCACACCGGCGCTAGGACCGTCTTTCGGCGTCGCCCCTTCCGGCATGTGAATGTGGGTGTCACGCTTCTCGTGGAAGTCCAGGGGAATGCCCAGGCTCTTGGCACGACTGCGAACCACGGTCAGTGCTGCAGTGATCGATTCGACCATTACATCGCCCAGCGAACCGGTCTTGATCAATTGACCTTTGCCCGGTACGACAGCGGCTTCGATGGTCAGCAATTCGCCACCCACCTGAGTCCAGGCAAGGCCGGTCACCTGACCGATCTGATCCTGCTGCTCGGCCAGGCCGTAGCGGAATTTGCGCACACCGAGGAAGTGTTCCAGCAGATCAGCTGTCACTTTCACCGAGAAGCGTTTTTCCAGTGCATGCTCTTTCACAGCCTTGCGGCAGACCTTGGCGATCTGACGTTCGAGGCCACGCACACCGGCTTCGCGGGTGTAATAACGGATGATGTCGCGGATCGCCTCGGCGTCGAATTCCAGCTCGCCCTTCTTCAGACCATTGGCAGCGATCTGTTTTGGCGAGAGGTATTTAACGGCAATGTTGATCTTCTCGTCTTCGGTGTAACCCGGCAGACGGATGACTTCCATCCGGTCCAGCAATGCCGGTGGGATGTTCATCGAGTTCGAGGTGCAGAGGAACATCACATCGGAAAGGTCGTAATCGACTTCCAGATAGTGATCGTTGAAGTTGTGGTTCTGCTCGGGATCGAGCACTTCCAGCAACGCCGACGCCGGATCGCCACGCATGTCGCTGCCCATTTTGTCGATTTCATCGAGCAGGAACAGCGGGTTGCGAACGCCCACTTTTGTCATCTTTTGAATCAATCTTCCCGGCATCGAACCGATGTAAGTCCGGCGGTGACCACGAATTTCCGCTTCGTCACGCACACCACCGAGGGCCATACGCACGAATTTACGGTTGGTAGCATGGGCAATCGACTCCGCCAGCGAGGTTTTACCTACACCAGGAGGACCGACCAGGCACAGCACCGGGCCACGGATTTTCTTCACGCGCTTTTGCACGGCGAGGTATTCAAGGATGCGCTCCTTGACCTCTTCGAGGCCGTAGTGATCGGCATCGAGAATGTCTTCGGCACGCGCCAGATCCAGACGCACTTTGCTCTGCGCTTTCCACGGCACTTGCACCAGCCAGTCGATGTACGAGCGCACCACGGTGGCTTCAGCCGACATCGGCGACATTTGCTTGAGTTTGTTCAGCTCGGCTGTGGCTTTGGTCAAGGCGTCTTTCGGCAGGCCGGCAGCATCGATGCGCTTTTTCAGCTCTTCGATTTCGTTGTGACCTTCGTCACCGTCACCCAGCTCTTTCTGAATGGCCTTCATCTGCTCATTCAGGTAGTACTCGCGCTGGCTGCGCTCCATCTGCTTTTTAACGCGACCGCGAATGCGTTTTTCGACTTGCAGCAGATCGATTTCGGCATCCAGTAGCGCCAGCACGTGCTCGACACGGGCCGACAAATCGATGATTTCGAGGATTTCCTGCTTCTGCTCGATTTTCAGCGCCATGTGCGCAGCCATGGTGTCAACCAGACGACCCGGCTCATCGATGCTGTTGAGAGACGACAGGACTTCAGCCGGGACTTTCTTGCCCAGCTGCACATATTGCTCGAACTGCGACAGCAACGTGCGCACGAACACTTCGGACTCGCGCTCGGCCGCGTCGACTTCTTCGATCAGCGACACTTCGGCACGGCAGTGGCCGTCGACTTCGCTGAAGCGTTCGACGGTGCCACGCTGCTCACCCTCGACCAGAACCTTGACGGTGCCGTCAGGCAGCTTCAGAAGCTGCAGAACAGTGGCGATGGTACCTACGCGATAGAGAGCGTCTTCACCGGGATCATCGTCAGCCGGGTTTCTCTGGGCCAGCAGGAGGATCTGCTTGTCGCCCGTCATCGCGGCCTCGAGGGCTTCGATGGATTTCTCGCGCCCCACGAACAGCGGGATAACCATGTGCGGATAAACCACAACATCACGCAATGGCAGGAGAGGCAATTCGATGGTTGTCTTCATGATTTCGCCTCTACGGCGGCCATATGGCCGTAATCAGATGGAATTGAGCTTGAAACCAAGATGGGGGCTGCCTTGAAAAAAAACAAGCGCAAAGCGGATGTAAAAAATGACATAAAAAAAAAGAGGCCCGAAGGCCCCTTCTTTGTTGCGGCGCGGTGGACGCTTACGCGTCCGGCGCTGCCTTGGCAGTCGGCTCACTGTTTTCGTAGATATACAGTGGCTTGGATTTGCCTTCGATCACGCTTTCATCGATCACGACTTTGCTCACCTCGGACTGCGAGGGGATTTCATACATCGTGTCGAGCAGCACACCTTCGAGAATCGAGCGCAGGCCACGAGCACCGGTTTTACGTTCCAGGGCACGCTTGGCGACCGATTTCAGTGCGTCGGTCCGGAACTCCAGATCCACGCCTTCCATCTCGAACAGCTTGGCATACTGTTTGGTCAGAGCATTTTTCGGCTCGGTGAGAATCTGCATCAGCGCAGCTTCATCGAGTTCGTCCAGCGTCGCGAGGACCGGCAGACGACCGACGAATTCCGGGATCAGACCGAACTTGACCAGATCGTCAGGCTCGACTTCACGCAGGGATTCACCGACTTTCTTGCCTTCTTCCTTGCTGCGCACTTCTGCGTTGAAGCCGATGCCGCCCTTGGTGGAACGGTTTTGAATCACCTTTTCCAGACCGGAGAATGCACCACCGCAGATGAACAGGATGTTACGGGTGTCGACCTGCAGGAATTCCTGCTGCGGGTGCTTGCGGCCACCTTGCGGCGGTACGGAAGCGACCGTGCCTTCGATCAACTTCAGCAATGCCTGCTGCACGCCTTCACCGGAAACATCGCGGGTGATCGACGGGTTGTCGGACTTGCGGGAAATCTTGTCGATTTCGTCGATGTAGACAATACCCATCTGGGCCTTCTCTACGTCGTAATCGCATTTCTGCAACAGCTTCTGAATGATGTTCTCGACATCTTCACCTACATAACCCGCCTCGGTGAGGGTGGTTGCGTCGGCGATGGTGAACGGAACGTTCAGCAAGCGGGCCAGCGTTTCGGCCAGCAGGGTTTTACCCGAGCCGGTCGGGCCGATCAGCAGGATGTTGCTCTTGCCGAGCTCGACGTCGTCAGCCTTTTTGTCACGCTGGTTCAGACGCTTGTAGTGGTTGTACACCGCTACGGCCAAAACCTTTTTCGCACGCTCCTGACCAATGACGTATTGATCAAGGATGCCGCTGATTTCTTTAGGCGAAGGCAATTTATGCGCGCTGCTTTCGGCCTGGGCTTCCTGCACCTCCTCGCGGATGATGTCATTGCACAGGTCGACGCACTCGTCGCAGATAAAGACCGAGGGGCCGGCAATCAATTTGCGCACTTCATGCTGGCTTTTGCCACAGAAGGAGCAATAGAGCAGCTTGCCGTTGTCCTCGCCGTTGCGGGTGTCAGTCATTCGTTCGATCCAAATCCGATAGGCTTGCAACACAAGATGAAGGCTATTGCGGGCTTTTTCAAGCCCGCTGCTGATCAGACCAGCCGACCAGGCCTATTTTGTGCTGCTTATTTTTAAGCTGGGCGCTGGTTGATCACTTCGTCGATCAGACCGTATTCCTTCGCAGCTTCTGCACTCATGAAGTTGTCGCGGTTGGTATCGCGCTCGATTTCTTCCAGAGTGCGCCCGCTGTGCTTGGCCATCAGCATGTTCAGACGTTCGCGGATGAAGAGGATTTCCTTGGCATGGATTTCGATATCCGATGCCTGGCCCTGGAAACCGCCCAGTGGCTGGTGAATCATCACACGCGAGTTCGGCAGGCAGAAACGCTTGCCTGGGGCACCTGCGGTCAGCAGGAAAGCGCCCATGCTGCAAGCCTGGCCGATGCAAGTGGTCGATACGTTGGGTTTGATGAACTGCATGGTGTCGTAGATCGACATGCCCGCTGTCACCGAACCGCCCGGGGAGTTGATATAGAGATGGATGTCCTTGTCCGGGTTTTCCGCTTCAAGGAACAGCAGTTGCGCACAGATCAGGTTGGCCATGTAGTCCTCTACCGGACCAACCAGAAAGATCACTCGCTCCTTGAGCAGGCGCGAATAGATGTCATAGGCGCGTTCGCCACGAGCAGATTGCTCGACAACCATCGGGACCAAGCCGCCTGCGGCCTGGATATCAGAGTTCTGCTGAATATACGAATTACGGAACATGCTCTGCAGTCACTCCCAAATAGTTATGTCTTGAATACGCATAAGCCAGCTCGAAAGCTGGCTTATGTGTGTACTTCTTAACGCAAAAACAATCAGTCGGCTGTTGGAGCTTCTACCGGCTTGACCGCTTCTTCGTAAGAGACCGATTTGTCGGTCACGCTAGCTTTCTGCAGAACAGTATCCACAACTTGTTCTTCAAGCACAACCGAACGCACTTCGTTCAGTTGCTGCTCGTTTTTGTAGTACCACGACACAACCTGCTCAGGCTCCTGGTAAGCCGAGGCCATTTCCTGAATCATTTCGCGAACGCGATCTTCGTCAGGCTTCAGGTCGAACTGCTTGACCACTTCAGCCACGATCAGACCCAGCACTACGCGACGCTTGGCTTGCTCTTCGAACAGCTCGGCCGGCAGTTGGTCAGGCTTGATGTTGCCACCGAATTGCTGAACAGCCTGCACGCGCAGACGGTCAACTTCGTTGGACAGCAGGGCCTTAGGCACTTCGATCGGGTTGGTGGCCAGCAGACCGTCCATAACCTGATTCTTGACCTTGGATTTGATCGCCTGACGCAGTTCACGCTCCATGTTCTTGCGAACTTCGGTGCGGAAACCGTCGATGCCGCTTTCCTTGATGCCGAATTGAGCGAAGAACTCTTCGTTCAGCTCTGGCAGCTTAGGCTCGGAGACAGTGTTGACGGTCACGGTGAACTCGGCGGTTTTGCCAGCCAGGTCCAGGTTCTGATAGTCCTCAGGGAAGGTCAGGTTCAGAACGCGCTCTTCGCCAGCCTTGGCGCCAACCAGGCCTTCTTCGAAGCCCGGGATCATGCGGCCGGAACCCAGTACCAGCTGAGTGCCTTTGGCGGAGCCGCCAGCGAATACTTCGCCGTCAACCTTGCCAACGAAATCGATGTTCAGTTGGTCTTCGTTCTGGGCAGCGCGATCGGCCACTTCAAAACGGGTGTTCTGCTTGCGCAGGATGTCGAGCATCTTGTCCAGGTCAGCGTCAGCCACGTCAGCGCTCAGGCGCTCAACGGTGATGCCTTCGAAACCAGCAACGGTGAACTCAGGGAACACTTCGAATACAGCAACGTATTCCAGATCCTTGCCAGCTTCGAGCGACTTAGGCTCGATCGAAGGCGAACCAGCCGGGTTCAGCTTCTGCTCAACCACAGCTTCGTAGAAGGAGGACTGGATCACGTCGCCTACAGCTTCCTGACGCGCATCAGCACCGAAACGGCGCTTGATTTCACTCATTGGCACTTTGCCTGGACGGAACCCAGCAATCTTGGCCTTTTGGGCAGTCTGCTGCAGACGCTTGTTGACCTGAGTCTCGATGCGCTCAGCCGGCACGGTGACGCTCATGCGGCGCTCGAGAGCAGTAGTATTTTCAACAGAAACTTGCATGGATATTCCTCGTTGCACAGACGTTAGCCGGCCGTTTCCGACCCCAGAATCAAGGGCATGCATTCTAGTGGGTCAAACTCAAGAAGTCACCCTACTGAAAACGGGTAAAAAAACAGCAGGCAATTTATAGGGATCGATGCACGGATGCAGCGTATCCCCCAGGCGAATACAACCAATCACGCCAAGGCTCTGCGCCGACCTCTTCTATATATAGAAGGGACTGCCCATCACTCCCTGACGGCCGTTCTTGCAAGCAAGTCCGGCGGACAGCACAGCATCATCGAGCAACATAAATACGACGAAGCGCCCTGCCCCTGCGTACTGAGAACCGACAATCGTCAGTTTCAGAAGCGCAAAAAACAAAAAAGGCGCCAGACTGTTAAATCTGGCGCCTTTCGAAATATGGGGTGGACGATGGGGATCGAACCCACGACAACGGGAGTCACAATCCCGTGCTCTACCAACTGAGCTACGCCCACCATATTGCGTAACAAAAAAGCCAAATAACTTCTTTGTTGAACCTCACCAGCCCAAGGGCACGAATGAAGCTTTAATTGGTGCGGATGAAGAGACTCGAACTCTTACGCCTCGCGGCGCTGGAACCTAAATCCAGTGTGTCTACCAATTCCACCACATCCGCAGATGAAGCCTTTGAAGCAAAAACGCCAGACCGTTAAATCTGGCGTTTTTTCGAAATATGGGGTGGACGATGGGGATCGAACCCACGACAACGGGAGTCACAATCCCGTGCTCTACCAACTGAGCTACGCCCACCATATCGCGTTACTTGTGCCAAAGCTGCCTAATGGCGCACCCGGCAGGACTCGAACCTGCGACCATCCGCTTAGAAGGCGGATGCTCTATCCAGCTGAGCTACGGGCGCCTTATTAATCTGTACTCTTAAAGGACTACAAACTAAGTGCTTTCCAGTGTCGCAGAACATACATTCCGCCTCACCTTCTTAACCAGTGCTAGGCTGTGCCCGACAAGTGCGACGAATAGTATAGAGCGCTCCAAAGGTCGTCAAATCCTTTTTGAAAAAAATTCATTTAATTAAAGGGGTTAGGGGAATTTGCTGACCAAGCGCCTTTGCCCTCACCGCGCGACATGCGAGAATGCGTTCTCATTTTTTCCCCTCTCGATGGTTAATCACGCGCAATGACTGCACAACTAATCGACGGCAAATCGATCGCCGCCAGCCTGCGCCAGCAGATCGCCAAACGAGTTGCCGAGCGTCGCCAGCAAGGCCTGCGCACTCCCGGCCTCGCGGTGATCCTGGTCGGCAGCGATCCTGCCTCTCAGGTTTATGTCTCGCACAAGCGTAAAGACTGTGAAGAGGTCGGCTTCCTCTCTCAAGCCTACGACCTGCCCTCTGAAACCACGCAAGAAGCGCTGACCGATCTGATCGATCGCCTCAACGACGACCCTGCGATCGACGGCGTGCTGCTCCAGCTGCCGCTGCCCGAGCACCTCGATGCCTCCAAATTGCTGGAACGCATCCGCCCGGACAAAGACGTCGACGGTTTCCATCCTTATAACGTCGGTCGTCTGGCCCAACGCATCCCGCTGCTGCGCCCATGCACGCCGAAAGGCATCATGACCCTGCTGGGAAGCACCGGTGCCGATCTGTACGGCATGGATGCAGTGGTGGTCGGCGCGTCCAACATCGTCGGTCGTCCGATGGCCATGGAGCTGTTGCTCGCCGGCTGCACCGTGACTGTTACCCACCGCTTCACCAAGGATCTGGCTGGCCACGTCGGTCGTGCCGATCTGGTGGTGGTGGCCGCCGGCAAGCCGGGCCTGGTCAAGGGCGAGTGGATCAAGGAAGGCGCGATCGTGATCGACGTCGGCATCAACCGTCAGGACGACGGCAAACTGGTCGGTGACGTTGTTTACGAAACCGCCCTGCCCCGCGCTGGCTGGATCACTCCGGTTCCAGGCGGCGTTGGCCCGATGACTCGTGCATGCCTGCTGGAAAACACGCTGTATGCGGCAGAAACCCTGCACGCTTGAGTCGTTGTTTTCAGCCGTAAAAAAACCCGCCTTGTGCGGGTTTTTTCATGCCTGAGAAAAAACTGTAACCGTTCGCCGGAAACCCCTCTTTTTACAGGCCTTTTCACGAGATTTTCAGGTGCTTAAAACAACCATCGACAGATCTTCAGCCATACTCCTAGAATGCGACGCTTTGAAGAAATAACCCGTTACAAACTAACGGAATATCCAACCTTTATGAGTTCGCCCGCGTGAAAATTCGTCTTTCGATTCTGAGCCTGTTTTTTGCTTTTACAGGCACATTCATCACGCCAACGATCAACGCTGCGGAAACCACCGCTGCCCCGCGCGATGCTTCGACCCTGAAGATCGCCTCCGGCAGCGCCCTGCTCATGGATATGCAGACCAACAAAGTCATTTATTCCAGCAACCCTGACGTGATCGTGCCGATCGCTTCGGTGAGCAAGCTGATGACTGGACTGGTAGTGGTTGAAGCCCGGCAAAACATGGACGAATGGATCAATGTCGATATCAGCAACACACCGGAAATGAGGGGTGTGTTCTCCCGAGTCAAACTCAAGAGTGAACTGCCGCGCCGCGAGATGCTGCTGATTGCCTTGATGTCTTCGGAAAACCGCGCCGCTGCCAGCCTCGCGCATCACTATCCGGGCGGTTACGCGGCCTTTATCGCAGCGATGAACGCCAAGGCCAAGGCGCTGGGCATGACCAACACCCATTATGTCGAGCCAACCGGCCTGTCCGAGCGCAACGTCTCTACTGCGCGCGACCTGAGCAAGTTGCTGGTGGCCGCGAGCAAATACCCGATCCTCAGCGAACTGACCACCACCAAAGAAAAGACCGTGTCGTTCCGCAAACCCAACTACACCCTGGGTTTCCGCAACACCGATCACTTGGTCAACAAGGCCGACTGGGACATCAAGATCACCAAAACCGGCTTCACCAATCCGGCCGGTCACTGTCTGGTGCTGGTCACGAAGATGGGTAACCGTCCGGTTGCGCTGGTGATTCTCGATGCGTTCGGCAAGTACACTCACTTTGCCGATGCCAGCCGTATCCGCAGCTGGGTGGAAACCGGCAAGAGCGCCAGCGTTCCTGCCGTGGCTCAGCAATACAAGGCTGAGAAGAACCTCAAGTCGCGCCAGAGCGGCGTGGTTGAAGCGTCGAAGTAATCGGCGACACATGAAAAAGCCCCGAATAATCGGGGCTTTTTTTTACCTGCAGTTTTCGCCTGTACTTCAGTCGTTGGGCAGCGGCATCTTGTCGTCATCGGGAATGCCATCCCCTGCGCTCGGATCCCGTGAAGGCTCAGGCGTCAGCACATTCGGCCGAGCCATCGGATCGCGCAGGGGGCTGTCCGGATCCAGCACCGGATCAATCTCCGGCTCTGGTGTGGTCGGAACACTGTCCGGTGTTTTTTGGTCGTCGAAGCTTGAATCGGTACTCATACGCACCTCACATCAAGGTTTCAGATTGGCCAGCGGGTCATAGGGTTTGGCCGGCTTCTTGGGATCCTCGCCGGGCTCAACGTCGAGAGGGGCCTTGGCGGGGCCGACAGGATCGACCTGCGGATCATCAAGATCGGGCGAGTCCGGATCGAATCCCAGATCGTCTCCCGAGGAATGCTCGGACGAATGCGGGCCTTTCGCTGCTGGGGAATCTTTCATATCGCCTCCTGATTCACCCGTAAAACACGGGATATATAAATAGGAGGCTTGCCGGGCGCCGTCGTGCCCGGCAGATGACGAACGGGGACTCAGTGAGCAGCCAACGCCTTGCGCGCCTGCGCCGCTTCGTTTTCCTGACCGGCCTGGGCCAGTTCATCAGCAGCCTTCAGCCAGCGCTGGCGGTCAACTGCAGCGGGGATCTGCGTCGGCTTCTGGATCAGGACTGCCCAGCCGCCGGACTTTTCCAGTGCCGATTCAAAGGAACTGAAGCTCATCAGTTCACGACGGTTCATGCCGGCACGTAGCAGAACTTTCTGTTTATTGCGGTCGTAGCCAGAAAGGATGGCGTAACGCGGCTCAGCCCAGAATGCCGAGCCCTCGCTGAAGCGCACCATCACCGGGTATCCCGCGGCGACTTGCGTCAGCAACGCCGGCAAGTTGCTGTCCAAGGGATAGACGACCATGCCGTATTCCCGCGCGAGGTTTTGCAGATTATGCTGCAATTTGTCTTCAGCCCCCGGCAAATGCAGGGGTTTTTCCAGCAGCCCCGGAGTGATCACGATGCCCTGCTGCGACAACAGACTGGCCAAAACCTGCGGCCCGCTTTGATTGGCTTCGCCACGATAGAACGTCCCGCTCAGCTCGACCCGCTCCGGCAGACGCTTGACCTCCGGCGCCACCGTGCCCGCACATCCGGCCAACGCGACCACGCAACCGGCCGCCATCAGCGCCGCACGAATTCGAGAAAATACCTGCACCATCGTCACTCTCTGTTCAGACGCCGGTCATCGTGTTCCGGCAACGCCAGCGATCATAGGGCTGCAAGCGCTTGCGGTATAGCCTTAAGCGGCAGACCCGTCGATTGCATAGAGCAAACTGATTGGTCATCAGCGACCTTTGGTCAATAGCTTGAAACACCCCGTTGGCTAGACTGTCACTGGAATAGAACGAACTGAATAGAAGTGGGCGCCCGACGCAGGGCGAAGAGGAGGCACAAATGAGCCTGACCATGACCATCGTAATGTTGATAGCCGGCTGGCTGGCCGTGGCCACCGCCATGTTGTGGGGTGTTTTGCGGATTTCACGGCGTCATCATCATCCGGTTCAGCCGACCCGAGTCGACAAAGCCGAGAAGCATCGCGTCCGTCACGCGACGGCGCACTGACGCCCTGAAATAAATCTGTACCCATAAGAAAGGCCCCTTGAATTCAAAGAATCCAAGGGGCCTTTTGACTTATTGGCGATTACACCTGCTCAGCCAGTTTCTTCTGCTTCGCCCGGCGGGACATCATGTTCAGAACCTCAATCGCTGCCGAGAACGCCATGGCCGCATAGACATAACCTTTCGGTACATGGGCGCCGAAGCCTTCGGCGATCAGCGTCATGCCGATCATGATCAGGAAGCCCAGCGCCAGCATCACCACCGTCGGGTTGTCGTTGATGAACTTCGCCAGCGGCTCAGCTGCAAACAGCATCACCAGCACCGACGCTACCACCGCGATGATCATGATCGGCAAGTGTTCGGTCATGCCGACTGCAGTAATGATGCTGTCGATCGAGAACACCATGTCGAGCATCAGGATCTGACCAATAGCAGCGGCGAAACCCAGGGTCACAGTCGAGGTCGCCGACTTCGGATCTTCCGGCGCCGGGTCCATGCTGTGATGGATTTCGGTCGTCGCCTTCCAGACCAGGAACAGACCACCTGCGATCAGGATCATGTCCTTCCATGAGAACGCCTGGCCGAGGATTTCGATGACCGGTGCGGTCAACTGCACGATGAATGCGATGGTGCTCAACAGCGCCAGACGCAGGATCAACGCCATGCCGATACCGATGCGGCGGGCCTTCTGCTGGTACTGCTTGGGCAGTTTGTTGGTCAGGATCGAGATAAAGATCAGGTTATCGATGCCGAGCACGATTTCCATCACCACCAAGGTGGCCAAAGCAACCCAAGCGGTGGGGCTGGCGGCGAGCTGTAACAGATATTCCATGGGTCAGTCCTGACTCTGTGTTAGACGATTTAGATGGTCTTGGAGGAAGATTCGGAGTTTTCCGCGTCTTTTTCCGGTGTTTCTTTTTTCTCGATCAAGCCGCCCGTGGCGTCGCTCAACGCCTGCTCGGCGGCTTTATGGGTATCGTCGATCGCTTGTTTGGCCGTTTCGGCGGCCTTGCCCATCAACTGCTGGGCACTTTTTTCGGCCTGATCGCAACCGGCCATAAGCAGTAAAGACGTAAACATCAATGCTGGGATTGTGTATTTCATGTGGCTTCCTTCGAATGAACAGACAGGGTCACAGACCGACCGTCGATGGCTGGGCATTCTAGGGAGACAAACACTTCAGGAAAATTCGTATTTTTAGCGGCTATACTTCGGTTTTAACGAAGTGAAGACCGTTATGCTCAACTACCGGCAACTGCATTACTTCTGGGTTGTGGCCAAGACTGGCAGCATCGTGCGCGCCTGCGAGCAGCTGAACCTGACGCCACAGACCATCAGCGGACAGATTTCGCTGCTCGAACACACCTACGGCATCGAGTTGTTCAAACGCGTGGGCCGGCAACTGGAGTTGACCGAAGCCGGGCGCCAAGCCCTGCCCTACGCCGAGCAAATGTTTCAACTGGGCGGCGAACTGGAACTGATGCTGCGCGCGCAACCCAACGAACAGCAAATTCTGTTCCGCGTCGGCGTGGCGGACGTGGTGCCGAAATCCATTGTCTATCGTCTGATCGCGCCGACCATGGAATTGAACGAGCCGCTGCGCATCACCTGCCGCGAAGACAAACTCGAACGCCTGCTCGCCGATCTGGCGATCCAGCGGCTGGATCTGGTGATCTCCGACAGCCCGATGCCCTCGCACCTCGACATCAAAGGCTACAGCCAGAAGCTCGGCGAGTGCGGGATCAGTTTCTTCGCCACCCCTGAACTGGCGGCCAGGTACGGTCAGGATTTCCCCCGCAGCCTGCACGGCGCGCCGCTGTTGATTCCCGGCGCAGAAACCGTGGTGCGCAGCCGCTTGCAACGCTGGTTTGCCGAGCAGCAGATCCAGCCGCAGATCGTTGGGGAGTTTGATGACAGTGCCTTGATGCAGGCATTCGGCCAGTCTGGAAGCGGGATTTTTATCGGCCCGAGCGTGATTGCCGATGAGGTGAAGCGCCAGTACGGCGTCGAGCTGATTGGCCAGACCGACGCGGTGACCGAGTCGTTCTATGCCATTTCGGTGGAGCGCAAGGTCAAGCACCCCGGCATCGTTGCGATTACCGAAGGTGCCCGACGCGAGCTGTTTACTGCCTTATGAGGCCTCGGCGCAGATCTCGCGCGGCTTGAGCGTCATCAGCACCATGGCGAGGAACACCGACAGCAGAATAAAGCCGGCAGCGGCAAAACCGAGGAAGCCCAGACCCGCACTGTCGATAACCCGACCACCAACCATGGCGCCCAGGCCGATCCCCAGATTGGCCCCGGCGATGTTCAGCGAGGCAGCAAAGGCCGGCGCTTCCGGCGCGGCTTTCATCAGGCGCACATGGCTGACCAGGAACAACGCGGCCTGGGTTATACCCCAGATGCCCATCGCCACCGCGAGCCCCAGCGGCGAATGAATGTTCGGCACCAGCGAGACCATACCGGCAATCATGAACGCACAGAACAACACCGACGCGCCCAGCGGATGCTTATCCACCGCACGACCGCCCAGCGAGTTGCCGATCAGCCCGACCGCGCCGAAAGCCATCAGGCACCAACCGACCACGGTGCCGTTGAAACCGGCGAGGCGTTCAAGAATGTCGGCCAGATACGTGTAAGCGGTAAACATGCCGCTGAACACCAGAATCGACAGCACGATGTGACCGATCATCAATGGGCTGCGCAGGATCTTGAACTGCGAGCGAAAGCTGACCTGATGCTGATGCAGGCTGGTTTTCGGTAAGTAGACAAACAGCAGCAAGGCCTTGGCGAAGGCGATCACCGCCAGAATGCCAAAGGCACTGCGCCAACCGAATGCATCAGAAATCAGCGTGCCGACCGGAATGCCGAACACCGTGGCGCAAACAATGCCGAAGCCGATTTTGGCAATTGCGCGACCGGCAAAATCTGGACCGACGATGTCCACGGCAGTCTCACTGGCCAAGGCCCAGAAAACCGGCAGACCGAGCGCCGGGATCAACCGGGCAATCGCCATCACCCAGATGTTTGGTGCCAACGCCGCCACGGTATTGGCCAGACCAAACATGATCAGGATGCTGATGAACAGCTTGCGCCGCTCGAAGCGGGCGAAATACGCGGTAAGGAATGGCCCGAACAACGCCACCGTGAAAGCGAATAGAGTCACCAGCAAACCGGCCTGCGGGATGGTGACTTCGAGGTCGCGGGCAATCGCCGGCAACAGTCCGACAATGACGAATTCCGTGGTCAGCACCGTGAAACCGGCGGCGGACAACAGAAGAATGGGCAACAGCATGCGCAACTCCAGCAAAACGACGACACCAGCGTTGACCCGGAGGCCCGCTGGCATGACTTGAAAATAAGGATGAGCAATCTTAACAGAGTGTGTCCGGGCTGACTTGCCCAAACCTGCCGACTTTGTTGCCTGATCCGGTGGCAGATCGTCACAGGCCTGAAGGATCAGGCCTACGCTGTGATAAAGTCCGCGCCCTTAAAAACGTACAGCCTATTCAACGACCGGTTTATCGGCGTTGATGTCGCACCAACACTTCGGTGCGTGACGGTGGTCTGCCCCCGAATCTCCACTGCCCTCACGCCACCTCGCACCCTATAAAAAATCAGAGATGCCGTTATGACTGCTTCATCCCCTTCTCTATTGCAACGCCTGAAGAACCTGAGCCTCGTCGCCCAGATCCTGATCGGCCTGATTGCCGGTATCGCGTTGGCGATGTTTGCCCCGCAAGTGGCGAAAGACACCGCGTTCATCGGCAAAGTGTTTGTGTCGGCGTTGAAAGCCGTGGCGCCGATCCTGGTGTTCGTGCTGGTGATGGCGTCGATTGCCAACCATAAACACGGTCAGGAAACCCACATCCGTCCAATTCTGTTCCTTTATCTGCTAGGCACCTTCGCCGCAGCCGTAGTGGCCGTGGTTGCCAGCATGGCGTTCCCGTCGCATCTGGTGCTGTCCACCGAAAACATCGCAGTGACCGCGCCGGGCGGCATCGCTGAAGTGCTGCAAAGCCTGCTGCTGAGCGTGGTGGATAACCCGGTCAAGGCACTCATCGAAGCCAACTTCATCGGCATTCTGGCCTGGGCAATCGGCATGGGCGTGGCGATTCGGCATGCCGGCGACACCACCCGCGAAGTGGTCAGTGATCTGTCCAATGGCGTGACGTTGATCGTGCGCGTGGTGATCCGCTTCGCGCCGCTGGGTATTTTCGGCCTGGTCGCTTCGACGCTGGCCACCTCCGGCTTTGGCGCGCTGATCGGTTATGCGCACCTGCTGGCCGTGCTGCTCGGCTGCATGCTGTTTGTCGCACTGGTCATGAACCCGCTGATCGTGTTCTGGAAACTGCGCCGCAACCCGTACCCGCTAACTCTCAAGTGCCTGCGCGAAAGCGGCATCACCGCGTTCTTCACCCGCAGCTCGGCGGCGAACATTCCGGTCAACCTGGAATTGAGCAAGCGTCTGGGCCTGCACGAAGACACCTACTCGGTATCGATTCCGCTGGGCGCGACCATCAACATGGCCGGCGCGGCGATCACGATTACCGTGCTGACCCTGGCGGCGGTTCATACGCTGGGTATTGCCGTGGATATTCCGACCGCGATCCTGCTCAGCGTGGTGGCGGCGATCTGCGCCTGTGGCGCTTCGGGTGTGGCCGGTGGTTCGCTGCTGTTGATTCCGTTGGCGTGCAGCCTGTTCGGCATTCCGAGCGAAATCGCCATGCAGGTGGTGGCGGTCGGTTTCATCATTGGCGTGTTGCAGGATTCCGCCGAGACCGCGCTGAACTCGTCGACGGACGTGCTGTTTACCGCAGCGGCGTGCCTGGGCGAAGAAGCGAAAGCCCAACGTACCGCGTAACCCCCTCGCTCCCAAAGGGGAAAACAAAAGCCCGCCAAGGCGCAAACCTTGGCGGGCTTTTGTGTATCTGGGTGTTTTAGAACGCGCCCATGTAATCGCGTTTACCCACTTCAACACCGTTATGACGCAGCAGCGCATACGTGGTGGTGACGTGGAAGAAGAATTGCGGCAGACCGTAAGTCAGCAGGTAAGCCTGACCGCTGAAGCGCTTCTCTTTAGGCGTGCCCGGACGGGTGACGATTTCGATGCCTTCCTTGCCGTCGATCTGCTCTGGCTTGATCTCGCCGATGTAGGCCAGCACCTTGGCGATCAGGGCTTGCAGCTCGGCGAAAGTGGTTTCGGTATCTTCGTATTTCGGCACTTCGACTTCAGCCAGACGCGAGGAAACGCCTTTGGCAAAGTCCACGGCGATCTGTACCTGACGGGTCAGCGGGAACATGTCCGGGAACAGACGCGCTTGCAGGAAGGCGTTCGGGTCGATGTTTTTCTCGGTGGCGTGGGCTTCAGCCTTTTTCAAAACATCGCTCAGAGCGTTGAGCATTTGTTGAAAAACCGGGACGGATGCGGCGTACAGGGAAATGGTCATGGCAGTCTCGTGTGGTGGCTGGGTGGAACAAGGAGGCGATTATAGCCATGCTTGATGACCACACGGCTTGCCTTTTGTTTGGCAAGGATTAGGCTAGGCGCCTTCGACTGCAGAGGGAACGCGCGATGACCACAGAACCAGAATCCACCTTCGACGAGCCGCGGCTCAATGCCACGGAAATCCGCATCCTCGGCTCGTTGATCGAGAAACAGGCGACCAGCCCGGAAACCTATCCGCTGACGCTGAACGCACTGGTCACGGCGTGCAATCAGAAAACCAGCCGCGAACCCGTGATGAACCTGACCCAGGGTCAGGTCGGCCAGAGCCTGCGCGCCCTCGAAGGTCGCGGCTTCGCCAAACTGGTGATGGGCAGTCGCGCCGACCGCTGGGAGCACAAGGTCGACAAGGCGCTGGAACTGGTGCCGGCCCAGGTCATTCTGAGCGGATTGCTGTTTCTGCGCGGCCCGCAAACGGTCAATGAGCTGCTGACCCGCAGCGGCCGCATGCATGACTTCGAAGATGCCGAACAAGTGGTGCATCAGCTCGAACGCCTGATCGCGCGTGGCTTGGCGGTGCTGATTCCGCGTCAGGCCGGGCAACGTGAAGATCGCTACACCCATGCGCTGGGTGATCCGGCGGATATCGAGGCGATCATGGCGGCGCGGCAGAATCCGCAGGAGCGCTCAAGCAGCGGCGTTTCCGTAGAACGCATCGAAGAACTGGAAGCGCGGATCGCAGCGCTGGAAGAACGCCTGGCCCGCCTCGAATAGTCACCGCGCACCCCCTGTGGGAGCTTGCCCTGCTAGCGCTGGCGTCCACGCATGCAAATAATATGTGACTGACACACCGTCATCGCTAGCTGGGCTGGCTCCCACAAGGGATTGATGTTGTGAACACGATCCCGTGTGGGAGCCAGCCCTGCTGGCGATAAGGCCAGTCAATTCAACGCAAAATCAACTGCGGGCAAACGCCACCGCCGCCGCAAACTGCGCTTCATTCGGGCGCACGCCGGTGTACAGCACAAACTGCTCCAGCGCTTGAATCGCGATGACTTCCAGCCCGGTGATGACCTTTTTACCCTCAGCCCGGCCACGCACGATCAACGGCGTCTCCGATGGAATCGCCACCACATCAAACACGGTATCCGCCGCTTTGATCACGTCGGGCTCAAACGCCAACAACCCTGCCTCCGGCCCGCCGTCCATGCCCACTGGCGTCACGTTGATCAACATTTGTGGTTGCTCATCGCCCAGCTCCGCCTGCCAGCGATACCCCAGCGATTCTGCCAGCGCCCGCCCTGCCCGCTCATTGCGCGCAACGATCAAGCCGTTTTTATAGCCGCCATCGCGCAGGGCACTGGCCACGGCTTTGGCCATGCCGCCGCTGCCGCGCAGGGCGAAGGTCGATTCCTTGGGCACCGCGTGGGTTTTCAGCAACTGCTCGATGGCGATGTAATCGGTGTTGTAAGCCTTGAGGTGACCGTCGGTGTTGACGATGGTGTTGATCGACTGGATCGCCGCAGCAGACGCGTCCAGTTCGTCGACCAGCGCAATGCAGGCTTCCTTGAACGGCATCGACACCCCGCAACCGCGAATCCCCAGCGCGCGAATCCCGGCAACAGCGCCGGTCAGATCCTGGCTGCTGAACGCCTTGTAATAGAAATTCAGGCCCAACTGCTCATACAAATGGTTATGAAAACGCAGACCGAAGTTACCCGGGCGTCCGGACAGGGACATGCACAGCTGGGTGTCTTTGTTCGGATTCATCTGCATGAAACTTCTCCTTCAAGCGCACTTTCGGATAGACGGGATTAGCCAGCCCATCGGGTTCTGAACGATCATAGAGGCCTGTTTTAAACGTTTCCGCGGCCCTTGCACGGCCCGGTAAAGAAGCCGGTACAGACCTTACACAAAATTTACCCAGCGGCTGTGCTGAATTTCAGAATTTCGCTGTCTTAGAAGTATCCCCGCGACAACTGTGGGCCTGGTGCAGGCCCTGCCGCCGGGTCGAAGAACCGAGGAATTATCATGATTCGTAAACTCCCTATCGTGGCCCTGCTGATTGGTGCATTCGCTGTCGCAGGGCAAGCAGAAGCCCATGGCGGCAATTACTGGCAGGGTCCGGCGGTGTTTGGCGCGATCGTCGGCTCGGCCATCATCGGCTCGGCACTGATCAATCAGGATCGCCCGGTTTATGTGCAGCAGGCGCCGGTGTATGCCGCCCCGCCACCACCGGTGTATGTGCAACAGCCTCCGCCGCCGGTCTACTACCAGCCAGCGCCGGTGTATGTGCAACAACCGGTCTACGTACAACCGGCCCCGGTGTATTACGGCCCGCCTCGTGGCTACTACGGTCGTCCGCATTACTACGGTGGCCCGCGCTGGTAACCGAAACACAAAGCCCCGCTTTAATAGCGGGGCTTTTTTATGACCGCTGGTCGGCCAACGTCTGAAAAAATCTCGCCAAGGTCGCTGTGAGGACAGTTTCAGCGGCTAAAGTCGGCATGATGGATTGACCGTTATGTACCTTTGCACAAAACGGTCATCGCTTTGTCATGACGGAACCGCACTCTGAATCCGTCCGTAAACAACAGGTTGATAACAACAAGGACGACCGCATGCCAACACAAAACCCGCACCGCATCGTCGGCCTGTGCACCTCCAGCAAGGTGTATGGCGCGCTGACCGAGCTCAAGCACCTGGAAGGCCACCGCTGCGCGAAATTTCTTTCGCTGCTGGCTGAAAACCTTGTACACAAAGGCCTGCTCAACGAGCGCGAAGTCATGCACATGCTCGATCAAGTGGTCGACTGACGCCAGACCTCACTGGCATCAATGACCACTATCGAAACAGTTGATTGTCGCTGAACCCGCCGAGTCCCTAAGGTAGCCCCACAGATTGATGGAGGTACTTTTCATGGCTCAGGTTCAAATCATGTCAGTCATCGGCAGCGCCGTTCCGGCTTCGCTCAGAGCGTCGGGATTGCTCGCCTGCTGGTACCTGGTGCGCGACGGAGAGCCGATCAGCGGCCCGCTCACTTCATTACCTGCCGCGCAGGCCTTGTCACAACAGATGGTCAGCGCTGCCTTTCACGCCTAAGGCAGTTGCACCTTGGGCTTGGTTTCGGCGAACAGCGCCCAGCTCGACATGAACAGGGCCGCGATCAACGGCCCGATCACAAAGCCGTTGAGGCCAAACACCGCCAGACCGCCAAGGGTCGAGATCAGGATCATGTAATCGGGCATTTTGGTGTCCTTGCCCACCAGAATCGGGCGCAGCACGTTGTCCACCAAGCCGATCACAAACACCCCGAACAGCCCCAGCACCACGCCCTGCCAGATCATCCCGCTGAGCAGGAAGTAAACCGCGACCGGCGCCCAGACAATCCCCGCGCCGACCGCCGGCAACAGCGACAGAAACGCCATCAACACCGCCCACAGCAGCGCGCTGGGGATGTCGAGAAACCAGAAAATCGCCCCACCCAATGCGCCCTGCGTGATCGCCACGACAAGATTGCCCTTCACGGTCGCTCGCACCACCCGATTGAATTTCAATTGCAGACGACGTTTGTGATTTTCTTCCAGTGGCACAGCAGTACGCACCCTGCGCGCCAGATCTGCGCCGTCACGCAAAAAGAAAAAAAGCAGGTACAGCATGATGAAGAAACTCACCACGAATTCGAACGTACCCTGGCCAAAACTGAACGCCTGACTCGCCAGCACCTGGCTGCCCTGCATCGCCGATTTGACGATTTTCTCGCGCAGGCCATTGAGTTCGCCCATGCCAAAGCGGTCGAGCAAATGCTGAAAGTACGGCGGCAAGCTGTGTTTGAACTGCGCCAGATACGCTGCGATGTCCAGCTCGCCGCTTTCGATATTCTTGTAAACCGCGGCGCCTTCCTGCACCAGCAACACACTGAGGATGATCACCGGCAGAATCGCGATCACCAGACAGACCGACAAGGTGCACAGGGATGTCAGGTTGCGCTGCCAGCCGAATTTCGCCTGCAGCCGGCGTTGCATCGGCGCAAACAGAATGCCGAGAATCACCGCCCAGAACACTGCGCCGTAGAACGGCAAGAGGATCCAGATAAACGCCACCGTGACCAGCACCAGCAGCACGGTGAGAGATTTGAATTGAAGGCTTTTTTCGTTCATGTCCGATCCATGTTCAGTCAGGCGTCATGCACGCCCCGACCCTTAGTCAACCTGCGCGCGCGCGAGTGCCATCTTTATTCATGGAGCATAGTTGCGGATCTACACGAGGCGCGGGAGCGCAACAACGAATTCGATCACGCTAATCTTGAACGGCAGCCCGGTCTCGGAGCGCCAGCAATTTGTCGGTGAGTTGACCGGCGAACAGCGTGACCGGCTCGCCGAAGTCAAAGTGAAGAACCGCTTTGCTCTCGGCGATCATATGGAATTGATGACGCCCAAGGGCAATTTCCATTTTGATCTACATGAGTTGCAGAGCGCTCACGGGCAAGCGATCAACGTGGCGCCGGGGGATGGGCACACGGTGTATCTGCCGATTCCGGAGGTGGTGGAATTTCGATTTGGGTTGTTGATGCGCGATTTAGGCGTTGCCTGAGGAGAGGTCTGATCCAGCATAGGTATGAGGCTTATGCCGTCTTCACGAGCAAGCTCGCTCCCACAGATGAATGCATTCAAATGTGGGAGCGAGCCTGCTCGCGAAGCGGCCGGCCAACTCAACACAACACTCAAGCCCTAGCGGCGATCATCCGACAACGGCGTCGGTTCATCCGCCGGCGGCACGTCTTCATCATCCGGCGCAGGATCCTTCCAGTCTTCCGGCCGGTCCGCATCGCTCAGCGGGTCGCGCCCCGGTGGCATTCCCATCGGCGAATCCTGATCAGCCAATGTCGGCTCGTCGGTTCCGGGCATCGGCCGGGTCGGATCAGTGGGAAGAACACCACCCTGAAACAGCAAGTCGTTAGCCATGACACACCTCACCAAGGAGGTCCGGAATACCCGGGCCGTACACCTTGGAAGCCCGGCCTTACGCGGCGTGCTATCGAACAGACCAACGGCGATCAGCCCTGCGCAGAGAAGCGGTCGCGGCTGTTGGTCAGGTGCAGCCACATCGCTGCGCGCGCGGCGTCGGCGTCCTGACGCTTGATCGCATTCAGGATCGCCTCGTGCTCCAGATGGGCCAACTGTCCAAGTTTGCTCAGGTCCGCCGCGCCTCGTTCGGCAGCGTTGAGGCGGTTGCGCGGGATCATCGCAGTGCCCAGGTGCTGCATGATCTCGCTGAAGCAGACGTTGCCGGTGGCCTCGGCAATCAGCAGATGAAAGCGCCGGTCGGCCTCGACGCAACTGTCGTTGTTGTCCAGCAGGCGCTGATAGTCGTCCAGCGCCTGACGCATTTGCAGCACTTGCTGCTCGCTACGTCGTTGCGCTGCCAACGCCGCCGCTTGCGTCTCCAGACCCAGGCGCAGTTCAAGAATGCTGCGCACACCGAGCGCAGTATCGACATTCAGGCGCAAGCCCTGCTCCGCTGCGCGTTCGATCACGAATGTGCCGATGCCGTGCCGCGTCTCGACCAGTCCCGAAGCCTGCAATTTGGAAATTGCTTCGCGCACCACCGTGCGGCTGACGCCGTGTTCCTGAACGATCGAATTCTCCGACGGCAGTTTGTCGCCGGGCGACAGCTGGCCAAGCAGGATGCTCTGGGTGAGTTTTTCCACCAAGTCATGGGCAAGGTTGTGCGCGCGTTTGCGGGCGGGAGCGTCGAGGTCTTCTTGCATGGTCGGTTCCGGTGATCGGGGCTTGCGGATCGTAGCATCGCCCGGAGGGTTGCTGAGATTGATTTTAGCGCCTCAACTTGTATGACAACACTCAGGATCAGCGGAGAAAAGTCGGATGATCCTGATGATTGTTCGCGAGCAACCGTCGGGATGCAGTGCGACCCGCAAGCCTTAAAAGCCAACAAACATTGGACACGCCCACAAAAAAGCATAACAAGCCGCCGATCCAGACAAAATTAATCGGTCAACCCCACTTGTAGGACAAAAAATCTCAGTTGTATGATGTCTATCAACAACGCAGTACAAAGCCCTACCCCGCATAAAAATAATCAGTGGGAGAAAACCAAGTGAAAACCTCCGTCTCCGGGATGAACGAGGGCGTCGATTCGACACTCGCGTCGGCCATCTCGAAAGTGAAACGCCACGTCCTGCCGCTGTTCGTGATCATGTTCATCGTCAATTACATTGACCGGGTGAACATCGGTTTCGTCCGCACCCACATGGAACACGACCTCGGTATTGGTGCCGCCGCTTACGGCTTCGGCGCCGGTCTGTTCTTCATCGGTTACGCGCTGTTCGAAGTCCCCTCCAACATGCTTCTGCAGAAAGTCGGCGCACGTATCTGGCTGACCCGCATCATGTTCACCTGGGGTCTGGTCGCCGCTGGCATGGCGTTTATCCAGAACGAAACCCACTTTTATGTGTTGCGCTTTTTGCTCGGCGTGGCCGAGGCCGGGTTCTTTCCCGGAGTGATCTACTACTTCACTCGCTGGCTGCCGGGTGCCGAACGCGGCAAAGCGATTGCAATCTTCCTCAGCGGCTCCGCCGTGGCCTCGCTGATCTCCGGCCCGCTGTCCGGCCTGCTCCTGCAAATCAACGGGTTGGGCATGCACGGCTGGCAGTGGATGTACTTCATTGAAGGTATGTTCTCGGTGTGTCTGTGCGTGTTCGTGTGGTTCTGGCTCGACGCCAAACCCCATGACGCGAAATGGCTGACCCGCGCCGAACAGGACGCACTGGTCAACGCCATCGACGACGAACAAAAGGCCCGCGAAGCCGCGACGCCGATCCGGCCATCGATGGGCAAACTGCTCAAGGATCGCCAGATCATTCTGTTCTGCCTGATCTATTTCTTCATTCAATTGACCATCTACGCGGCGACGTTCTGGCTGCCGAGCATCATCAAGAAAATGGGCGAGATGAGCGACTTCCAGGTCGGCCTGTTCAACTCGATTCCGTGGTTGCTGTCGATCATCGGCATGTACGCCTTCGCCTCGTTCTCGGCCAAGTGGAAACACCAGCAAGCGTGGGTCGCCACTGCGCTGTTGATCGCCGCAGCGGGGATGTTCATGTCCACCACCGGCGGCCCGATTTTCGCCTTTGTCGCGATCTGCTTTGCCGCGTTGGGTTTCAAATCGGCCTCGTCGTTGTTCTGGCCGATTCCCCAGGCGTATCTGGATGCCCGCATCGCTGCGGCGGTGATCGCGCTGATCAACTCGGTAGGCAACCTCGGCGGCTTCGTCGCCCCGACCACATTCGGCCTGCTCGAAGAACATACCGGTTCGATTCAGGGCGGCCTCTATGGTCTGGCCGCGACCTCGATCATCGCCGCGATCATTGTCTTCTTCGCCCGCACGCAGCCGAAAGCTGCTGCTGAAATTGCCGTGGTTGAAGCGGCGCCAAAGCACGCCTGAATTCTTTATCAGAAGGACAAGAACATGACCGCACACGACACTGCCAAAGCCCCGATCATCACTGACATGCAAGTCATCCCGGTGGCCGGCCACGACGGCATGCTGCTCAATCTGAGCGGCGCCCACGGGCCGTTTTTCACCCGCAACATCGTCGTTCTCAAGGACAACGCCGGCCACACCGGCGTCGGCGAAGTGCCCGGTGGCGAGCGCATCCGCCAGACGCTGGAAGACGCGCGCAGCCTGGTGGTCGGCAGCCCGATCGGCACCTATCAGAAGATCCTCAATCAGGTGCGCCAGACCTTCGCCGACCGCGATGCTGGTGGCCGTGGTTTGCAGACGTTTGATCTGCGCATCACCATTCACGCCGTCACCGGCCTTGAAGCCGCCCTGCTCGACTTGCTCGGCCAGCACCTTGATGTGCCGGTCGCGGCGCTGCTCGGTGAAGGCCAACAGCGCGACGAAGTGAAGATGCTCGGCTACCTGTTCTACGTCGGTGATCAGCGCGAAACCGACCTCGCCTATCGCAGCGAACCGGACGCCGACAACGACTGGTTCCGCGTGCGTCACGAGGAGGCGATGACCGCCGAAGCGGTGGTGCGCCTCGCCGAAGCGGCCCATGCGAAGTACGGTTTCAAGGACTTCAAACTCAA
Source organism: Pseudomonas sp. WC2 (assembly GCF_050586545.1). Classification (NCBI taxonomy): domain Bacteria; kingdom Pseudomonadati; phylum Pseudomonadota; class Gammaproteobacteria; order Pseudomonadales; family Pseudomonadaceae; genus Pseudomonas; species Pseudomonas sp. WC2. Next base: position 185,690 of record NZ_JBOBDR010000013.1, on the reverse strand, counting down.
GGGCGGCGTGCTCAGCGGCGACGCGGAAATCGAAGCAGTCACCGCACTCGCCGAACGCTTCCCGGACGCGCGGATTACCCTCGACCCAAACGGCGCCTGGTCACTGAAAGAGGCCATCCGTTTGTGCCGCGATCAGCATCGGGTCCTCGCCTATGCCGAAGATCCGTGCGGTGCGGAAAACGGTTATTCCGGGCGCGAGGTGATGGCCGAATTCCGTCGCGCCACCGGCCTGAAAACCGCCACCAACATGATCGCCACCGACTGGCGCGAAATGGGTCACGCGATCCAGTTGCAGTCAGTCGACATTCCGCTGGCCGACCCGCATTTCTGGACCATGCAGGGTTCGGTGCGGGTGGCGCAGATGTGCCACGAGTGGGGCCTGACCTGGGGCTCACATTCCAACAATCACTTCGATATTTCCCTGGCGATGTTCACTCACGTGGCGGCTGCCGCACCGGGCGACATCACCGCGATCGACACTCACTGGATCTGGCAGGACGGCCAGCGGTTGACCAAAGTGCCGCTGCAAATCGTAGACGGACTCGTGCAAGTGCCGAAAAAACCGGGGCTGGGGGTCGAGCTGGACATGGACCAGGTGGCCAAGGCTCATGAACTGTATAAAGGCATGGGCCTCGGCGCGCGGGATGACAGCGTGGCGATGCAGTTTTTGATTCCGGGGTGGAAGTTTGATAACAAGCGGCCGTGTCTGGTGCGCTGAATTCGATCTCCAATCCACTGACGTCCCTGTGGGAGCGAACCTGCTCGCGAATGCGGTACAACAGCCAACATGTCTGTCGACTGACACACCGCTTTCGCGAGCAGGCTCGCTCCCACAGGGGAATTTGTATTAACCAGAGATCTGCAGCAGCCAGTTTTTAAAGGCAAGCATCGCCGCTGTTTCAGGCCGAGACTGCAGCCGCGTCAACCAGTAACTCCCCGTCGTGATCTCAATCGCAAACGGCTGACAAATCGCCTCTGCCGCCAGTTGCCGAGCGAACATCAGCGGCGGCGCCAACGCCACCCCACCACCCTGTAACGCCGCTTCCATCATCGCCAGCGACGAATCGAACACAATGCTCTGCGGTGGCGCCGCCTGGGTCGCCAGCCCCGCAGCCTGAAACCATTCCGGCCATTCATCGGTGCGATAGGAACGCAGCAATGTCTGCTGCAGAAGATCCCCCGGCGACTGCAATTGCCGGGCGATTTCCGGCACGCACAATACCGACAGCGGCGCCTCCAGCAAACGCGTCGCCTCGATGCCATGCCACGCCCCGGCGCCAAAGCGGATCGCGTAATCCAGCCCTTCTGCCGCCACATCCACGCGGTTATTGTTGGTCGACAGGCGCAAATCTATCAGCGGATGTTTCGCCCGAAAGTCCGCCAGCCTCGGCAACAACCAGCCCACCGCGAACGTCCCCACCGCGCCAACGGTCAATACCTCACGGTACTGGCCACCGGCGAGGCGCTCGAGCATCTGCGCGATATGATCGAACGAGGTACTCAGCACCGGCAGCAGCGTCTCGCCTTCGCTGGTCAACATCAGCCCACGGGGCAAGCGTTTGAACAGGGTGACGTTGAGCTGCGCCTCCAGACTTTTCACCTGATGGCTGACCGCCGCTTGGGTGACACACAGCTCCACCGCCGCGCGGGTGAAGCTCAGGTGACGCGCCGAGGCCTCGAAGGCGCGCAGTGCGTTGAGCGGCAATTGAGGTCGAATCATGCCCAGTCCCAAATTTTTCTAATGGCTCGTGCGAGATTTCATCGTTTGCCGAACCTCGCGACACTGCCTAAATTGACGGCGCTATCAGCCGCCCACCGAACAAATCGCCCGCAGTGTAGCGGGATAACACCATCAACACTCATGGAGAGTGGTTCATTCATGTCATCCATTCAAGCGAGCAAAGTCATTTCCTGCGGCGCTTTCGGCCTGTTGTTTGGCGCCGCGTCCTGCCTGGCCGCCGTGCCCACCGACGCGCAACTTCAAGCGCTGGTCAACGACGCGGTCACGCCAGTGATGCAACAACAGGACATTCCCGGGCTGACCGTGGCCCTGACCATCAACGGCCAGGCGCATTACTTTAACTACGGTGTGGCGGCGAAAGACACCGGGCAGAAAGTCAGCGAAAACACCTTGTTTGAAATCGGTTCGGTGAGCAAAACCTTCACCGCCACCCTCGCCGGCTACGCCCAGGCCACCGGCAAACTGGACCTGTCGACCAACGCCAGCCAGCTCTGGCCGGAATTGAAAGGCAGTGCCTTCGACAACATCAGCGTGCTGCAACTGGGCACCTACAGCGCCGGCGGCTTGCCGCTGCAATTCCCTGAAAGCGCGGATTCGTCCGACAAGATGCTCGGCTATTTCCAGCAGTGGAAACCGATCTATCCGGCCGGCAGCCATCGCCAGTATTCCAACCCGAGCCTTGGGCTGTTCGGCTATCTGGCCGCAAAAAGCCTCGGCCAGCCGTTTGATCAAGCGATGACGCAAACCCTGCTGCCGAAACTCGGTCTGCAGCACACCTACCTCAGCGTGCCCTCTGCACAAATGGGCCTGTATGCGCAGGGCTACAACAAGGACGGCAAACCGGTGCGCGTCAGCCCCGGCGCACTGGATTCGCAGGCTTACGGCGTGAAAACCAGCGCCGTGGATATGCTGCGTTACGTGCAGGCCAACCTGAGGCCGGAAACGCTGGAAGCGCCACTGCAAAAAACCATCGCCAACACTCACACCGGTTACTACAGCGTTGGCGACATGACCCAAGGCCTGGGCTGGGAAATGTATCGTTACCCGATCAGCCTCGACCGCTTGCTCGCCGGCAACTCGACAGAAATGGCCATGGAAGCGCACAAAGTGCAGTGGCTGAATCCGCCGCGACCGCAGCCGCATGACGTGCTGATCAACAAGACCGGCTCGACAGGCGGCTTCGGGACTTACGTAGCGTTTGTGCCGAGCAAGGATGTTGGCATTGTGATCATGGCTAACAAGAACTTTCCGATTCCCGAGCGGGTGAAGATCGCGCACAAAATCCTCAGTGCTGTAGCTGAATAAAGAGCAAAAAAATGGGCGATCTTGCGGAGATCGCCCATTTTTTCATTGCTCGCTTATGCGATCAGTCATCCGGCATTTCCGGCGGCTTGGTCGGTTTAGCAGGCTTGGTCGGTTTGGCATTCTTCGCGCCTTTCGCCGGTTCCGGCTCGGCAGCGGCTGGTGCCTGAGCCGCAGCAGCGGCCGCGGCCGCGGCTTCTTTTTCGGCCATTGGCATGGCGTCGATGGTGTCGAAGATTTTCTTCAGGTCCAGCGCCTTCGCTTCATCGCCGGACGCCGAGAGTTTGGTTTCGCCGTCCTTGCCCACCAGGAACACTTTCGGGTACGCCCCGGCGCCCAGCTTCAGCGAGCGCAGCAGCGCCATGGTGTCTTGCTGGCCCATGTCCTTGCCGTCGAGTTGGCCGGACATGTTGAGGATGGTGTAGACCTTGATGTTGCGGTCGGTGACGCCTTTTTTGTTCGCGGGATCTTCCAGCGATTTTTTCAGGCTCACCCACACGGGGTCGACGGTGCTTTGTGCGATCACGATCAGCGGTCGGGCGCGGCCCAGATCTCCAGCAATGGGCGAATCGTTGTCAGCGGCGAACAAGGGGCCGGCAATCGCCAGCAAGAGTGTCAGGGTCAGTGACCTGATGAGCATGCGCATCTCCTTTTGATATCCACGCTCTAATGATTGCGCATCGTGGCGATTGTTCCGGGGCTAACCGGCAAATATGTCTCGCCCAGTCAGAAGCTTAGGACAGGCGCGACATTGCGCAACATCACAGACATGATCGCAACCCGGATTTGATTACCTTTTATGACCGCATTAGGGTGGCTGCTCCGCAAACGAAATGGAGTTCACCCGCATGCACATCGATTACCTGTGCGATCACCCCGAATTGATCGAAGAACTGGCCACGCTCAACTTTGAGGAATGGGGCGAGTTTCGTCCCGGGCAAACCGTCGGGGACCGCATCGAGCACATGCGCGCGTCCTGCGGCAAAGGCGCGATTCCCAGCGTCGTAGTCGCGCTGGACGGTTCGCGTTTGCTCGGTGGTGCGTTGTTGATCGAGAGCGATCTGAAACTGCGGCCCAATCTCACACCCTGGCTGGCCGGGGTTTATGTGAAGGCTGAGGAACGCGGTCGCGGCGTCGCTTCGCAACTGGTCAATCGAGTGGTTGCTGAAGCGACGGCGCTGGGTGTGCGGGAGTTGTACCTGTACACCGATGCGGCGCAGTCGCTGTATGCGCGACTGGGTTGGGAGGTGGTTGAAGAGCTGGTGTACGAGGACTTGCCGGTGACGGTGATGAAATACACCACTCAGAACGCCAGTTTGTAACCGATCAACACCAGCATCGTCGCCAGGCACGGGCGCAGGACTTCATCGGAGATGCGCCCGGTCAGGTGGCTGCCTAGCCAGATGCCTGGCAACGAACCCACCAGCAAAAAGCCCAGCACGCCCCAATCCATGTTGCCCATGCTCGCGTGGCCCAGACCGGCGACCAGGGTCAGCGGTACGGCGTGGGCGATTTCGGTGCCGACCAGACGGCGGGTTGGCAGCAATGGATAAAGGATGAACAGCGCGACCGTGCCGAGGGCGCCAGCACCGATCGAGGTCAGGGCGACCATGGTGCCGAGGACCAGACCGGTGATCACCGTCAGCACATTCAGCCGCGAACCGCTCGGGTTGTAGTTGCCGCCCGCGCGTTTATGAGCGAATTCGAGCAAGCGCTTCTTGAAGAAAATCGCCAGCGCCGTGGCGAACAATACAAAGCCCAAAGCCTGTTTGATGATGGCGTTCATCGCATCCGGCGCGGTGTGCAGGGTGCTGAGAAACCACAAAGTCATGGCCACCGCCGGCACGCTGCCGAGGGTCAGCCAACCGGTAATGGCCCAGTCGATGTTCTTGTTCTTGCGATGGACGAGGACGCCACTGGATTTGGTAATGGCGGCGTACAACAGGTCGGTGCCGACCGCCGTTGCCGGGTTGATGCCGAACCACAGCAGGATCGGCGTCATCAACGAACCACCGCCGACACCGGTCATGCCGACAATAAAACCCACCACCAGCCCGGCAATCACCAGGCCGAAATTCGCCAATTCCATTAACACGTCCAGAAAACGACAGGAAAAATCTGGCCCGCAGCATAGCGATTTTTCATATAACCACATATATCGATGCGGTCTATCGTTATGCCATATCGACCTCACCACCCCACAGCGGTTGTGGGGTGGCTGATGAATCAATGCACCCTTCGTCCCGGCTTGAAGCTGTGGGTTTTGTTGATCCACACGGTGGCCAGGGCGATCACGGACAGAATCAACAATGCCCACGGAAACGACATCGCCCCGGCCCGATCCAGCAGCAACCCGCCGAACAATCCGCCGCCGGCAATCGCCACGTTCCACGAAGTGGTAAGCATCGCCTGCACCACGTCGACGTGATCTCCCGCCGAGTCAGCCGCCGAAGTCAGCAACAAGGTTGCCGAGCCGCCAAACGACAAACCCCACACCGCCATGCACGCATAAATAACCATCGGTGACGGCGCGGCCAGCGCCAGCACCAATGCGGTCAAGGCGAACACCGCGAGGCTGATCAGCGTCAGCCAGCGCAACCAGCGGTCCACCAGCAAGCCGATGATCCAGATCCCGCCCAGCGAACACAGGCCGAACACCAGCAGCACCAGATCGACCCGATCAGAGAGGCCGGCCTGCATCAGAAACGGTGCGATGTAGGTGTAGAGAATGTTGTGCCCGAGCATCCACGTCAGCACCACGAACAACACCGGTCGCACGCCGGGCAAGCGCAACGATTCGAGCAGCGGCAGACGTTCCTCGCTGGTTTGTCCCGGACGATCCGGCACGGCGATGACGATCCACGCCGCCAGCACCAGGGCCAGCGCCGACATGATCCCGAACGACGCACGCCAGCCGATCAGATTGCCCAGCCACGTTCCCGCCGGCGTGCCCAGAGACAACGCCACCGGCGTGCCGAGCATGGCAATCGCCAGTGCTCGCCCCTGCTGATGCACCGGCACGATGCCACGCGCATAGCCGGCCATGATCCCCCATGACAGCCCCGCCGCCATCCCGGCGAGAAAGCGTGAGGCCAGCGTCAGGCCGTAATGGCTTGAGAACGTGGTGACGGTGTTGAACACCAGAAACCCGCCCACCGTCATCAACAACACTCGCCGCCGCGGCCAGCCGCGTGTAGCGACCGTCAGCGGAATCGCCGCGACAATCGAGCCCAACGCATACAGGGTCACCAGTTGCCCGGCGAGCACCTCGCTGACGTTGAGCCCGGCGCCGATTTGCGGCAGCAGCCCGGCAGGCAGGGTTTCGGTGAGGATGGCGATGAAACCGGTCATGGCGAAGGCCAGTAACGCGGCGTAGGGCAATTTGTCAGCGCGTACGGTTTGGTCGACGCGAGTGAAATCGGCGCTTGCGGGGTCGGTCATGACAGGTGCAGCTCCATTTTGATCAATAACGGTGATGGATTGTATACAAAGATAACCTTGATTATTCGATCAATGTCGGAGCGAGCTTGTTCGCGAATGCAGTCTTTCAGGCATGGAAGCGGTGACTGATCTACCGCTTTCGCGAGCAGGCTCGCTCCCACATGGATCTCTGCACGCCACAGGCTTGCGTGGAATTCACTGCACCGGCAGGAAATTGAGGAAGAGCAGGCTCTGCGCGTAGTTAAGGCCGATCCGCCGATAACGCTCATCAAGCATCTGCGTGATCAAGTCCAGTCGCGCGACGATCTTACCGAACTCGGTGGCGAAGCTCAGGTTGGTGCCCTCCTCCGAGATCTCATTGGAAAACAACAGTGGCTGGCCGGCGGTGTTTTGCCGTTGCGACAGAATCCACGTGGCTTTTTCGATATTGCGCGCGGCGTTGTGGACGAAGGTCGGGTTGATCGCGTCGGTCATGTAGAACTCGGTGCGATTGCCGTGGGCGGTGACCAGCATGCTGCCGATCGCATAGATGAACGCGCCGACACGGTCACCGCGAAATTCCGGGCTCATCGCATAGCTGAGCGCTGCCAGATCCTTTCTGCCACCCAGCACCGGCAGAGGTTGTTGCTGCTCGATGGCCAGCCGAACCTGTTTCACCGCGGCATGGATGTTGAGAAAGCCCGACTTGCGCAGCTCCTCCGGGTTGCGCAGGTACAGCTTGGCTTGCAAGCGGTAAAGGCTGTTGAGGTTGTCGCGCATCGCCAGGGTGGCCATGCGGTCGACGCTGGTCTGCAAGAATTCCTGCGGCTTGCCGTCACGCATCTGGGTGAAGAAACCGTTGCCGTCCTGATGGCTGCAACCGCTGAACAACAGCGACGACAAACAGACGAGCAACACGCACGGACGACGGAAAAAAGGGGCAATCAGATGAAAAGCGCTCGGCATGAATTCTCGATCAGGCACGTTCCTGTGCGGCGGGAGTCACCGCATCCTGGCCATGGATAGAGCCGCCGATTGCGAAAAAGTGCAGTGGTGCGCACGGCCAGCCGACCTTCGGCATCGACCTCAGGCCAATTAGTCTGTCTTTATTGTTGAAGTAAACGATTAATCAACTATAAATCTTCACTGCAAACGTAAATAGAATGACTAGTTGTGCCGTTTTGAAAACAACAACAAAAAGGAAGGTCAACCATGCTTCAATCCCGTCACCTGCTCTCCGGCCTCGGACTGTCCCTGATGATCGCCACCCTTTCCGCCAACGCGGCGGGCCTGACCGCCGAACACAAAGCCTTCGGCAAAACCAATGACGGCACACCCGTCGAGCAATACATCCTGCGCAACAGCCACGGCATGCAAGCCACCGTCATCACCTACGGCGCGACGCTGCAATCGCTGAAAGTGGCGGACAAGCACGGCAAGTTCGACGACGTGGTGCTCGGTTTCGACGATGTGCAGGGCTACCAGAAAGGCACCGCCTACTTCGGCGCGACCATTGGCCGCTTCGGCAATCGCCTCGCCGAAGGCGCGTTCGAACTCGACGGCAAGCGCTATCAAGTGCCGCAGAACGACAAGTCCAACGCGCTGCACGGCGGCACTCAAGGTTTTGACAAGAAAGTCTGGAAGGCCGAGGAAACCAAAGACAAGGATTCCGTCGGCGTGACCCTGACGTACCTGTCGGCGGACGGCGAGATGGGCTTCCCCGGCAACCTCACCACCGAAGTGACCTACCGCCTCACCGACAACAACGAACTGCGCATCGACTACAAGGCCAGCACCGACAAACCGACCGTGCTCAACCTGACCAACCACAGCTACTTCAACCTCGCCGGTGCCGGTAATGGCGACATCCTCAAGCAGGTCGCGACCCTGCACGCCAGCCATTACACGCCGGTGACGGCCAAACTGATTCCAACCGGCGAACTGGCGCCCGTGGCCGGCACGCCGATGGATTTCAGCAAACCAACGGCGATTGGCACGCACATCAAGGCGGATCACCCGCAGCTGAAATTCGCTGAACCGAAACAGGGCGGCTTCGATTTCAACTGGGCGCTGGACACCAAAGGCGATATCAGCAAAGTCGCCACCGAGGTCAGTGATCCGCAGTCCGGTCGCGTGCTGCAGCTGTTCACCACGGAACCGGGCGTGCAGTTCTACACCAGCAATTTCCTCGACGGCACCGTCAAGGGCAAGGGCGGCAAGGTCTATCCGCACTGGGGCGCGTTCACGCTGGAAACCCAGCACTATCCGGATTCGCCGAATCAAGCGAACTTCCCAAGCACTCGGCTTGATCCGGGGCAGAGCTACAGCCACAGCGTGATTCTCAAGTTCTCCGCAAAATAACCCGCCCCGCTCCGCCTGATCGTTCCCACGCTCCGCGTGGGAATGCAGCCCGGGACGCTCTGCGTCCATTTAGGCGTTCCCACGCAAAGCGTGGGAACGATCTGGTCTATCCTGCTGCCCACTAAAGGTATCGACACTTTCAACTAGGAGGTTTGAATGCGTACCCTTGAATTGGCCGGCGTGCAGGTTCCGGTGATCGGTCAGGGCACCTGGCGCATGGGCGAGGATCGTTCGGCGCACAAGCGTGAAGTCGCGGCCCTGCGCACGGGCATCGAACTGGGCATGACCCTGATCGACAGCGCGGAAATGTACGCCGAGGGCGGCGCCGAAAGCGTGGTCGGTGAAGCCATCGCCGGCATTCGCGATCAAGTGTTTCTGGTCAGCAAAGTCTACCCACACAACGCCAGCCGCAAAGGCATCCCGCAGGCCTGCGAGCGCAGTCTGCGCCGGCTCGACACCGATTACATCGATCTCTATCTGCTGCACTGGCGCGGTCAGTATCCGCTGGAGGAAACCGTCGAAGCCTTCGAACGCCTGCGCGAGGACGGCAAGATCGGTCGTTGGGGCGTGTCGAATTTCGATGTCGATGACCTCGAAGAACTCTCCAGTTCGGTCTGCGCGACCAATCAGGTGCTCTACAACCTCGAAGAGCGCGGCATCGAATTCGATCTGTTGCCGTGGTGCCAGCACCAGCGCATGCCGCTGATGGCCTACTGTCCGATCGGCCAGGGCGGTGCGATGCTCGCCGAGCCGGTGTTGAAAGAAATCGCCGCTCGTCATGGCGTGACCCCGGCACAGGTTTCGCTGGCGTGGATTCTGCGTCAGGATGGCGTGATTGCGATTCCCAAGGCTGTGCGACCCGAACACGTGCAACTCAATGCACAAGCGGCGCAGCTGCAACTGGAAGCCGGGGATCTGGCGGCGCTCGACCACGTGTTCAAAGCGCCACAACGCAAGCAGCGGCTGGCCATGGTCTGAGCCGCTGCGGACTGGCGAGGCTTCGCAATGAGAAGCACTGATCAGGACGACCCGTTTAACCTGCAACGGTTTATCCAGGCCCAGGACCCGGTGTTCGAGCGCGTGCAGCGTGAGCTCGACGAGGGCCGCAAACGCAGCCACTGGATGTGGTTTGTCTTTCCGCAGTTTGCCGGCCTGGGCGGCAGCGAGATGTCGCGGCGCTTCGCCATCGGCTCGGCCGAAGAAGCGCAGGCCTATCTGGCTCACGAACTGCTGGGCGCACGGCTGCGCACCTGCACGCAATTAGTGTTGGCTGTGCAGCAGCGTTCGATTGCGCAGATTTTCGGCCATCCCGATGACCTGAAATTTCATTCATCGATGACGTTGTTTGCGCAGTTCACCGCTGAAGACAGCGTGTTCACTCAGGCACTGGAGCGCTACTTCCACGGCATCCTCGATGAATGGACGCTGCAGTTGCTCGACTCAAAACAGGCCCAGTTGCCCACCGATCAGTGTTGAGAAATCGTCGTCGACAAACGGCAGGATCGCGTCCGCCACCGGTTGCAGTTGGCGGGTGATGTAGTGGTCGTAGTCGATGGCGGCGCGGCGCACTTCCAGCGGCTCCGGGCCGGCCAAGGTGATGACGTAACTGATCCAGCCACCGTTCTGGTATTGCCGCGGGCGCCCGTGTTGCGCGTTGTAGTCGTCGGCCAGCCGCGCCGCGCGCACATGCGGCGGCACGTTGCGTTCGTAGTCATCGAGGGTGCGGCGCAGGCGCTTGCGGTAGACCAGGCGATCATCGAATTCCCCGGCGAGGGTTTTACGCACGTAGTCGCGCACGTAATCCTGATAGGGCTTGCGCTGGAAAATCCGCTCGTAGAGTTCCTGCTGAAACTGCCGGGCCAGCAGCGACCAATCGGTGCGCACGGTTTCCAGGCCTTTGTAGACCATTTCGTCGCGGCCATCGGCGCGGGTGACGAGGCCGGCATAACGCTTTTTGCTGCCTTCCTCCGCACCGCGAATGGTCGGCATCAGGAAGCGTTTGTAGTGAATCTCGAACTGCAGTTCGAGGGCGCTTTCCAGCCCATATTCGTCGCGCACATGCTCGCGCCACCAATCATTGACGTGCTTGACCAGCGCATGGCCGATCTCTGCCGCCTCTTCCTGGCCGTGGGGGCGGCGCAGCCAGACAAACGTTGAGTCGGTGTCGCCGTATATCACCGCGTGGCCTTGCTCTTCGATCAGCTTGCGCGTGCGCAGCATGATTTCGTGACCGCGCAGAGTGATCGACGAGGCCAACCGCGTATCGAAGAAGCGGCAACCGCTGGAGCCGAGCACGCCGTAGAAGGCGTTCATGATGATCTTCAACGCTTGCGACAGCGGAGCGTTGTGGTCGCGCTTGGCGGTCTCACGACCTTCGGCCACCCGCGAGACGATCGACGGCAGGCAATGGCGGGTGCGCGAGAATCTGGCACCACGGAAACCCGGCACGGAATCGGCGTCGTCCGGATGCTGCAAACCTTCGATCAACCCGACCGGGTCGATCAGAAACGTACGAATGATCGACGGATACAGGCTCTTGTAATCCAGCACCAGCACCGACTCGTACAGGCCCGGTTGCGAATCCATGACGAAGCCGCCGGGGCTGGCCTGCGGTGGATTGGTGCCCAGATTCGGCGCAACAAACCCCTGACGGTGCATCAACGGCATGTACAAATGGGTGAACGCCGCCACCGAGCCGCCACTGCGATCCGCCGGCAGTCCGGTGACGCTGGCGCGTTCGAGCAAAAACGTCAGCAGCTCGGTCTTGGCGAAGATTCGCGTGACCAGTTCGCAGTCCTTGAGGTTGTACTTGGCCAGCGCCGGTTTGTCCTCGGCGAACATGCGGTTGATCTCGTCCATGCGCTGGTACGGGTTGTTGATGGCTTTGCCTTCGCCGAGCAAGGTCTGCGCAACGTTTTCCAGACTGAACGACGGAAAGCTCCAGGTCGCCGAACGCAGGGATTCGATGCCGTCGATGATCAGCCGCCCCGCCGCCGAGGCGAAGTAATGATTGCGGCTGCCGTGCTCGCGCCACTGCATCTCTTCGCCGCCACGACCGATTTTCAGCGGCACACCGAGGCGCCGCGCGTGTTCGTGAAGGATGCGCAAATCGAACTGCACGACGTTCCAGCCAATGATTGCGTCGGGGTCGTGCAGCGCGAACCAGTCGTTGAGTTTCTTCAGAATCAGCGTGCGCGAGTCGCAGTATTCGAGGTCGAAGTCGACGATGCTCGCGTCGCCGTTGGGCGTACCGAGCATGTACACCTGACGCTGGCCGCAGCCCTCGAGGGCGATGGAATACAGATCGCCGGTTTCGGTGGTTTCGATGTCCAGCGAGACCAGCCGCAGCTTCGGCCGGTAACTCGGCGCTGGTTTGAACTGGGCGTTGAGCAGGATGCCGTCGGCATCCGTTGTCCCGCTGAAAAACACCGGGGCGGTGATGAAACGCTCCATCAGGTAGCGTTCCGGCGGGCGCACGTCGGCTTCATAGACGTCGACACCGCTGCGGCTGAGCGCGGTTTCCAGGCGCATCAACTGGCCGTGTTGCTGACAATAGAGGCCAAGCACCGGGCGATGCTGGAAATCCTGCAGGGCCAACGGACGCAGTTCGACGTTCTTCTCGTCGTGCAGCAAACGCTCGGCGGCGGCGCGCTGCTCGGCAGGGATAAACGCCACCGACGGTTGATGCGGCAGGCGCACACGGCGTGGCCCGGCGTCGGTCGCCAACCAGAACTCGACTTCGGTGCCGGCCGACGTATCACGCCAATGCCGGGTCAGGACGAAGCCCTGCGGTAAATCCACCACTGCAACCTCAGGAATCAGAACAGAGGGGCATTCTACGCGGCATTGCCTGGGATGACGCTGGCGATAAATCGCCGCCGGCCACGGAAAAACCCGGCAAATGACGTTTTTTGCGTGTTATCTGCCGCTTTGCCACCTTGCCCTGCGCGCTTGCGTCTACGATGCTTGGATAACAACGACAACACCTGAGTAACCGCCATGAAGACCGTCGCCCAACTGCTCAAGCTCAAAGATCAGAAAAATCAGGAAGTGCACCAGATCAAGCCTGATCACATGGTGCTCGAAGCGCTGATGAAGATGGCCGAGAAAAACGTCGGCGCCTTGCTGGTGGTCGAAGACGAGCAAGTGGTCGGCATCATCAGCGAACGCGATTACGCGCGCAAACTCGTGCTGCATGGCCGCTCATCCGTCGGCACTCCGGTGCGCGACATCATGGTGTCGAACGTCATCACCGTGGACACCCATCAAACCGTCGACACCTGCTTGGGCATCATGTCCGACAAACGCCTGCGCCACTTGCCGGTGGTGGAGAACGGCAAGTTGATCGGCTTGCTGTCGATTGGTGACCTGGTCAAGGAAGCGATTGCCGAGCAGGCGGAGCTGATCAAACAGCTGGAGCAGTACATTCGCGGGGAATAAATCTCCCTCCCTATGATCGTTCCCACGCTCCGCGTGGGAATGCCTCCTGTGACGCTCTGCGTCACGCGTTGGGACGCGGAGCGTCCCGGGCTGCGTTACCACGCAGAGCGTGGGAACGATCATCTCAGTCAGGACGGCCAATGCCGGGCAAACACCGGCGCCAGCACCGGGTGCCGGTCAATTCGCTGCAACCACGCATAGAACCCTGGCCGCGTCTGACGCAAATGCTCGCGGCTGCCCGCCCAACGTGTCACTACCGCTGCCAGCACATCCAGCGCTCCCGGTGTTTCGTCGTCCAGATACAACTCGGCAGAAAACTGGTCAGCGAACACTTCCCAACTCCAGTGCAAACGCTCCCGCGCGCCGGCCATGAGGTTCTGCCGCGACGCTTCGTCCGGCATCACCAGCCAGCGCTCAGGGTAATCGATGACGCCGACCGCCGTGTAGCAATTGCTGACGATGTAGACCATGCCGCGAATCGCCTGATCGCGATCAGCCGCCGCCACCGGCAGCAGGCCCGACTGCGCAAACGTCAGGCCGAGGTGAATCAGAATCGCCGCGCTCTCGGTGAGGGCACTGCCGTCGGGCAGCTGCAGGGTGGGAATCTGTTTCAGCGGATTGAGTTTGGCCAGCGCTTCGGCGGCCTCGGTACTCGCTTCGATATCAATGAAGCGGTAGGCGATCTGGCACAGTTCCAGCGCCGCTTCAATCGCGGCTGCGCCTGAATTCCTGTGTCCGTAGAGCTGGTACATAGCCGATCCCCCGAATAAGGCCTCTGCCAAGGGTAGATGGCGGCAGGCCCGGTGTAGAAAAATTCTGCGTGTGTATCGGTTTTGGCACGTTTTTCCCATGCAATCGCGACTTGCGAATTCAAACCTCGCAGAACAGCGCTGATGGTGCCCATCCCGCACCAAGAGCATTCATCGAACGCTACCCGCGTTCTTGTAAGGTGCGATACCGAACCAAAAGTTCGTGTGTCCGAGCTGGCAATAAGGAGTTCACCGCGTGAATCTTCAAACGCTTTGCCGCATGACCCTCTCTTCGCTTGTTCGTGCACAACGCCGAGTTCATCTGAACAGTCCCGGCTGCCTTCGCACTTACTTTATTACCTGACACCCCGACAGCGCACTGCATTCGGCAATGAATCATTGGCCGACGCTGGCGTGCTATTTATTTTTTAAATATGACCCGAACTGTTATTGCGCAAACGACGCATTGATTGTGCGGCGACAGGATTGTCGAACAATAACTTCCAGTCTCTTTACAAGCGCACCAAAACTGTTCCACCGATTTGAATCTTTCAACACTTCGAACATTGATTTCATTTAAACAAGAACAAGGAACACACCCCGTGACCCGCTAAAACATTGACCCGCACCAATTCAGTCCGCCGCGCACCAGCAAGTGCCCTGGCCGCCAGTCAAGCAGCCGCTCTATCCCGCCCATCAGCCGGAGAGCGCGCTCAGCCTGACTCGCCTCTAAAAAAGCTCCGGCAAACGGAGTAGCGGCAATCTGCGCCCCAAGGAATAAGCGCGGCAATGGCAAAACTTATATAAATGCGACATGGGTAACACTGATGAAATAACAGTTCTACATTTCTGCAACATCTGGCACAGCCGTTGCTATGTGTAACAAGCATGAGACACCGACAGCTGTCTCGATTAATAGAAGAACAACCAGGGAATGGCTAATGAACACACGAAGTCGATGGCGCTAAGCCACTAAGTTTGCGCAAGCCTTGTTTAACCGGATAGTTCAACTATCGGCTTCTGCACACCCAAAAGAAAGTTGCACCCACCCACTCGAACATGGCGCACATGTTCGGACGGCACCTTATTGCCCTTCATCAACCCGAGGGAGCTTTAATGAACGATGCGGTAAAGCACAGAGCCCTGCCGGGGCCGTTGCGGGAAGCACCGATCCCGCCGGTTTCGGGCAGCCCGGCCTTTAAAGCCAATACCTCGCAACCCGGCGGTTTGAATAAACAGCAGATGGTTTTGCTGGTGGCTGTGTCGGCGCTGATACATGGCGGCGCCTGGTGGTTTCTCCAGCAATCGCGGACCGAACCATTGCCGACGCCGCCACAGATTCCGGAAATGACCGTCGAGCTGACCAGCCCGACGCCACCGGCACCGCCCACTCCGGAACCACCACCGCCACCTCCGCCACCACCGCCTCCCGAACCGGAGCAACCGGTGGAAGACGAAGACGCGGTCAAGCCGCCCCCGAAACCGGTGGAGAAGCCCAAGCCGATCGAAAAACCGAAACCGGTAGAGAAGCCAAAACCGGTGAAAAAGGTCGAGCCGCCAAAAGCCGCGCCTGCTCCGGCACAACCCGCCGCGCCCGTTGCACCGGCCACGCCGAGTGCGCCGCCAGCACCCGCAGCCGCGCCCGGCCCGGTCAAGGAATCGGCCGCCGTGTCCGGCCTTGCCAGCCTCGGCAACCCGCCGCCGGAATACCCGTCGCTGGCCCTGCGACGCAACTGGGAAGGCAGCGTGGTGCTGCGCATTCAGGTGTTGGCCAACGGTCGCGCCGGCTCGGTGACGGTGACCAAATCCAGCGGCAAGCCGCAACTGGATGACGCCGCCGTCGCCGCGGTGAAGAACTGGAAATTTATCCCGGCCAAACGCGGTGACACGCCGATCGACGGCTTCGCCACCCAGACCATCGATTTCAAATTGCCGCAATAACCGAACGCTCAATCAACGCACAACCGAATAACGCAAGCGAGGTGTAACCATGAACGATTTGTCTTCGATGATTGTCCCCGGTGTCCTCTGGGGTCTGGTGCTGTTTTCCGTGGTCAGTTGGGCGATCCTGCTGGTCAAGTCGGCGCAGTACCTGCGGCAGAAAGCGCAGAACAAACAGTTCAGCAAAGCCTTCTGGGGCGCGCCGGATCTGCTCACCGCCGCCGAACACGCCAGCCAGTATCCGGGCGCGCTGGCACGCATCGCCAGCAGCGGTTTCGAAGCGCTGCTGGTGGAAGATTCACCGCGCACCACGCAACAACTGGCGCACACCATCAACCGCTCGGATCGCTTGGAACGCAACCTGCGCCAGCAGATCCAGAAAGAACGCCGCTCGCTGGAAAACGGCCAGGCAATCCTCGCCAGTATCGGCAGCACCGCGCCGTTCATTGGTTTGTTCGGCACCGTGTGGGGCATCATGGAAGCGCTGAAAAGCATCGGCGAAACCGGCTCGGCCAGCCTGGAAGCGGTCGCCGGTCCCATCGGTCACGCGCTGATCGCCACCGGCGTCGGTATCGCCGTCGCAGTGCCGGCGGTGCTGATCTACAACTTCTTCCTGCGCCGTCTGAAACTCGCCTCGGCAGACATGGATGACTTCGCCCACGACTTCGACGCCCTCGCTTCGCGCAGTGCGTTTTCCATCAGCCGTCAGGCCATCGCCAGCAAAACCACAGCCGCCGTGCGGGAGGCCAGCTGATGTCTTTTTCTACCCAAGACAGCGATGAAGTCCTCAGCGAAATGAACGTCACGCCGCTGGTCGACGTGATGCTCGTGCTGCTGGTGGTGTTCATCGTCACCGCGCCGCTGATGACCAACGCGATCAAAGTGAACCTGCCGAAAACCGATGCCGTCGCCCCCGCCGAAAAGAAGGACCCGGTGGTAGTCAGCGTCGATCAGGACGGCAAGTTCTATCTGGCCAAGACCGAACTGGCCCCGGAATCTTTGGAAGCCAGCCTCAAGGAGGTCAAGGCCAAGGATGCCGAAGTGCGCGTGCAGTTGCAGGCCGACTCCGCCGTCAATTACGGCCAGGTCGCCAAAGCCATGGCGTCGATCGAACGCTCGGGCATCACCAAGATTTCGGTGATGACCACCCACTGAGTGCGGTGGCGGGCGCGCCTTGAGAACACGCCCGCCACCGCCCGCTGAATCCTGTCGCAACCAGCCGACCGAAAAAACGCCACGCGTCTTCGGAGGGGATCGGCTTGCTTGAAGAAAGTGGTTTTCCGCGCGCGGTATCACCGATAGCGGAGCAATGAGGGGCTCACAAGGCCAATTCGATAACGTCTGAAAAATCGGAAATAACCATGCTGATGAACACTCCACGCTTCACGCTCAAACCCTTGGTGGCAACGATTTCTCGCCACCGTTTTGTTCCGTTGTATCTGGTGGCCATGGGGATGGGCGCCGGGACCGTGCAAGCCGCCGAGGACGACAACGCCGCCGTGCCCGCTGCAGCCGCAGTGGCCGCACCGACCACGCAACTGCAACGGGTCGAAGTGACCGGTTCGGCGATTCGCCGGGTCGATGCCGAAACCGCCGTGCCGATCACCATTCTCAAGGCCGATGAGTTGCGCAAACAGGGCGTGACCACCACCGCCGAACTGGTGCAGCGCATCACCGGCAGCCAGTCGATCAACAACAGTGCCGGCTCGGTCGGTGCAGCCACCGGCGGCGCCTCGTTCGCCGACATGCGCGGCATCGGCGCGAACAAGACGCTGGTGCTGCTCAACGGTCGACGCCTGGCCAACAACGCCTTGTCGGGGACCAACTCGGCCGGCGGCGCGGTGGATCTGAACATGATCCCGTTTGCCGCCATCGAGCGCGTCGAAGTGCTGCGCGACGGCGCCTCGGCCCTGTACGGCACCGACGCCATCGGCGGCGTGATCAACTTCATCACCAAGAAATCCATGACCGACGGCCAACTGACCCTCGGCGGCGAAACCCCGACCCACAGCGGCGGCGGTGCGACCAAGGACATGAGCGCCAGTTGGGGCTACGGCGACCTCGAAGAAGACCGCTTCAACGTCCTCGGCGTGTTCAACTACAACAAGCAGCAGAACCTCGACGCCAACGACCGCTCCTTCGCCCGCGACTACGATCCCGGCCGTGGTCTGGATCAGACTTCCGGCACGGCTTTCCCCGGCAACTACAGCCAGAACGGCAACGCCACCAACCCGTTGGCCAACAGCAATTGCAACGGGCCAAACCTGGTCGCGCGCGACGGCTTGTGCCGCTTCAGCACCCGCGAATTCATCGACCTGGTACCGCAGACCGAGAAGACTTCGTTCTTCGGCAAGACCACCGGCAAACTGGCCGACGACCACAACGTCAATCTCGAATACTTCTGGTCGCGCAACAACAACGCCACTGCTGTCGGCCCTGCCCCGCTCACCGGTCTGAGCCTCGACGGCTCATCGCCTTACTACCCTGGCAACGGCATCACCCCAGCGCCAACCGATTTCGCCCTCGATCCGACCCAACCGGTCGATGTGAACTGGCGTGAAACCGCCGCTGGACCGCGTGAATCGAAAGACCAGAACACCAGTCAGCGCTTCTTGCTCAGCTTCGATGGTTTGGTCGGCGGTTGGGATTACAACGTCGGCGCCTCGTACAACCAGAACAAAATCGTCTCCAGCGTCACCAGCGGTTACGTCAGCGATCAGGCGATGATCGACGGTCTGGCCAGCGGCTTGCTCAACCCGTTCGGCCCGCAGTCCGCCGCCGGTCAGCAATACATCGATCAAGCGGCGTACCACGGCGCCTATTCCACCGCCGTTGGCCGGGTCGCCGGTTTTGACGGACGCATCAGCCGCGAGATTGGCGACTGGTTCGGTGCCGGCCCGTCCGGCCTGGCGTTAGGTGGCGAGTACCGCAAAGAGAAATTCCATCAGGATTTCGAGTCGTTCGCCGGCGACATCCAGAGCCTCGGCATCGACCCCAACGGCAGTGTCGAGGGTGATCGCAGCGTCAAAGCCGCCTACGCGGAAATCAACGTGCCGGTGCTCGACAGCCTCGAACTCTCCGCCGCCGTGCGTCACGACAAGTACAGCGACTTCGGCAGCACCACCAACCCGAAATACTCGTTCCGCTATCAGCCGTTGAAAGAGCTGGTGGTGCGCGGCGCGTACAGCGAAGGTTTCCGTGCGCCGTCGCTGTATGAGTTGTATTCGCCGCGCAGCATCACCTTCACCCAGGGCTACTACAACGACCCGGTGCTGTGTACCGGCGGCGTGGTGCAACCGGGCGGCAACGGTGGCCGCGATTGCGGGCAGCAGTTCCTCAACCAGATTGGCGGCAACGAAGATCTGGCCCCGGAGAAGGCGCGCAACGTGACCCTGGGCTTCGTCTACCAGCCGATCAACAATCTCTCGGTCGGTCTGGATTTCTGGTGGATTCACATCTCCAACCAGATCCAGCCATTCCCGGAATCCACCGTGTTTGATCAGGCCGGTTCCTACCCGGATCGCTTCGTGCGCAACGCCGACGGCACGCTCAACTACATCGTTACCGGCAACGCCAACCTCGGGATCGTCGAAACCAACGGTGTCGATGTGTCGCTGGATTATCGCTTCCCGAACACGCCGTACGGCCAGTTCGGTCTCGGGCTGCAAGGCACTTACGTTGACGAGTACGACTTCCAGAGCACCATCAAAGGTCCGTTCACCGACAAGGTCGGCGACTTTCAGGGTGACGGCGTGATCGCGCGCTGGAAACACAACCTCACCGGCAGCTGGACCTTCGGTGCGGCGCGGGCGTCGCTGACCAACCGCTTCACCACCGGTTACAACGACTACGACCGCGATACCCACGCGCGCGTCGCGTCGTATTCGGTGTGGGACCTGTCGGCCGGTTACACCTTCAACAAGGTGCTGGATGTCGATGCCGGGATGAAGAACGTGTTCGACCGCAACCCGCCGTTCTCCAACCAGGCCTACAACTTCCAGAGCGGCTATGACCCGCGTTACACCGATCCGCTGGGGCGTACCTTGTTTGCGCGCATGACTTACCACTTCTAACCGGAAACAGAACACATCCCCTGTGGGAGCGAGCCTGCTCGCGAAAGCGGTGGATCAGCAAGAGAGATGTCGGCTGACCAGACGCCTTCGCGAGCAGGCTCGCTCCCACATTGGGTCCGTGGCCTTTCAGGGATTTTCAGGGTGATTTCATGAGCTTCTTGCGCAACATGGCTGGCTTCCTGCTCGGCAGTGCGCTGCTGTGCACCGGCTCCTCGGCGCTGGCCGCTGGCAGTCATGCGCTGACGGTGTACGGCGAGGCGCCGAAGTATCCGGCGAACTTCGAGCATTTCGATTTTGTCGATCCCAAGGCACCCAAGGGCGGTTCGCTCAGTCGTGCGTCGATGGAAATCGGCGGGTTCAACTACATCAGCCCGTATGCCGATCAGGGCATTTCCGTGGTGCAGGTCAACGACTGGGTGTATTCGCCGCTGGCCTTTCGTTCGCTT
The DNA here is from genome assembly GCF_050586545.1 of Pseudomonas sp. WC2. NCBI lineage: Bacteria > Pseudomonadati > Pseudomonadota > Gammaproteobacteria > Pseudomonadales > Pseudomonadaceae > Pseudomonas > Pseudomonas sp. WC2. The sequence continues at coordinate 165,217 of NZ_JBOBDR010000013.1, read as the reverse complement.
GACGAGCCCTACACCGTTTACGCATTGGTTGCGCAGCAGATCGAGCGCGACCCCGAGGGTTTGTGGGTGCGTTTCACCCTCAATCCAAAAGCACGTTTCGCCGATGGCACGCCGATCACTGCCGAAGACGTGCGCTACACCTTCAACCTGCTGATGACCAAGGGCAGCCTGAGTTATCGCCAGCAATACGCCGACGTGCAGGACGTGCTGATCGAAGGCCCACGGCAGGTGCGCTTCACCTTCAAAAACAACCTCAACCGCACCCTCGCGCTGGACTTGGCGACCATGCGCATCGTCCCCGAACACTGGTGGCAAACCCGCGACTTCGCCAATGGCGGCGGTTTCGAGCCCCCGCTGGGCAGCGGCCCGTACCGGGTGAGCAAGGTCGACGCCGGGCGCAGCATCAGTTTCGAGCGTGATCCAGACTGGTGGGGCAAAGACCTCCCGGTCAGTCGCGGCATGTACAACTTCGACAACCTCACGGTGAATTTCTACGGCGACACCGACGTCGCCCGGCAACTGTTGCAGGCCGGCGCGTTCGACTACAACCGCGAGTTTTCCTCGTCCGGTTACGTGGTCGGCTACGACAGCCCGGCGTTGCGCGACGGCCGTTTGCAGCAATCGATTCTGGCCCCGGAGAAGCCGACGGCGGCCCAAGGGTTTGTGTTCAACCTGCAAAACCCGATCTTCGAGGATCGCCGCGTGCGTCAGGCGATCAGCCTGCTGTGGGATTTCGAGTGGACCAACAAGCAGATGATGCGCGGCTTCTACGTGCGCCAGAACAGCTTCTGGCCAAAGAGCGAAATGGCCGCTACCGCGCTGCCTGATGCCGAGGAATTGAAGATCCTCGAACCACTGCGCGGGCAGATCCCCGACGAAGTTTTCACGACCGTGTATGAGGCGCCGAAAACCGATGGCAGCGGCTACATCCGTGACAAGCAATTGCAAGCGCTGAAGCTGCTCGCCGAGGCCGGCTGGACGCCGCAACACAATCGTTTAGTCAACGCGAACGGCGATCCGCTGGAGTTCACCTTCCTCGACGGTCAGGGCGGTTTCGACCGCATGCTGTTGCCGTTCAAACGCACCCTCGCGCAGATCGGCATCACGCTGAATCTGCGCCGGATCGATTCGGCGCAATACGTCAACCGTCTCAACGCCCGTGACTACGACATGATCGTCACCAGTTTCCCCCGTAGCGGCGATCCGATTGTCTCCCCCGGCCGCGAGTTGTACAGCCTGTATGCCTCGCAAAGTGCCACGCAAGTCGGCAGTTCCAACTCGATGGTGCTGGCCAACCCGGCGGTCGATCAACTGATCGACGGACTGGTCCAGGCCAACACCCGCGAGGCCATGGTGCATTACGCCCGCGCCCTCGACCGGGTGCTGCAATGGGGTTACTACATGATTCCCAACTACTACTCCAAGGGCACGCCGACGGTGTATCAGAACCGCTTCGGCATGCCCGCCGTGCAACCGGCGTACGACGAAGGCCTTAACACATGGTGGGAGGTATCGGCCAAGGCGCTGACCACGCAACAGATGCACAGCCAACTCGCGGGGGGCCAGTGACATGCTGCGTTATCTGAGTCGACGTTTGCTGCTGATCATCCCCACGCTGCTGTGCATTCTGGTGGTCAATTTCCTGATCGTGCAGGCCGCGCCGGGCGGGCCGGTGGAGCAAGCCATCGCGCGTCTCCAAGGCTTCGGCGGGCACAGCATGGGCGGCGGTGGTGAAGTTGCCGCGATTGGCGGCGCGGGCCGCAGCAGCCGTGGCCTCGACCCCGCGCTGATCGAGGAAATCAAACACCATTACGGCTTCGACAAACCCATGCACGAACGCCTGTGGCTGATGCTGAAAAACTACGCGCAGCTGGATCTGGGCAGCAGTTTCTTTCGCGGCGCCAAGGTCACCGATCTGATTGTGCAGAAGCTGCCAGTGTCGCTGTCGCTGGGCTTGTGGGCGACGTTGATCACCTACCTGATTTCGATCCCGCTGGGCATTCGCAAAGCGATCAGGAACGGCAGCGCGTTTGATGTCTGGAGCAGCACGGCAATCATCATCGGCTATGCGATGCCAGCGTTCCTGTTCGCGATTCTGCTGATCGTGGTGTTCGCCGGCGGCAGCTACGTCAACTGGTTTCCGGTGCAAGGGCTGGTCTCGGACAACTTCGACAGCCTTAGCACGCTTGGAAAAGTCGGCGATTACCTGTGGCACTTGGTGCTGCCGGTGACGGCGCTGGTGATCGGCGGCTTCGCCACGCTGACAATCCTCACCAAAAACAGCTTCCTCAACGAGATCAGCCGCCAGTACGTGATCACCGCACGGGCCAAGGGTCTGACCGAGCGCCGCGTGCTCTACGGCCATGTGTTTCGCAACGCGATGTTGTTGGTGGTGGCCGGTGTGCCGTCGGCGCTGATCGAGGTGTTTTTCGCCGGCTCCCTGCTGATTGAAACCATCTTCAACCTCGACGGCCTCGGGCGCATGAGTTATGAGGCGGCAGTGTCGCGCGACTATCCGGTGGTGTTCGGCGCGCTGTTTCTATTCACCCTGTTCGGCCTGCTGATCAAGCTGATCGGCGACCTCTGCTACACCCTGCTCGACCCGCGCATCGACTTCTCGGCGAGGACTGCCTGATGTTCACTCTTTCCCCTCTCGGTCAGCGCCGCGTTGCCCAGTTCAAGGCCAACCGCCGTGGACGCTGGTCGCTGTGGCTGTTTATCGGTCTGTGCCTGATTTGTCTGGGCGGTGAATTGATCGCCAACGACAAGCCGCTGGTGATCCGTTATCACGACGCTTTCTACTTCCCGATCCTCAGCGATTACCTGGAAACCGATTTCGGCGGCGAGCTGCCGTTTCAGCCGGATTACGCCAGCAGTTACGTACACAAACTGATCGAGGATCAGGGCGGCTGGATGCTGTTTCCGCCGATCCCGTTCAGTTACGACACGGTCAATTACGACCTCAGCGAACCGGCGCCGAGCCCGCCGTCTTCAAGCAACTGGCTGGGCACCGATGATCAGGCCCGCGACGTGTTGGCGCGGGTGATTTTCGGCACGCGGATTTCGATTCTGTTTGCGCTGATCCTCACCGGCATCAGTGCGGTGATCGGCATCGTTGCCGGGGCGTTGCAGGGCTATTACGGCGGCTGGGTCGACTTGCTCGGGCAGCGGGTGCTGGAGATCTGGTCGGGGTTACCGGTGCTGTACCTGCTGATCATTTTGTCCGGATTCGTCTCGCCGAGTTTCTGGTGGTTGCTGGGGATCATGGCGCTGTTTTCCTGGCTGGCGCTGGTCGATGTGGTGCGCGCCGAGTTCCTGCGCGGGCGCAATCTGGAATACGTCAAAGCCGCGCGGGCACTGGGCCTGACCGACAACGAACTGATGTGCCGGCACATCCTGCCCAATGCGATGACCTCCACCCTTACCTACTTGCCGTTCATTCTGACTGGCGCGATTGCGACGCTGACCGCACTGGATTTTCTCGGCTTCGGTATGCCCGCGGGCACCGCGTCGCTGGGCGAATTGATCGGTCAGGCCAAGCGCAATCTGCAAGCGCCGTGGTTGGGGCTGACGGCGTTTTTTGCCTTGGCGCTGATTCTGTCGTTGTTGGTATTTATTGGTGAGGCTTGCCGTGATGCGTTTGATCCACGATCTTGATCCCCGGAGCTGAGATGAACGACAACCTGATTGAAATCCGTGACCTGCGCGTGGCCTTCGCCGGGCAGGAAGTGGTGCACGGTTTGAACCTCGATATCCGCCGTGGCGAGTGCCTGGCGCTGGTCGGTGAATCCGGCTCGGGCAAGTCGGTGACGGCGCATTCAATCCTGCGTTTGCTGCCGGGCAAGAACGTCAGCAGCAGCGGCGCGATCCGCTACAACGGCGTGGATTTGCTGCACGCCAGCGAGCAGCAGATGCGCGGTTTGCGCGGCAACCGCATTGCGATGATTTTCCAGGAGCCGATGACTTCGCTGAACCCGTTGCACACGGTGGAAAAGCAGGTCAGCGAGGTGCTGGAGATTCACAAAGGTCTAAAGGGCCGTGCTGCTCGCCAACGGACGTTGGAGTTGCTGGAACTGGTCGGCATTCGCCAGCCTTTGCAGCGCTTGAAGGCCTATCCGCATCAGCTCTCCGGTGGGCAGCGGCAAAGGGTGATGATTGCCATGGCGCTGGCCAACGAACCTGAGTTGTTGATCGCCGATGAGCCGACCACGGCGCTGGATGTCACGGTGCAGCAGAAGATTCTTGAGTTGCTGATCGAGCTGCAGCAACGCCTCGGCATGTCGCTGTTGCTGATCAGCCATGACCTCAATCTGGTGCGACGTATCGCGCAACGGGTGTGCGTGATGCGCCATGGCGAGATCGTCGAGGAGGCGGATTGCGAAACGCTGTTCCGCGCGCCGCAGCATCATTACAGCCGGTTGTTGATCGAAGCGGAACCGAGCGGTGCGCCAGTGCCGAGTGAGTTCGAGCACAACCTGCTCGAAGTCGATGATTTGAAGGTGTGGTTTGCGCTGCCCAAGGCGTTGTTCAGTCGGCAGCAGGATTACATCAAAGCGGTGGACGGCGTGAGTTTCACCCTGCAGCGCGGCAAGACGCTGGGGATTGTCGGTGAGTCGGGTTCGGGCAAATCGACGTTGGGCCAAGCGATCCTGCGGCTGGTCGAATCAGAGGGCAATATCCGTTTCGGCAACAAGCAACTGAGCCTGCTCAATCAGCGTTTGATGCGGCCGTTGCGCCGGCAGATTCAGGTGGTGTTTCAGGACCCGTTCGGCAGTCTCAGCCCACGAATGTCGGTGCAGCAGATCATTGCCGAAGGCTTGCTGACCCATGGCATCGGCACTGCAGCCGAACGGGAAGCCGCAGTGATTCGGGTACTGGAGGAAGTCGGCCTCGATCCCCAGAGTCGGCATCGCTATCCCCACGAGTTTTCCGGCGGACAGCGCCAGCGCATTTCCATCGCCCGCGCACTGGTGCTGGAACCGGCGCTGATTCTGCTCGATGAACCGACTTCGGCGCTGGATCGTACGGTGCAGAAGCAGGTCGTCGAGTTGTTGCGGCAATTGCAGATCAAGCATGGGCTGACGTATTTGTTCATCAGCCATGATCTGGCGGTGGTGCATGCGCTGGCGCATGACTTGATGGTGATCAAGGATGGCAAGGTGGTGGAGCAGGGTTCGTCGCGCGAAATCTTCGCCGCGCCGCAACATCCCTACACCCAGGAATTACTGAAAGCCTCCGGCCTGAAGCCAGACAAAAATCCCTGTGGGAGCGAGCCTGCTCGCGAACACGGTGTATCAGTCACATAAATGTTGGCTGACCCGACGCCTTCGCGAGCAGGCTCGCTCCCACAGGGGTTGTCGTCGGGTTGGAGATTTATTTTCCAGGCACTGCATCCAAACGCCTCCACCACGGGTAGTCCTTATAACAGCCCTCTTCGGCTGTCAGCGGTTTACCCTTTTTGGAGAAACATACTGATGAACATCACCCACCTGATTGGCTTCACCGGTTTGCTCGCCGTCACTTCGACGACTTTCGCCCAAAGCAGTTATCCCGACGCAATCAAAGTGCCGGATGGCCACAAGATCGCGATGGAAACCACCGGCGTCGGCGAGATCACCTACGAATGCCGCGACAAAGCCAATGCTCCGGGGCAGACCGAGTGGACGTTTGTCGGGCCGAAAGCGGTGCTCAATGATCGCAGCGGCAAGCAGGTCGGCACTTACTTCGGCCCACCCGCCACCTGGCAGGCCAAGGACGGTTCGAAAGTCACCGGCACGCAATTGGCCGTGGCGCCATCGACCCCGGGCAACTTGCCCTATCAACTGGTCAAGGCCAATCCCGCCGAGGGCAAAGGCGCGATGGCCGGCGTGAGTTACATCCAGCGCGTCGCACTCAAGGGCGGCGTGGCGCCGGGCAGTGAATGCACGGCAGCGAACAAGGGCAAGCAGGAAGTGGTGAAGTATCAGGCGGATTACATTTTCTGGGCGGCGAACTGACCGTTGAATCACTAAGGCCCAATGTGGGAGCGAGCCTGCTCGCGAAGGCGGTGTGTCAGTCGACGGATATTTCTCTGAACCACCGCTTTCGCGAGCAGGCTCGCTCCCATAGGGGGCCACTCGATTGTGTGGATGTTTGGGGAAAGTGAGCTAGATTGCACGACATGCCTTTAGCCGAATCCGTTTTCGATTACGAAGCCCGTCTCGCCGCCTGTGCCCGTGGGGAGCGTTCGGCCCTGCGCGATTTGTATGTGCAGGAAGGCCCGCGCCTGCTCGGCGTAGCCAAACGTCTGGTGCGTGACTCGGCGCTGGCGGAGGACATTGTCCATGAGGCGTTTATCAAGATCTGGAACGGCGCGGCGGGGTTTGACCCGACGCGGGGTTCGGCGCGGGGCTGGATGTTCACGGTGACGCGGCATCTGGCGCTGAATCTGCTGCGTGATCAGCGTCGTGAAACCTCGCTCGGCGATGAGCACGAAATGGCCGGCGATGCTGACGAGTTCGACGCCCATACGCATTCGGCACGCATTCATCGTTGCCTCGAGCAACTCGAGCCACAACGCCGCCACTGCATCCTCCACGCCTACGTCGACGGTTACAGCCACGCGCAGATCGCCGCGCGCCTCGACACGCCGCTCGGCACGGTCAAGGCGTGGATCAAACGCAGCCTCAACGCCTTGCGGGAGTGCATGGGATGACCACTGAATCGGCGCAGGAACGCGATGAACTGGCCGGCGAATACGTGCTCGGCACACTGCCTGCCGAGCAGCGGATCGCGGTGCAACAGCGTCTGCCGAATGACCCCGAATTACGTGACGCAGTGGATGCCTGGGAGCGGCGTCTGCTGGAGTTGACCGACCTTGCGCCATCGCAACAACCGTCGGCGCTGTTGTGGCCACGGATCGAACGCAGCCTCGATCGACTCACGGCCAAAGCGCCAGCGACTTCATGGTGGAACCTGCTGCCGCTGTGGCGTGGGCTGAGTGCTGTCGGGCTGGCCGCGACGTTGATTTTGGGTTCGATCCTGCTGACCCAGACCACGCCGAAACCGAGTTATCTGGTGGTGCTGGTGGCGCCGCAGGACAAGGCGCCGGGCTGGGTGATTCAGGCGAGCGACTCACGGGAAATCCAGTTGATTCCGCTGGGCGTGGTTGAAGTACCGGCTGACAAAGCGCTGGAATTCTGGACCAAGGCTGATGGCTGGCAAGGGCCGGTGTCGTTGGGTCTGGTCAAGCCGGGCCAGGCGCTGTCGGTGCCGCTGGACAAGTTGCCGCCGCTGCAACCGAACCAGTTGTTCGAGCTGACGCTGGAAGGCGCCAACGGCTCGCCAATCGGCAAACCGACCGGGCCGATCCAGGCAATCGGGCGCGCCGTCAAAGTGCTTTGAGCAACCCTCAACCGGCCTTGGCCATGCAGCGCTTGTAGCGCTCGTCCACGCGTTTGGCGAACCATGCCGTGGTCAATTTGCGCGTGATCTTCGGGCTTTGCAAAACGATCCCCGGCAGCACGGCACGCGGCAGGGTTTTGCCCTCGGCTTTCTCCGCCAACTCAAACACCCTTTGATAGAGTTTGGTCTCTTCGAACTCCAGGGTTTTGCCCTTCTCCAGTTGATCGCGAATCGTCGGGTTGCGCATGCCCAGCGATTTGCCGAGGGTGCGCACCGCCAGTTCGGTGCTGCCGGGCATGATCGAGTCGTAGCGGATCAGATCACCATCGAGCGCCAGCGCAATGCCGGAAGCGCGGCTGACGGCATTTTGGAACGCGGCATTGCGGCTGGCGTACCAACCGGCGTTGAAATCGGCGAAGCGATACAGCGGCTCGCGATAGCTCACCGGGTAGCCGAGCAAATGGGCGATACCGAAATACATGCCGCCGCGCCGACTGAACACTTCGCGACGGATCGTGCCGTCTACCGGGTACGGATAATCCTTGGCGTGCTGCTCAGCGAATTCGATGCTGACCTGCATCGGCCCGCCGGTATGCACTGGGTTGAAGCCGCCGAACAGCGTGCGGCCCATCGGCACGCGGCCTATGAAGTCGTCGAAGATCGCGCTCAACTCTTTCTCGCTGCGCGCGGCGCTCAGGCGTTCGCTGTAGGTCTTGCCGTTGGTTGAGCGCACTTGCAACGCGCCGCTGACCAGCAGGCTGGGGATGTGAACTTTGCTGGCGCGACGGTCGATTTCGTCGCGGGCGATTTTGCCCAGGCCCGGCACTGTGGGGTCGGCCTGGAAGGTGGATTCCTGTTCGGCAACGGCCAATACCGAACAGAGGTTTTGCGTAGTCGGGCTGATGTTCTGCGCAGCAAATGCCGCATAGATATCGGTGGCCCAGCCTTGGCGATCGGCGGTTTTCGCTGGCATCAGCCGGATGATTTCCGCCTTCACTTCAGCGGGCGGACGCGGTACGGGTTCATTGCTGCGCTGGCCCGCGCAACCGGCGAGCACCAGCGATGTGGCGAGGGTGATCAGTAATCGAGGGCTGTGCATGTTGCTCCATCCAGTCCGTTGAGCCGGGTTCACCATACGACCAATGGTGTGCCGCAGGCTAGGACTCTAGCGACCTGCCGCCGTTCCCGGCGATCTGAACCGAGCGCCGCCCAGCGTTCTGGATTAAAGGTTTCAGCGGATGATGACAAACTGATTGCAAAACGTGACTGAGAAAACATATCATTTGCGCCTGGAGTCGCATTTGCGCAAGGAGTTCCCGCGCCGCCCTTACTTTTTCTCACCGGCCGTGCGCCTCCAGGTATCCAAATGCCCGCTTCAGCTCGACTCGCCGTCCCGTTTCGCCCGACGCTTCTCGCCCTGCTGTGCTCCCTGACTGTCACCGCTCACGCCGCCGAAGGCGATAACAAGGAGCTGGTGCTCGACAACGTCAACATCAACGCCCAGGCCCCTGCGCCAAACACCCTGCCCCCGGCTTACAGCGGCGGTCAGGTGGCGCGTGGTGGTCAGCTTGGCGTGCTGGGCAATCAGGACATGATGGACGTGCCGTTCAGCGCGGCGTCCTACACCGAGCAACTGATTCAGGATCAGCAGGCGGAAAACGTCGCCGATGTGCTGCTCAACGATGCGTCGGTGCGTCAGGCCTCCGGTTTCTCCAACCAGGCGCAGATCTTCATGATCCGCGGCCTGCCACTGACTGGCGACGATATTTCCTATAACGGCCTGTACGGCGTGCTGCCTCGGCAGATCATTTCCACCGACGCCCTGGAGCGCGTGGAAGTGTTCAAAGGCCCGAACGCCTTCATCAACGGCGTGACCCCGACCGGTTCCGGCATCGGTGGCGGCGTGAATCTGCAGCCAAAACGCGCCGGCGACGAGCCGCTGCGCCGCTTCACCACTGATATCAACAGCGAAGGTCGCGTCGGTCAGCACTTCGACATCGGCCAGCGTTTCGGTGAAGACAACCGTTTCGGCGCGCGCATCAACCTGGCGCAGCGCGAAGGCGACACCGGTATCGATCACGAAAACCAGCGTTCGAAACTGTTCGCCATCGGCCTCGACTATCGCGGCGACGCACTGCGCCTGTCCGGCGACTTCGCTTATCAGAAAGAACGCGTCAACGGTGGCCGCAACTCGGTCAACCTCGGCACCGCCACGCACATCCCGGACGCACCGTCGGCTGATACCAACTACGCGCCGAAGTGGGGCTACACCGACATCGAAGACACCTTCGGCATGCTCCGCGCCGAGTACGACCTCAACGACAACTGGACTGCCTACGCCGCTGGCGGCGCCAAGCACACCCGTGAAGTCGGCCGCTACAACTCGACCACGCTGGTCGGCAACAGCGGCGCTTCGTTCACCACTGGCTCGTTCATTCCTCACGATGAGGACAACACCAGCGTCATGGCTGGCCTCAATGGCAAGTTCAATACCGGCCCGGTCAGCCACAAGCTCAACTTTGGTCTGACCGGTATCTGGGCGGAACAGCGCAGCGCCTACGACTTCGACCTGACCAAATACGCGAACAACATCTACCACCCGGTGGAAACCCCATCGCCGGTCGGCAACTTCGCCGGTGGCGACAACAGCGATCCGGGCATCGTCGGCAAGACCTTCAACCGCAGCGTGGCGATTTCGGACACCCTCGGCTTCTTCGATGATCGCCTGTTGGTCACCGCCGGCTTGCGTCGTCAGCAACTGGTGGTTCAGGGCTACAGCTACGCCAGTTACGGCAGCGGCCCGCGCTCTTCGAGCTACGACGAATCGATCACCACGCCGGTCTACGGCATCGTGTTCAAGCCGTGGGAACACGTGTCGTTCTACGCCAACCATATCGAAGGCCTGGCGCAAGGCCCGACTTCGCCGACCAGCTCCGGCGGTTTCCGCGTAACCAACGGCAACGAAGTCTACGCACCGGCTCGCTCCAAGCAGACCGAAGCCGGGGTGAAAGTCGACATGGGCACTTACGGCGCGAGCCTGGGTGTTTATCGCATCGAACAGCCGAGCGACGGCTATTGCGAAATCATCGATGCCGACAATTGCACTTACGTGCGCGAAGGCGAGCAAGTCAACAAAGGCGTGGAAATGAACGTCTTCGGCGAGCCGATCCAGGGCCTGCGCCTGATCAGCGGCCTGACGTTGATGGACACCGAACTGAAGAACACCCAGAACGGTGCCAACGACGGCAACCACGCGATTGGCGTGCCGACCTTCCAGTTCAACGCCGGCGCCGATTGGGATGTACCAGGCCTGCAAGGCGTAGCGCTGAACGCGCGGATGCTGCGCACCGGCGGCCAATACGCTGACGCGGCGAACAACCTGAGCCTGCCGACCTGGAACCGCTTCGATGCGGGTGCGCGTTACGCGTTCAAGGTTTCGCAGAAGGACGTGACCGTACGTCTGGGCGTGGAAAACCTGGCCAACAAGAAGTATTGGGAATCGGCTCAGGGCGGTTATCTGACCCAGGGTGAACCGCGTGTGGCCAAGTTGTCGGGGACGATTGATTTCTAAGCCTGAAAAGCCCCTCATCGGAACGCCGCCCGCCTAGCCCTCTCCCGGAGGGCGAGGGGACTGACCGAGGTGTTTTTTCGAGGTACGCCGACGTGTGCCACCGAGTTGGACGCACCGTTTGAAAAGCCCACAAATCGGCTCCCTCTCCCTCGGGAGAGGGCTGGGGTGAGGGGCCCGGATCTACGCCGCGCAACAGCCCCCAAGCCGAACACCGACCATCTGACCAATCCACTGGCCACCCTCTCCTTCTGATCCATACTTGCTGCACCCCATGCAGAGGACTCTCTCATGCACCGCAGCGACGTATTAATCATTGGCGCCGGCCCCACCGGGCTGGTGCTGGCCCTGTGGCTGAGCAAACTCGGCGTGCGCGTGCGCATCATCGACAAAACTTCCACCCCCGGCACCACGTCACGGCGCTGGCAGTGCAAGCGCGCACCCTTGAGTTGTATCGGCAACTGGATCTGGCCGGCACCGTGGTGCGCAACGGTCATCGGGTGGCGGCGGCGAATTTCTGGGTCAACGGCAAACCGGTCGCGCAGTTGCCGCTCAATCGCATCGGTGAAGGCCTGACGCCCTATGCGTTCGTCGAAATCTTCCCGCAGGATGAGCACGAAAAACTGCTGATCGAACGCCTCGAAGACTACGGCGTGACGGTAGAACGCAACACCACGCTGGAGAGTTTCGAGGAAACCGGCGACGGCCTCACCGTCCATTTGCGCTTGCCCGATGGCGAACAGGAAATCTGTCAGGCCTGCTATCTGGCCGGTTGCGACGGTGCCCGCTCGGTGGTGCGCAAAAGCCTTGACGCCGGGTTTCCCGGTGGCACCTATCAGCAGATTTTCTACGTCGCCGACGTCCAGGCCAGCGGCCCGGCGATCAACGGCGAGTTGCATCTGGACTTGGACGAGGCGGACTTTCTCGCGGTGTTTCCGCTGGCCGGCGAAGGCCGCGCGAGGCTGATTGGCACCGTTCGCGACGAACGTGCGGATCGCGCCGAATCCCTGGAATTTTCCGACGTCAGCAGCCGCGCCATCGAACACCTGAAAGTGCACATCGAAGACGTGCACTGGTTCTCGACCTACCGCGTGCATCACCGCGTGGCCGAGCACTTTCGCAGTGGCCGCGCGTTTCTGCTCGGCGACGCTGCCCATGTACACAGCCCGGCGGGCGGGCAAGGCATGAACACCGGGATCGGCGATGCGATCAATCTGGCGTGGAAACTCGCTGCAGTGCTCAGCGGCGGCGCCGAACCGAGCCTGCTCGACAGCTATGAAACCGAGCGCATCGCCTTCGCCCGCCGACTGGTCTCGACCACCGATAAAGTCTTCAGTTTTGTCACCGCCGAAGGGCGGATGGCTGATCTGCTGCGCATGCGCGTGGCGCCGTTTCTGATCCCGAAAGTGGCTTCATTCGAGGCCAGTCGCGAGTTTCTCTTTCGCACGGTTTCACAAGTCACCCTCAATTATCGCGGCATGCCGCTCAGCCAAGGCACCGCCGGTCACGTCCACGGCGGCGACCGCTTGCCGTGGGCCCATGATGGCGAGGGGGATAACTACGAACCGCTGCGCCAGCCGTGCTGGCAAGTGCATGTGTACGGCGACACCAGCGACGAAATGATCGCCTGGTGCCACGAACATCATCTGCCGCTGCACGTGTTCGACTGGCGACCGGCGTTTGAAACGGCAGGGTTGGGGCGTAACGGCTTTTACCTGCTGCGCCCTGATACGTATGTGGCGATTGCCGATAACACTGCGGATCCGAAGGTGATTGAACGGTATTTCCGCGATCACGGGATCCGCCCGTTCTTCAACTGCTCCTGACTAAAGGACACCATGAATCAAATGTGGGAGCGAGCCTGCTCGCGAAATCGGTGCATCAGCAACAGATAGGCTGGCTGACACGACGCCTTCGCGAGCAGGCTCGCTCCCACAGTTAAATCTGCGCTGTTGCTTAGATCCCCGCCAGCGCCAGATCCATCGCAAAGTAAGTAAAGATCAGATCCGCACCCGCACGCTTGATCGCGCCGAGGCTTTCACGCACCACACGATCCTCATCAATCGCGCCGGCCTGCGCGCCGAATTTGATCATCGCGTACTCGCCGCTAACCTGATACGCCGACAGCGGCAGGTTCGAGGCTTCGCGAATGTCGCGGATGATGTCGAGGTACGCACCGGCCGGTTTGACCATCAGCGCATCGGCGCCTTCCTGCTCGTCGAGCAACGATTCACGCAGGGCTTCGCGGCGGTTCATCGGGTTCATCTGATAGCTTTTGCGGTCGCCTTTCAGCGCACTGCCACCGGCCTCGCGGAACGGGCCGTAGAGTGCCGAAGCGAACTTGGTCGAGTAGGCCATGATCGGAATCTGCGTGAACCCGGCGGCGTCCAGCGCCTGACGAATCGCCCGCACCTGACCGTCCATCGCGGCCGACGGCGCGATCACATCAGCGCCAGCGCTGGCCGCTGCCACGGCTTGCTTGCCGAGGTTGATCAGGGTCTGGTCGTTGTCGACTTCGTGGTTGTGCATCACGCCGCAGTGGCCGTGATCGGTGTATTCGCAGAAGCAGGTGTCGGACATCACGATCATTTCCGGCACAGCGTCCTTGGCGATGCGCGACATGCGCGAGACCAGACCGTCTTCACGCCAGGTGTCGCTGCCGTTGCCATCCAGATGGTGCGACACGCCAAAGGTCATCACCGACCTGATCCCGGCGCGGGCGTAGCGCTCGATTTCGCTGGCCAGTTTGCGCTCCGGAATGCGCATCACGCCGGGCATGCTCTTGATCGGCACGAAGTCGTCGATTTCTTCTTCAACGAAAATCGGCAGGACCAGATCGTTCAGCGTGAACTCGGTTTCCTGGAACAGGCTGCGCAGGCTCGCATTGCGGCGCAGACGGCGGGGACGTGCTTCGGGGAACTGGCTGGACATGGGGCTTTCCTGAAATCGGAAGATGAGACGAAAGTCGTAGGGGGCGAAGCTTATGCCTTGCGGGGGTTGGGGTACAAACCTGGATCAATCAAGAGAGCGTTACCGGGGGTGCAATAATCCCTCAGAACACCCCAATCCTCTGTGGAAGCGAGCCTGCTCACGAAGGCGTCGTCTCAGTCAGAATATCTGTTTCTGATACACCGCATTCGCGAGCAGGCTCGCTCCCACAGGATGGGGGTGCTTTCCTTGGATTATGAGGGAATGGTCAGGCCTCGAATCACGGCCGGACGCGCCAGGAAGCGCTCCAGCACGCGGGTGACATTAGGGAAATTCTGGATGCCGACCAGATCACCCGCCTCATAAAATCCGATCAGGTTACGCACCCACGGAAACGTGGCGATATCAGCAATCGTGTAGCGTTCGCCCATGATCCAGTCGCGGCCTTCCAAGCGAGTGTCGAGGACTTTGAGCAGCCGTTTGCTCTCAGCGACATAACGATCACGCGGACGTTTGTCCTCGTAATCCTTGCCGGCGAATTTGTTGAAGAAACCCAATTGGCCGAACATCGGGCCGATACCGCCCATCTGGAACATCAGCCATTGGATCGTTTCGTAGCGCAACGCGCCTTCCTGGGCCAGCAACTGCCCGCTCTTGTCAGCCAGATAAATCAGGATCGCGCCGGATTCGAACAGCGGCAACGGCTGGTCTTCCGGGCCATGGGGATCGAGGATCGCCGGGATCTTGTTGTTCGGGTTCAGCGACAGAAACTCAGGGGACAACTGATCGTTGCTGTCGAACGCGACTTTATGCGGCTCGTACGGCAGACCAATTTCCTCGAGCATGATCGAGACTTTGACGCCGTTGGGCGTCGGCAAGGAATAGAGCTGAATCCAGTCAGGGTACTGCGCCGGCCATTTCTGGGTGATAGGGAACGCGGACAGATCGGTCATGGGAAGCATCCAGTCACAAATGAAAGCCCTGAGCATAATCCAGGATGGCCCGCTCTAGCGCGGGTTCTTTTCAGTCATGTCGGACCGCGTTCTTAAATCCGCAACATCCTGTCGCTAACCTGCGGCCAAGCCGTTGGAACTTGCCGTTAAAGTGCTGCGCACTCGCCCGGATCGAACCAAACGGGCTTCAGGGGACTCTGAGCTATGTCTTTCTCGCAGAGGACGCTGTTCACGACAGGGAAATCACCCGGTGCTGGGAGCCCGCGGTGTAAAGGTTTGTCAGCCTTAACCGAATTTGCTGAAGAACCCTTTATTACATGACGAACCTTTTGAGTTTCGCCAAACGCTTGAAACATCGTGCCTATGTGGCCCTGCCCTCCCTGCTGGCGGTCAGTGCGCTGGTGCTGTCACTGGAGTCGAGCGACAGCCGCGCGCAATCGATCGACGGCACCCAGACCTTGGTGTTCCTGCGCCACGCAGAAAAACCCGAGGGTGGTCTCGGTCAACTCAACTGCCAGGGCCTGAATCGCGCCATCGATCTGTCGACGCTGCTGCCGGAAAAATTCGGCAAGGCCGACTACGTGTTCGCCGCCAACCCGACGCGCAACGTTGAAGAAGGCGAGCTGGATAATTCCTACAGCTACATTCGGCCGCTGATGACCATCAGCCCGGCGGCGATCAAGCTTGGCCTGCCAGTGAACATCGAGTTTTCCGCCAACGACACCAGCGATCTGGCCCGAGAACTGCTCGACGACAAGTACCACAACTCGACGATTTACACCGCGTGGTCCCACGGCTATCTGCCGGAGCTGATCAACAAGGTCGCGGGCAAAGCGGTGGGTGGCAAACAGAACATCACCGACGACTGGTCGGGCGATGATTTTGATTCGTTGTATGTGCTGACCCTGACCTGGCACAACGGCAAGGCCAGTTTGCAGAGCCATAGCTACAAGCAGGGGCTGGATCATGGCAAGGAAACTTGCCCGACCTGAGTTCTGTGGTGCCTGAGCCGGCGCCATCGCCAGCAGGGCTGGCTCCCACAGGAGATCTGCGCCAGGCACACATTTTGTGCTCAATGAAGATCCACTGTGGGCGCTAGCCCTGCTGGCGATAGCGCCAGCAAATCCACCCTCAACCCTTCTGGTTCACCCGCTCGCGCAAGTACTCAAGCACCGCCCCGCGCTCCCCGGCAAACTCGATCCGCCCGCCCTTCTTTTCGCGCTGGAACACATACATCGGGTCGTAATACTCGCGCAGCAACCCCTCGATCCAGCCGCGATGCAAATCCACCGCGCCACTGCGCGCCTGCTCGATCAACGCCGCTTCCATCAGCAGTAACATGCGCTGATGGCGCTCGCCACCGAGGCGTTTTTGCACGTTGTTCAGGCTTTCCAGCAATCGCTCGGAGAACAGGTTGAAGCCTTCTTCGCCGTGCACCGCAGCAAATTCCGCCGAAAGATCCACCACATAATCACGCAAAATCCGCTCGACGCGATCTTCAAAACTGTCTTCCAGCCAGACCATCGGGTACTGCTGCATGCCCTGATACAGCGGCAGCGGCAAGGCACAACTGCCGACCACCCGACTCTCATCCTCCAGTACGAACTGCTCGATCCCGGCATCACGCTTCTTGAGAATGTCGATCGCCAGACGGTTTTCAAAATCGATGTTCGACGGCTGCCCCGTGGCACGCTTGCCGAAACTGGACCCGCGATGATTGGCGTGGCCTTCCAGATCCAGACCATTGCGCAACTGCACCAGCACCTCGGTCTTGCCGGTGCCGGTCATGCCGCCCAGCAGGACGAAATCACACTGCGCGATGGCCTGCTCAGTGGTGTCGATCAGAAAGTTGCGCATCGCTTTGTAACCACCGCCGACGCGCGGGTAGTCGATGCCCGCTTCGTCATGCAGCCAGCGCTGGGTGATCTGCGAGCGCAGGCCGCCACGAAAACAATAGATAAAACCATCGGGATGGGCCCGGGCGAAATCGGCCCAGGCCTGGACGCGCTCGGCTTTCACCGCGCCGGAGACCAGTTGGTGACCCAACTCGATGGCAGCCTGCTGGCCGTGTTGCTTGTAGCAGGTGCCGATCTTCTGCCGTTCGATGTCGTTCATCAGCGGCAGGTTGATCACGCCGGGGAACGCGCCCTTGTGAAACTCGACCGGCGCGCGGGCATCCATCAGCGGGCGGTCGTTGAGGAAAATGTCTCGGTAGTCGGTGCAGTCGCGGAGCATCACATCACCTCGACTGCGTTCGTCTGTCGCTCAACCAGTTCGCCGATTGGCGCCAGGTTCAGACCCAGTTCGGCGGCGACGGTGAGGAATTCGTCATTGCCTTCAGGGGTGACGGCAATCAGCAAGCCGCCGCTGGTTTGCGGGTCGCACAGCACGCGTTTGTGCAACTCCTGGACGCGACCGACCTTGCTTGCGTAGCTGTCGAAATTGCGCAGCGTACCGCCCGGAACGCAGCCCTGATCGAGGTAATACTCGACGCTGTCCAGACGCGGCACGCGGTCGTAGGCGATGCGCGCGGTGAGCCGGCTACCGTCCGCCATTTCCACCAGATGCCCAAGCAGACCGAAACCGGTGACGTCGGTCATCGCCGTGACGCCAGCAAGCTTGCCGAAACGGCTGCCGGGTTTGTTCAGGGTGCACATCCAGTCGCGGGCCACGCCCACATCGGCGGCGCGCAATTTGCCCTTTTTCTCGGCCGTGGTGAGGATGCCGATGCCCAGCGGTTTGGTCAGGTACAACAGGCAACCGGCGGTGGCGGTGTCGTTACGCTTCATGTGGCGTTTTTCCACCAGACCGGTGACGGCGAGGCCGAAGATCGGCTCCGGCGCGTCGATCGAATGCCCGCCCGCCAATGGAATGCCCGCCGCGTCGCACACCGCGCGACCACCCCGAATCACTTCGCGAGCGACTTCCGGCGCCAGCACATTGACCGGCCAGCCGAGGATCGCAATCGCCATCAGCGGATCGCCGCCCATCGCGTAGATGTCGCTGATCGCGTTGGTCGCGGCAATGCGGCCGAAGTCGAACGGGTCATCGACAATCGGCATGAAAAAGTCAGTGGTCGAGACCACGCCGCGCTCGGCATCAATCTCGTATACAGCGGCATCATCGCGCGAGGCATTGCCGACCCACAGTTTCGGATCGAGGTTCTGCGCACCGCTGCCGGCCAGAATCACCTCCAGCACCTGCGGGGAAATCTTGCAGCCGCAACCGGCGCCGTGGCTGTATTGGGTCAGACGAATCGGCTCGCTCATGGGGAGAGTCTCTGGCAGTTAATGGGGCCGATTCTAGCAGAGCGCGAGATTGTAGATTTCCGATCGTTCCCACGCTCCGCGTGGGAATGCAGCCCGGGACGCTCCGCGTCCCTTCACGGAGCCGGAACGCGGAGCGTCCCTGGTGGCGTTCCCACGCAGAGCGTGGGAACGATGATCTGGCGACAAGGCAAAAAAAAACCGCCCTTCCGGGCGGTTAAACGTACTTCGACCCTAAATCAGAAGCCAAGGCTGAAGCTGATGGTCATCGCGTGATCGTTGCTGTCGTTCGACAGTTGCCCCGAATAGCCAACCCCCAGTTTGCCGGTCGGGCTGATCTGGAAGTCGACACCCGCTTCGACAATCGCGCTGTCCTTGGCAATCGGCACGCCTTGGGTGCTGAACGAGGCGCCGCCGTCGATGAAGGTCAGGTCCGCGTCAGGCTTGGTGTCGCCGAAGGCATGGCGCCAGCCGATGGCCGCGCGCGGGGTGAATTGCCCGCCGTTGGCCAGGGTGATGACTTTGCCGGCGCGCAGGCCGAGGGTCGAGAAGGTGATGTCCTGATCGGCATCGGCCTCGAGGCGCCCTACCCCACCTTTTTCCTTGGCTTTGTCGGTGTCGTAGTTGACGTACGACAGACCGGCGAATGGCTCGAGGGCAATGCCGCCGGCTTCAATCGTGTAGCCGACTTCACCGAACACTTGGGCGCTGCGCGCGTCGTAATGAGCCTCCAGACGATCGTTGTAGTTGCCGACGCTGACGTCGCGTTTGGTCTCGATGTCGTGCCAGCTGTACGCCGCGCCGAGGCGCACCGCCAGGGCATCGAACTGCGAGTTGAGGTACGCCGCCAAGTGGTAGCTCTCAACAGTCGCGTCTGAACGACGATCGTGAGCATCGATGTCGCTGCGGGTGTAACCGGCGGCCATGCCCACGCGCCACTGGTCATCGAGTTGCTTGTCAGTGCCGAGCATGAAGCCGCTGAGGTTACGGTCGAGTTTCGCCGCGTTGCTGTCACCGTCCGACTCGCCCCACGCGCCGAGTGCGCGGGCCCAGCCGACCATTTCGCCGTGGCAACCGTTGCTGCTCAACTGGTTGTCACTTGGCGCCAGGGCACGGCGTGGATCATCCGCCGCGCTGCACGAAGGCTGACGCATGCGGTCGTTGACCGCCTCACGCACGTAGCGCGAATCCTCAAGGATGGCGCTGGCGGTGCTGGCGTGGATCTCTCCGGACAGGCTGTCGAACGCATTGCGCGCACCGGCGACGCTGAGGTTGACGATTTCGTTCTGCAACGTCGCCCCCGCCGCACCGTTGCGCATCAGCGCCAGCGCGGTGTTGCGCTGGTTCTTGGTGGCGGCGACATCGGCGAACGAGTTGCCGTTGCGGCTGACCACCAGGTTCACCGCATTGGCGTCATAGACCAGTGCCGAATCGAGGAACGCGTATTGCGGCAGATCCGTTGCACTGAAGGTGCCGATCACACCACCACCCGCCGTGATCACCGAGTAAACGGTGTTGCCGGTGAACGGTGCCAGCGAGTTCACCTGCAGGGCGCCACCCAGGGTCGCGGTGCCGCCGACGGCCAACGGCGTAGCGGTTGGCGAACTGATGGTCAGCGCCAGCAACCCATTGGCAGCGTTGGTCAGGTTACCGGCGACACTCAACGTGCCCGCCTCGGCGCCCGATAGCACCACACCGTGGTTGACCACCGAGCCGACGCTGCCGTTACCGCTCAGAGCAGCGCCATTGGCCACGGTGACTTGCCCACCCAACGAGGCCCGTGCGCTGCGGCTGCCGACTTGCAGCGTGCCTTGATCGACCGCCACGGTGCCACTGAACGGGTTGTCGCCGGTCAACAGCAAGGTGCCGCTACCGCGTTTGAGCATCGCGCCAAGCCCGCTCAATGATCCATTGAATTGGCCGTTGAAGTTCTGCACGAAAAACAGCGAGGCGTTGTTGAGAATGTTGCCCTGCAGGCTGGTGGTGTTACCGATCAGCGTACCGCCGCTGACCGTGGTGCCACCGCTGTAAGTGTTGGCGCCACTCAATACCAGCGTGCCGGAATCGAGCTTCTCGATGCCGCCGGTGCCCACCAGCGGCGTGGCGATCTCCGCACTCGCGCCGGAATTGACCCGCACCGGTGCGAGGCTACCGTCCGGTCCATTGACCGGGGTCAGGGTACCGCCGGCACTTGGCGTCAGGCTGTAACCATCGGCGAGAAATTGCAGGCCGGTGAAGTTCTGATTGCCCTGTACGGTGACCGTGCCGCCCTGCCCGCCAAACACGGCGAACTGACCGTTCGACGCCAGCGCCTGAGTGCCATTGGGATCGGTCCAGTTGGTGCCTGGGCCCCATACGCCGCTACCACCGCCGATGCTGCCGTCCGGATTGGTTTTGCCACCGTTCCAGAACTGCACCTCACCCGGCGTGCCTTGCACCAGCAGGTTGATCTGATTGGCGATCGCCGTCTGCAGGGTGAGGTTGGACGCCGACACCGGCAGGCTGCCGTAGACCAGACCGTTGTCGGTCAGGCTGCCGCCGTAGCTGAACAATTGATAGACGCCTGTGCCGAAGCCGCCGGCATTGCTGACGTTGAGCGTGCCGTCGAGGGTCAGGTTGCCGGCCACCTTCACCACGGTGGTCGAACTGGTTGCCGAGCCGAGGCTGAAGTCCAGATTGGTCCCCGACGACAATGCCAGCGAGCCAACCGACAACGGCGTTGCCGTGCCGCCACCGATCAGCGTCGAGCCGCTGGCCAGCTGAACAGCGCCACCAAACTGGCCGCTGCCGCCCAGTTTGGCACCGCTGGCGACGTTGACGTTGGCGCTGTTGAGCGTGCCATTGACCAGCAGGCTGCCCGCCTGCACCGAGGTGTTGCCGGTGAAGCCGTTGTTGCCGGTCATCAGCAGTTGGCCATTGCCGATTTTGTTCAGCGTGCCGGCGCCGGTGAGGTTGCCGGTGTAGCTGCCATCGGCATTCTGTTCGAAGGTCAGCGTCGCGTTGTTGACGATCGCGCCTTGCAGGCTGCTGGTATCGCCGCGCGTGGTGCCGGCGTTCAGCGTGGTGCCGCCGCTGTAGGTGTTGGCGCCGCTGAGCAGCAAGTCGCCGTTGCCGTTTTTCACCAGACTGCCAGCGCCGGTCACAGCGCCGATGAGCGTGGTGTTCTGGTTGCCGGCGAGGGTCAGTTGCCCGCCCAGATTGATGGCGTTGGCCAGTTGCAGCGCGGACGTGCTGTCGAGGGTGCCGTTGCCGGTCACGCTCAATGCTCCGCTGCTGATCGCGCTGTTGTTGCCGAGAATCAGCGTACCGGCGTTGAGCTGAGTGCCGCCGCTGTAGCTGTTGTTGCCGTTGAGGGTCAGGCTTGATGCGCCGGTCTTGATCAAACTGCCGCTGCCGCTGACATCGCCATCCAGGGTCAGGACGTTGCTGCCAGCAACGCTCAGGCCACCGTTGACTACCACGTCGTTGCCCAGGGTTACGGCGGCGTTGCTGTCCAGCGCCGTGCCATCGGCAGCGGTCAGCACACCGGTGCCGAGCGCGGCGTTGTTGCCGACCACGATCTTGCCGCCATTGAGCGCCGTGCCGCCGGTGTAGCCGTTGGCCGCATTGAGCACCAGCGTACCGGTGTCGTATTTGCCGAGGGTGCCGGCACCGTTGAGCGCCACACCAATCGTTGCAGTGGCGTTCGGGTCAACCCGCACCGTGGCATTGCCCAGCGAACCGTTGACCAGATTCAGCGAACCCGCCGTGCCGTTGACCAGGCTGTAGCCATCGGTGACGAATTGCATGCCGGTGATGGTTTCTGCGCCATTGACGGTGACCGTACCAGCCGCGCCCTGGAACACAGCGAAGCTGTTGCTCCAGCCTTGGTTGGTGGTGCCGTTGACGTCGGTCCAGTTGGTGGTGCCGGTGCCCCAAGTGCCGCTGCCACCCTCGACCGAACCGTTGGCGACCAGTTGATTGCCGTCCCAGAATTGCACGGTCACGCCCGGTGCAGTGACCAGCAGGTTAATCTGATTGGCCAGCGCGGTTTGCAGTTGCAGATCGCCCGGGGTGACGCTGCCCGGTACCGTGCCGATCAGCATGCCGTTGTCGGTCAGGCCGCCGGTGTAGTCGATCAGGCGATAAACGCCGCTGCCGAAACCACCGATGTCACTGACGTTAAGGGTGCCGTCGAGGGTCAGGTTGCCGCCGACGTTGACCAGCGCATTGCCGCCACCGGAGACCGGAGTGCCGAGGCCGACGTCGAAGTTGGAGTTGCCGTTGAACACCAGCGAACTCACGCTCAGCGTACTGCCGGTGACGCCCGCCAGATGGCCGCCGTCGGCCACCGTCACGGCACCCGTCAAGGTGCCGCTGCCGCCGAGAGTGCCGCCGTTGTTGACCAGCACATTGCCGCTGGCCAGCGAACCGTTGACCTGCAGGGTACCGGCGTTGACGTTGGTATCGCCGGTCAGGTCGCTGATACCGCTGAGGGTCAGGGTGCCGCTGCCGAGTTTGCTCAGGCTGCCGTCACCGCTGAGGATGCCGGCGAAGGTGCTGCTGACATTGTTGCCGCCCAGACTCAGCGTATTGCCCGTGCCGATCAGCGCAGTACCGCTGCCAGTGAGGTTGGCAAGGCTGCCCGAGGCACCGAGATTGAGCGCCGCGCCACCCGCGAGATTGACCGTGGCGTTGTTGCCCAGCGCCCCGCTACTCAGCGTGGTCAGGCTGCCGGCGAGCACATCGAAGGTACCGCTGAAGGTGTTGTTGCCGCTCAGGGTCACGTCGGACAGACCGTTCTTGGTCAACGTACCGGCGCCGGCAACGATGCCGCCGAGGGTCAGATTGTTGTTACCGGCCAGGGCCAGGTTCGCATTGACGTTGACGTTGTTGGCCAGCACCAGTGGCGCGGAGTTGTCGAGGGTCGAGGCACCGGCCACCGTGAGCGCGCCGCTGCCCAGCGCTCCACCCGTGCCGAGGGTCAGCGTACCGGCGTTCAGCGTGGTGCCGCCGGAGTAAGTATTGATGCCGTTGAGCGTCAGGTTCGACGCGCCGTTTTTGATCAAGCCGCCCGCGCCGCTGACGACACCGGCGAGGGTCAGGTTGTTGCTGCCGGTGTTGCTCAGGTTGGCGTTGAGCACAACGTTGTTGCCCAGGCTCAGCGCACTGTTGCTGTCCAGCGCCGAGGCACCGGCCACGGTCAGGTTGCCCAGACCCAGCGCCGAGTTGCTGCCGGCGGTCAACGTGCCGGCGTTGAGGGTGGTGCCGCCGAGGAAGTTGTTGTTGCCGCTGAGGGTCAGGTTCGACGCGCCGTTTTTGCTCAGGCTGCCGGCGCCGTTGACCGTACCGCCGAGGGTCAGATCCGCCGTGCCAACGATGCCGAGGTTGCCGGCCAAATTGACCGCGTTGTTCAGCGACACCGCGGTGCTCGCGTCCAGCGTGGTGCCGCCCGCCGCATTCAAAGTGCCGGAACCCAGCGCCGAATTAGACGCCAGAATCAGTCCGCCGGCATTCAGCGCGACCGGGCCGAGGAAGGCGTTGTTGCCGCCGAGGGTCAGGTTCGCCGTGCCGGTTTTGATCAGGCCACCCGTGCCGGCAATCACGCCGTTGAGGGTCAGTGCATTGCTGCCGACCACGGTGAGGTTGCCGTTGAGCGTCGCCGCGTTGGCCAGTGTCACCGCCGCGTTGCTGTCCAGTTGTGTGCCGGCATTCGCCGTCAACGTGCCGGTACCCAACGCGGTGTTGCTGCCGACGATGATTTTGCCGCCGTCCAGTTGCGTGCCGCCGGTGTAAGCGTTGGCACCGCCAAGCACGAGCGTGCCGCTGTCGAGTTTATTGAGAATGCCGCTGCCATCGATATTGGCATTGATGGTCGCGGTCACGCCCGGATCAACCCGCAACGAAGTCGTGCCACCGGTGCCGTTGACGGCGGTGAGTTGCCCCGCCGCGCCGTTGACCACGTTGTAGCCGTCGGTGAGGAATTGCATGCCGGTGAATGCTTGCGTGCCGTTCACCGTCACGGTGCCGGCAGTGCCTTGGAACACTGCGAAGTCACCCGCCCACGGCTGATTCACCAGGCCGTTGGCATCGGTCCAGTTGGTGCCGACCGCGTTCCACGTGCCGCTGCCGCCATCGACCACGCCGTTGGCGATGGTCTGGCTGCCATCCCAATAACGAATGTTGACGTTGGGTGCCGACACTTGAATATTGATCTGATTGGCCACGCCGGTCTGCACCACCAGATCGCCGAGGCCGTAACCGACCGGCACGCTGGCGACATCCAGACCGAGATTGGTCAGCGCGCCGGTGTAGTTGAACAGCCGATACACGCCGACGCCGAATCCACCGGCATCGGTGACATTGAGATTGCCGTTGAGGGTCAAGTTACCGCCGACGTTCATCAGCGATGAGGTCGACGGCGTGCCCAATGCCACATCGACGTTGCTGCCCGCACCGAGGGTCAGCGCACCAGCGGACAGTTGGTTGCCCGACGACAACGCCAGATGCCCGCCACTGTTGACGTTGACGGAGCCGAGCGCCGAGCCGGTGCCGGTCAGGGTGCCGCCGCTGTTGATGTTGATCTGCGTGCTGACCAGCGAACCGCTGAGATCGACGGTGCCGCCATTGATCGCCGTGTTGCCGGTGATGCCGTTGATGCCGGTGAGGTTCAAAGTGCCAGTGCCGACTTTGACCAGGCCGCCGCTGCCGCTGAGGTCGCCGTCGAAAGTGCTGGTGACGTCGCCGCTGCCGACGGTCAGGGTGTTGCTGCCGGTCAGTTGCACGCTGCCGCTGCCGGACAGTGCGCCGAGGCTGGCGTCGCTGCCCAGATTCAGTCCGGCGCCGGCGCTGATGTTGACGCCAGCCGTGTTGCCCAGCGCATTGCTGTTGAGGGTGGTAACGCTGCCCGAGACGATGTTCAGCGCGCCGGTGAAGGTGTTGTTGCCCGCCAGGGTCAGGTCCGACAGACCGTTTTTGGTCAGGTTGCCGGCGCCGTCGATGATGCCGTTCAAGCTCAAATCATTGTTGCCGGCAACGGTCAGTCCGGCATTCAGGGTAATGGCGTTGCCGATGCCGAACGAGGCGCTGTTATCCAACGTTGCCGCGCCACCGACGACCAATGCGCCGCTGCCGAGGCCATTGGCATTGCCCAGCGTCAGCGTGCCGGCGTTGAGCGTGGTGCCGCCGCTGAAGCTGTTGTTGCCGTTGAGGGTCAGGTTGGCCGCGCCGTTCTTGATCAGTTGGCCAGTGCCGCTGGTGGCGCCGCCGAGGGTGAGATTCTGCGTGCCGCCAACGGTCAGCGCAGCGTTCAAGGCAACCGCGTTGTTGAGGCTGACCAGCGGCGAGTTGCTGTCAAGTGTCGACGCGCCAGCGACGGTCAGCGCACCGGAACCCAACGCCGAACTGTTGCCGACAGTCAGAGTGCCGGCGTTCAGCGTGGTGCCGCCGAGGTAGTTGTTGGCGGCGTTGAGAATCAGATTGGCCGCGCCGTTTTTCACCAGACTGCCGGCCCCACTGACCAGGCCGGTCAGGGTCATATTCGCGGTGCCGCCGATGTTCAAGGCACCGGCCAGCGCTACGGCATTGTTCAGGCTGACTGCGGTGTTGGCGTCCAGCGTGGTGTTGGCGGCCGCGTTCAACGTGCCGGAGCCCAACGCCGTGTTGCTGCCGACGGTGAGTTTGCCGGTGTTCAGCGCGGTGTTGCCAAAATAAGTATTGGCGCCGTTGAGGGTCAGGTCGGCAGCGCCGTTCTTGGTCAGTCCACCGATACCGGCGACTACGCCGCCGAGGGTCAGCGCATTGCTGCCGCCCACCGTCAGAGTGCCGGCGAGGTTGACGTTGTTGGCCAGCGTCGCGGCGGTATTGGCATCCAGCGAGGTGCCGTTCGAGGCGTTCAGTGTGCCGGCGCCGAGTGCGGTGTTGGAGCCGACAATCAGTGAACCGGCATTCAGCGCCGTAGTACCGGTGTAAGTGTTGTTGCCGTTGAGGGTCAGGCTCGACGCGCCGGTCTTGATCAGACCGTTGCCGCCGCTGATCACCCCGCCGAGGGTCAGCGCGTTGGCGCCGCCAGTGGTGAGGTTGGCGTTGAGAATCACGTTGTTGTTGAGGGTCACGGCGGAACTGCCGTTGAGGGTGCCCGCGCCTTGAACCGACAAGGCGCCGGTGCCCAATGCCGCGCCGTTGCCGACCGTCAGGCTGCCAGCATTCAGCGTGGTGCCGCCGCTATAGGTGTTGGTGCCGTTGAGCGTGAGATTGGCCGCGCCGTTTTTCACCAGTTGGCTGGCGCCGCTGATCACACCGCCGAGGGTCAGCGCGTTACTGCCGCCGATCCCCAGGCTGTTGTTGAGAATGACCGCGTTGTTGAGGGTTACCGCCGCATTGCTGTCCAGCGTTGCCACACCGCCGACGGTGATGTTGCCGCTGCCGAGCGCCGCGTTGGCACCCGCCGTAATCGTGCCCGAGTTCAACGCGATGGCACCGAGGAAGGTGTTGGCGCCATTGAGAATCAGGTTGGCCGCGCCGTTTTTGGTCAGCCCGCCGCTGCCGCTGACGATACCGCCGAGGGTCAGGTTGGCGCTGCCGCCGACGTTGAGATTGCCGCCGAGCGAGACCGCGTTAGTCAGTGCAACGGCGGTGCTGGCGTCGAGGGTGGTGCCCGCCGCCGTGGTCAGTGCGCCAGTGCCCAGCGCGGTGTTGGAGCCGACAATCAGCGTGCCGGCGTTGAGTGCGGTACCGCCGGAGAAGGTGTTGTTGCCGCTGAGGCTCAGATTCGCGGTGCCGTTCTTGATCAGGTTGCCGGCGCCGCTGACGACGCCGCTCAGGCCCAATGCTTGCGTGCCGCCAAAGGTCAGCGCCCCGGTCGCTGCGACGGCGTTGGCCAAGGTCACTGCCGCTGTCGCATCCAGCGTGGTCCCGGCGGCGGTATTCAGTGCGCCCGTGCCCAGCGCGGTGTTGCTGCCCACCAACAGGCTGCCGGCGTTTAGCAGCGTGTTGCCGCTGTTGGTGTTGTTGCCGGTCAAGGTCAGGCTGGCGGTGCCGCTTTTGGTGATGCCGCCGGTTCCGCTCAACACACCGCCGAGGGTCAGGGCATTGCTGCCCAGCACATTGAGCGCGCCGGTCATGCCGATGTTGTTGGCCAGGGTGACGTTGGCGGTGCTGTCGAGGCTGGTGCCGGCGGCGGTGTTCAGTGCGCCGCTGCCCAGCGAGTTGTTGTTGGTCACCAGCAGGCTGCCGGCGCTGAGAGTGGTGGTGCCGGTGAAACCGGTGTTGGCGCCGCTGACGGTCAGGCTGCCAGTGCCGGTTTTGGTCAGGCCGCTGCTGCCGCTGATCAAACCGCCGAGGGTCAGCGCGCCGGTGCCGCCGGCGGTCAAGGTGCCGCCGAGGCTGATGGCGTTGGCCAGGCTGATCGTGCCCGGCGCGCTCAGTGTCGTCGCGCCGGTGACGTTGAGGGCGCCGGTGCTGAACGCCTGATTGTTGCTGATCTGCACCGTGCCGCCGTTGAGCGTGGTGTTGCCCAGATAGGTGTTGGCGGCGCTGAGGTTTAGCTGGCCGGTACCGGTCTTGGTGAAACCGCCGCTGCCGGAAATCACCCCGCTCAAAGTGGTCGCGTTGCCGCCCTGTACCGTGACGCCGCCGGCACCGAGGGAAATCAGATTGCTGATATTCAACCCGGCGTTGCTGGCCTGCAGAATCCCGCCGTTGGACGTGAGCAACCCGCTGCCGAAGGAGGCGTTGTTGTTGAAATTGGCGATACCGCCATTGAGCGTGGTCGCGCCACTGACCAATGGCCCCTGCAAGGTCCAGGTGCCGCTGTTGATCGTCAGGTTGTT
Source organism: Pseudomonas sp. WC2 (assembly GCF_050586545.1). NCBI lineage: Bacteria > Pseudomonadati > Pseudomonadota > Gammaproteobacteria > Pseudomonadales > Pseudomonadaceae > Pseudomonas > Pseudomonas sp. WC2. The sequence goes on along the minus strand of NZ_JBOBDR010000013.1, from coordinate 137,310 downwards.
GAAGTTGACGTAGGTAGCGCTCGACGCCGTGCCAGTCCCGGTGATACCGCCGCCGACGCCGGCCGGGTTTTGCAGGATCAGGCTGTTGGTGCCGCCCGCGCCGCCATCGACCGTACCGGTTGGAGCGAAGGTCAGGTTGATGTTGATCAGGCCGCCAAGCCCGACACTGACTTGCACGCCGTCACCGACCTGCACCGAAGAACCGGTCACGGCCGTAAAGGTGTTGGTGCTCGCCGCGCCCATCGACACGCCGCCGGTAATCGCCCCGGCGTTGGTGAAGGTGTTGCCCGCCGCCGACGTTTCGAAGGCGATACGGCCGTTGATCACGCCGGTGCTGCTGTTGGTCATGTTGACCTGCGAGCCACCGTAGACGCCGACTACCGGGGTGTCGGCCAGGGTGATGCCGCCAATCGAGAGTCCGGTCGAGGTGATGGTGCCGTTGTTGGTGATGCTCGTGGTGCCGGTTGCCGCATTGTTAACCGAAAGGGCCAGGCCGTCGATGCTCGTCAGGTTCAGCCCCAGTAACATCCCGGTGCCCCGCATGATCGCGCCAGCGTTGTTGAGCACGCTGACCGTGCTGGTAGCGCCGCTGCCGATAAATGCTCCGCCACTCAAAACCGACACCAGACCGAGCACTGCCGGGTCCATGATGCCGGAGTTGTTCAGGGTAATGTTGACCCCCGTCAAGTCCATGACATGCCCGCCAAGGGTCGCGTTCATCTGCGCGCCGCTGTTGACGTTGACCGTCAGGTTGTTAGAGGCACTGGCAAAGTCGTTGGGAACCAGTGGCAGTGGCGGCACCCCCGTACACGTCACGATTGAACCGGCCGTGGAGCATGTGGCCAGCGCAGGGGCACTGATCCCGCCGAACAACAGTCCGGCGACGCTCAGATGCACAGCAAGGGAAAGTGGGGAAAAACGCGAAACGAGGGCGACACCAAACCTTGCTTCCACGGGCTACTCCTTGTCGTGGCCAATTTCTTCCTTGAAGGCGCGCAGAGCCGTGCTTATTCCACACGCGAATCAAGACTGCGACGGTCATCACAAAAACCGCGTTCTTGGGGACAAAGCTAGTAGACGCCCGGCGATGGGGCACGGATTAAATGGTGTTAATACTTTAATACTAGAGGGGTCTGGAATCGGGGTTTCGGCCAGCTATGACTGGTTCTGAGGGCGATACCACACCTGTGGGAGCGAGGCTGCTCGCGAAAGCGGTGTGTCAGTTGGCGAATATTTTTCTGTCAGGCAGCCTTCGCGAGCAGGCGCTCTCCCACAGGGACTGTAGTGCCTGGAAAACCGTGTCTGACCGGTACATCAGGAAAAAACCGGAAAGCGCTGATTTTTCAGCTCATTGAAGATTCTGGTACGCCTTGTGCAAACGTTTGCGTAACGTCAATCCCAACGTTTTCGTAACAAAACCGTACAAGCCCACGGAACACGGGCCTCGATCCGAAAAAAGGACTTTGAATGCACGCCGCCTCTTCTGTTCGCGCACCGTTTGTGCGCTCGCTTGCTGTTTCCTTGCTACTGACCGGCGTTACCGGACTTCACAGCGCCGGCGCTTTTGCCCAACCCGCCCTGCCGGAAGAGTCGGCACAAGGCGAAGCACTGAGCCCGGAAGCCAGCCCGCCGAAAAAAGGTGAATACCTGTCGGACTGGTACAACCAGGACCTGATGCTGATCGGCAGCAAAGACATCAGCTTCGGCCCGCAACCCGCCGACGATATCTACCTGGAATACGAGTACTTCGGCCGCAAAGGCCCCTTCGAACTGTACGGCTACATCGACATCCCGAAGATCTTCAACATCGGCAACAGCCACGACAAAGGCGTATGGGATCACGGCTCACCGGTGTTCATGGAGCACGAGCCGCGCATCTCCATCGACTACCTCGCCGGGCGCAGCCTGGCCATCGGCCCGTTCAAGGAATGGTACGTCGCGTTCGACTGGATCTACGACCACGGCAGCCGCAAAGAAAACCGCGCCAACACCCTCTACAGCGGTTTCGGCACCGACATCGACACCCACTCGCGGGTCAATCTGTCGGCCAACCTGTACGGTCGCTACCAGTGGGAAAACTACGGCGCCAGCAACGAATATTCGTGGGACGGCTACCGCGCGCAGCTGAAATACATCATCCCCATCGACAAATTCAGCAACGGCGCTTCGCTGACCTACATCGGCTTCACCAACTTCGATTTCGGCTCCGACATCCACAAGGACAACCCGGCGCGCACCGCCAATGCGACGGTGGCAACCAACGTGCTGCTCTACTCGTTCACCCATTTGCGCTTCACGCTGGTCGGGCGATATTTCCACAACGGCGGCAACTGGGAGGACGGCAGCGAGCTGAATTTCGGCGACGGCAATTTCCGCGCGCGTTCCAACGGCTGGGGTTACTACGCCGGCGTCGGTTATCAGTTCTGATGTTCAGCGTGACGTCGCGCAATCCTGAGATCCACACAAAAAAACCGTGGGAGCCAGCGCTGCTGGCTCCCACAGGGTTTGGCGCTGGATCAGGGGATGAGGATGACCTTGTCGCCGCTGCCCTGATTCACATCCGAATAACGCTGCAGCCCTTCGGCCAGCGGCGACTCCACCAGCCCCTGCGGCAGCGGCAGCGAGCCCTCGTCGAAGAGCCGGCCAAACTGGCCGAGCATCGCCGCACAGGCTTCGACGCCGTACAGCAGCGTATTCACCCCCACCACCGAACCGCCCCGGCGATACAACGCCAGCGCTGGCAATTGCACCTGACCGTCCACGGGCGCGGCGATGATTGCGATGCGGCCAAAAGTCGCCAGCGCCGACACCGAGGCCGGCAGCCAGAAACCGGTGGTGTCGAAGATCACGTCGGCGCCACCGCGATACACCGCATCGACCTGCGCGCCAAGGTCTTCGGGTTTATCCAGTTGAATCGTCCGATAACCCTGCGCCTGCAAATCCGCGACCTGCTCCGGACGCCGCGCCGCCGCCAGAATCTGCGCGCCGCGCACTCTCGCCAATGCGAGTGCCGCCGTGGCCACCGCGCCGCCGCCGATCACCAGCAAGCGGGTGTCAGCCGTCACCAGGCTGCGCTCCAGCGCATCCCACGCCGTGGTGTAAGGCACGCCGAGGCTGGCGGCTTGGGTGAAACTCAGGCGCGACGGTTTGAGTGCGACACCGTTGGCCGGCAGTTTGACGAACTCTGCGTGAGAGCCATCGGCGAAAAAGCCCAGCTCACGACCCGTGCCCCAAACCTCCTGGCCGATCAGCGCTGGCGGACCTTCGACGATGACACCAGCGAAATCCCGACCGGGAATCCGTGGCAGCGTGGTGTAGGGAAAACGGCCAAGGACGTTCTTCACATCGCTGGGATTCAAACCCGCCGCCCTGATCTGCACCAGCACTTCATCAGCGCCAGGCACCGGGGTCGGCACCTCGACGAAACGCAGGGCCGACAGGTCGCCGGTTTTATCGAATTGCAGTGCTTTCATGGAGTGATCCACCGAAGGAGAAAGGAATTCAGGACAGCCAACCGGCGACCAGTTGCCGGCCCATGGGCCACAACTGTTCACCGGCGAGCATGCCGAGCAAACCGACCAGCGCGATGGCCGGCGGTGCGGGGGAGCGGAAATCCAGCGCGCCGTACAACAGGCCGACGCCCAGACCGATGGCCAGCGAAATCAGGTAGTTCATGGAGAGAACTCCGCCGTTTGAAGGGAATGGGCAGAGTCTAGGGATGTGGGCGCGGCGGCATCGGCCAAGGACTTCTGAATTTCGGACAAGTATCGAATGCACACCGCAGAACCCACAGTGGATTTATGCAGGGTTGATTAATCCTGCTCCACTGCAAATTGTGAGGGGGCGACACCCAGTTCCCGCCGAAACATGTCGCTGAAACTGCTCGGCGAATAGCCCAGCTCCCGGGCAATCACACTCACCGCCACGCCCTGAATCAACTCCGCCACCGCCGTCGCCAGTTGCACCTGCCGACGCCATTCGGCGAAACCCATGCCGAGGCTGTCCTTGAACAACCGCGCCAAGGTGCGCACGCTGGCGCCGGCATTTTCCGCATGTTGCTCGAAAGGAATTTCCAGCGACGGCGCCGCCATCACTGCCTGGCACAGATTCATCAAACGTCGATCCGAGTCATCCGGCATCGGGATCTTCAGCTGCGAACGCCTTGCGCGTTTCAGCTCCAGTAACGCCAGCCCGACCAGTGCCTCATAGTATTCCGGCTCGCCGCTGTCGCCCTGCTCCACCAGCCCGACGATCAGCTCGCGCAGCAAACCACCGACCTCGATCACCTGCACCGTCTGATCCAGCGTCGCCGCCAGCGCCGGGCGCAGGTAGATATTGCGCATCTGCAAATCCGAGACCACGCGAATTCCGTGCGGCACACCGGGCGGCAACCACACCGCGCGCTGCGGCGGCACCACCAGCGCTTCATGCGGCGTTTCGACCCACATCACCCCGCTCATGGCATACAGCAGCTGGCCCCAGACATGCTCATGGGGCTCGATGAACAAGCCACGCGGATAGGTGCGCGCGACACGCTGCACGGGCACGTCGGTGTCACTGAGATCGGGGGGCGCGGCAAGGGCCATGACGAGCATTCGTTGGGGTTGGCGGAAGCGCCATGGTAACCAGTGCAGCCGCACGTCGCCAACGATAGATACCGTCGGACAATCCGAGTGAATTTTCCCGACGCGCCGCGATCCTTCTATTACCACAGGGAGGATTACGGGCTTTATGAACAACGCAAAACTCTACGTCATCGAATACACCCTTCACGGCGCCGCCAAGTCGTTCATTATCCGTTCGGACAAAATGGATAATGCCGAGGCTTGGCACTGGGCGAGCTGCGATGCCGGTGTCGGTCGAATTCCGCGTTTCGGCCGGGAGAAAGTGCAAAAGACCAGCAAGCCGATGGCAGAAAAATTCGGCGTCGAAAACGTCGTTTGGCGACCGACCAGCTAAGCTCGATCAGGCCATCGGTATCATTCGGGGGAATCACCATGAGCACCATCATCAGCCCGGCGCATCTGGACTACGGCCTCGATACGCTGTTTGGGCGAATCACCAGGAGTGTGGACTGTCGCGTCGGCCTGGAAGCCGTGGAAGATGATCCGTACCGCTTCGCCCTGAAAGTGCCCGCGCCTTTACCGCAAGATCTCGACCAGGCGAAAACCGTGGTTGTCCGGGTTGAAGGGCGGCGGTTACAGGGTACGGTGCGGCATGCCGAGCGGCTGGATGATGAGAGCCTGAAACTGGAAGTGGAGCCTGATTAGGCTCCACTTTTTTATGCGTGCAGTTATTTGGAATGGCCGCAATCGCAGCCTTTGCTTGAACACTTTTCGCCGCTTTTGTGGTGATGGGCACAGGCTTCACAGCAGTAGTGTTTGCCGTGGACGGCGTAGGCATGATCGCCTTCCTTGATCATGCATTTGCATTCGGCGCAGTCGCATTTTCTATCAGGCATGGGACAGACTCCTGTTTTGGTGGTTGTCTGAGGCTTGATGGGCAAGCCTTGATAACCAGTGTAGGAGGTGTCCGGGATCTTGGGGATATGCCCCTAACCCAATCAATCAGCCGAACGCACACTACTCCGATACATAAACACCAAAGCCAGCGCCAAACAGACCATCGCCAGAATCCGGCTCGCGGACAAGTCGATGGCGGGGTTGCCGAGCCAACCGAAATTATCAATCAACATGCCCATCCCCAACTGCCCGACGATCACCGCCACCGTCGCCACCGCCGTGCCGACCCGGGGCACCGCGCCGACCATGACGATCATGTACACCACACCAAACAGCGCGCCGCTGAGCTGCCATTTCGGCACATCAAGCAACCCCACCGAATGCGCCGGTTCGAAAAACAGAATCAGCAACCCGGTCACCACGGCCCCAACGGCAAACGTCAGCAAACTACTGCGCAACACCCCAACGGATTCGCCCAAACGCCCATTGATCGCCGCTTGAACACTCAATACCGCACCCGCTGCAACCACCACGGCCAGCAAAATAATCAGACTCATCATCAACCCCGAGCAATCAGAACAAGTGCCGCCACAATCAGCAGCAGCGCCAGCCAGCGTTCACCGTTGACCTTTTTACGCGTCGCGCCGAACCAGCCGAAATGATCGATCAATACACTTTTGCCGACCTGACCGGAGAGGATCGCGATCATGGTCATGGCGATACCAATGTGCGGCGTGGCCAGCGTCAACACCACCACGTAGATCGGCCCGAGAAACCCGCCGATCAGTTGCCAGCGCGGCAACGTGTTCAGCGCCGGGCCTTTCTGCGGGCCGGCGAACAGCAGCAGCAAAAACAGAATCGCCGAGCCGACGCCAAAAATGCTCAAGGTCGCCCACAGATGCCCGACCTGCACACCCAACGGCCCGAGCAATCCGGCCTCCACCGACAAACCCATCCCGGCCAGGATCACCAGCGGCAGCAGCAACAAGCGCAACCACGACCTCGCCACCGGCGCCTCAACAGCCACTTCATCCAACGTTTGCATAACCAACTTCCACGGATTAACGAGGGCGCGGATTATCGGCTGGCGCCGCTTTGCGATAAATGGGAGCATCCGGACAACACTTTTGCGCAACACGCACAGCAGGACAAACCATGCACGGGCTTAATGAACTCGGATTCAAGTCACTCAGGCTGTTTGTCGCGGTACTCGACCACGGCAGCTTTTCCGAAGTTGCCCGTCGCGAAGGCGTGGCGCCGTCGTCGATCTCGCGGCAGATCCAGTTGATGGAGCAGGCGCTGAATCAGCAATTGCTCTACCGCCATACCCGCGCGGTGACGCCGACCGAAGCCGGGCGCATGCTCGGCCATCACGCGCGACTGGTGCTGGTGCAACTGGAGGAAGCCGAACAGGCATTGCAGGAACAGCAAAGCGAACCCACCGGTCTGGTGCGCATCAACGCCCCCGTGGTGTTCGGCCAGCGGCATCTGACGCCGTGGCTGGGCAAGTTGTGCGCGCGCTATCCGAAGCTGCAACTGGATATCCAGCAGACCGACCACTACGTCGACCCGCTGCAAGAAGGCGCGGATTTGCTGTTCCGCATCGGCCCGCTGCACGACTCCAGCATGCAGGCGCGGATTCTGGCGCCGCACCGTTTTCAGGTCGCCGCCAGCCCGGCGTATCTCAAGCGTCACGGTACGCCGCAAACACCGGAAGACCTCGCGCAGCACCAATGCCTGGCCTACAAAGGCGCGGCCGGTCTGCAACGCTGGTTTTTCCGCCGCGAGGGCGAGGACTGGACGCCGTATTCGGTGAAAGGCCCGATCACCGGCAACCACGCTGACACCCTCACCCAAGCCGCAGAACAAGGTTTGGGCCTGGTGATGTTTCCGTCGTGGCTGATTGGTGAAGCGGTGCGCGAAGGCACGCTGGTGCCGGTGCTGAAGGAATATCAGGTGTCGAACAGCCTGGAGCCGCAGCAGATTGCGGTGCTGTGGCCGGGGAGTCGACGGTTGTCGGTGAAGGTGCGGACGGTGATTGATTTCTTCGTTGAGTGCTTCGGTGATGTGCCCTATTGGGACAGACCGTGATTTCCCATGTACGAGCTGCCGCAGGCTGCGATCTTTTGATCTTGATTGTTAAAAAGCAGATCGAAAGTTCGCAGCCTGCGGCAGCTCCTACATTGGATTGTGAGCGGAGTCAGATGCGGAACTGGCCCACGAGTTTGCCCAGGCGCTGGCCAAGTTCGGCCAGGCTGCGTGAGGTCTGCGCGCCGAGTTGCGTCTCATCGGCAACGTTATCCACCGCCACCGCAATCTGATGCACGCTGCGGTTGATCTCTTCCGCGACCGCTGTCTGCTCTTCCGCCGCACTGGCGATTTGCGCGTTCATCGAGTTGATCGTCGCAATCAACGATGCCATCGCATCTAGCGAAGCACCGGCCTGATTGGCCTGTTGCGACGTGCCGTCACCGGCCTCGCTGGAGCGGCGCATCGCCTCGACCGCTTGCTGCGTGCCCGCCTGCAAACGGTCGATCATCCCCTGAATTTCCTGGGTGCTGATCTGCGTGCGACTGGCCAGCGCCCGCACCTCGTCCGCGACCACGGCAAAGCCGCGCCCGGCTTCACCGGCGCGCGCGGCTTCAATGGCAGCGTTCAACGCCAGCAGGTTGGTCTGCTCGGCAATCGAACGAATCACCCCGAGCACGCCGACAATCGAGCTGACGTCCTGCTGCAAACTGTCGAGCGACACACCGCTGCTGCGGATGTCATCGACCAGTGCATGAATCTGTTTGATGCTGCCGGCCACCACACGCTTGGCGCTCTGGCCCTCTTCGTCGGTCTGCTGAGCGGCGACGGCGGCGTTCTGCGCGCTCTTCGCCACTTCCTGGGCAGCGGCGGACATTTCGTTGATCGCCGTGGCGACCTGATCGGTCTCGTGGCGCTGACGCTCCATCGCCTGATCCGAACGCTGCGCCTGATCCGACACCTGCGTGACCAGCCCGGTCAGTTGCGTGGTCATCTCGGTGATCTGCCGCACCAGGCCGTGGATCTTGTCGACGAAGCGGTTGAACGAGCCGGCCAGTTCGCCGAGTTCGTCCTGGCTGGTGATGTTCAGGCGGCGGGTGAGATCACCCTCGCCCGCCGCGATGTCGTCGAGGTTGGCTTTCATCAACGTTAGCGGACGCAGAATGGTGTTGGCCAGCAGCATCCCCGCCGCCGCGATCACCAGCAACACCACCACCGCCACGCCGACGATGCTCAGCACCACGCCTTGCATGCGCTCCTGCACCTGCGCTTCGACCAGCGCCACTTGCGCTTCGATGCCGTCGAGATTGACCGACGTGCCGACCGCCATGTCCCACTTCGCCAGGTATTCGGTGTAACCGAGTTTCGGCACCAGCACCTGCGCGTTGCCCGGCAGCGGCGAGCTGTATTGCAGATAGTGAGTGCCGTCCTTCGCGACTTTCACCAGCCCCAGGTTGACGTAGACGCCGTTGGGGTCGCGGTTGTCCTTGAAGCTTTTGCCCACGCCTTCCGGGTCGTTGGCCTTGAACAGGCGCACGGTCTCGGAGTCGTAGCCGAAGAAGTAGCCGTCCTTGCCGTAGCGAATGCCCGAAAGCAGTTTGATCGCCTGCGCGCGTGCTTCGTTATCACCCGGGGTGGCGGCGTCGTAGAGGGGTTTGATCGTGGTCATGGCCACGGCGACGTAACTTTGCAGGGTCGCTTTGGCGTCGCCGAGCAGACGCTCGCGGGTCTGTTCGACCTCTTTGTGCGCCTGTTCCTGAAGGATGAACAGCGTGGTCAGACTGATGACCAGCGCAAAGAGCAACACCGGAAGAACGGCGAGGGACAGGACTTTAGCCTTGAGGCTCAGGCGCATTGTGGGGCTCACTCTTTTGATTTTATTGGCGTGGTTAAAGGCTTTAACGGCACTCCAAAGCAAAAGTTGAGTCAGGGATTCCCCCAATCCCCTGTGGGAGCGAGCCTGCTCGCGAATGGGCCGGCTCAGTCACTGTAATTGTGAATGACCCACCGCTTTCGCGAGCAGGCTCGCTCCCACAATGGGGATTTTGCAGATCAGAGAACCATCGCGGCCACCCAGCCGAACGCCAGCAGCGGCAGGTTGTAGTGCAGGAAGGTCGGCACCACGGTGTCCCAGATGTGGTGATGCTGGCCGTCGATGTTCAAACCGGAGGTCGGACCGAGGGTCGAATCCGAGGCCGGCGAACCAGCGTCGCCTAGCGCACCGGCGGTGCCGACGATGCACACGATCGCAATCGGGCTGAACCCCAGTTGCACGCACAACGGCACGAAAATCACCGCCAGAATCGGCACGGTCGAGAAGGACGAGCCGATGCCCATGGTCACCAGCAACCCCACCAGCAACATCATCAACGCGCCGATGCCCTTGCTGTGATTGATCCACGCTGCCGACGCTTGCACCAGCGTCTGCACTTCCCCGGTGGCCTTGATCACTTCACCGAAACCGGAAGAGGCGATCATGATGAAGCCGATCATCGCCATCATCTTCATGCCTTCGGTAAACAGATCATCGGTCTCGCGCCACTTGACGATACCGGAGGCCGAAAAGATCAAAAAGCCGACCAGCGCGCCGATAATCATCGAGTCCAGCAGCAACTGCACAATGAACGCGGCGGCAATCGCCACCCCGGCAATCGCCAGGCTCAACGGGTTGTATTGCACCGCGACCTGTTCGACCTGCTCGATTTTCGCCAGGTCATACACGCGCTTTTTGCGATAGCTGATAAAGGCAATGCCCAGCCCGACCAACATGCCCAACGCCGGAATGCCCATGGCGTGGGTCACATTGATACCGCTGATATCGACGCCGCTGCGCGCAACATTTGCCAACAGAATTTCGTTGAGAAAGATGTTACCGAAGCCTACCGGGAGGAACATGTACGGCGTGATCAGACCGAACGTCATCACGCAGGCAATCAGGCGGCGGTCGAGTTGCAGCTTGGTCAATACATATAAAAGCGGCGGAACCAGCAGCGGAATGAACGCAATGTGGATGGGCAGAATGTTCTGCGAGGCAATCGCCACCACCCACAACAGGCCAATGAGCAACCACTTGACGCTGTTGCCGCCGGTCGCATGTTGGCGGTCCACCATCGCCAAGGCCTTGTCGGCTAGCGCATGGGCCAGACCCGACTTGGCAATCGCCACGGCGAAAGCGCCGAGCAACGCGTAGGACAACGCCACCGTTGCGCCGCCGCCCAGGCCACTGTTGAAGGCCTTGAGCGTGGCGTCTATGCCCAGACCACCGGTCAGGCCGCCGACCAGCGCCCCGACGATCAAAGCGATCACGACGTGCACGCGGGACAAGCTGAGAATCAGCATGACGCCGACCGCCGCTATGACTGCATTCATTTCACTACCTCGAAAAACACTGCGGTGGAAAACCGACCGCCAGACAGGATGAGTCCGCCCGGGTTTACCGGCGGATTTGCAAAGAGGGTCTTATTAGAAGGGCGCGCACTGTGAATGAAGCAGCGACAAGCTGCAAGTCACAAGCGGCAAGCTTTTGCGTTTTTTCGCTTGCAGCTTGCGGCTCGAAGCTCAAGAAAACTGCTCTTGGGCCGTTACAGTGCAAAGTCTCAGATATTTATCGAATAAGGACGTCTCCATGTCGCTCAGACAACTTTCCATCCAATGGAAAATCACCCTGCTCGCCGGCCTCTGCCTGGCCGGTATCGTGACCCTGTTGGTGGGTCTTTCGCTGTATCGCATGGAGCACAGTTCCGAACTGGTGAAAGCCTCCAGCATGGAGATGCTCACCGAGTCCGCTCAGGCGCGCATCGAATCCCAAGGTGAAGTGCAAGCGGCAGGCATTCGCCAGCAGTTCATGGACGCCTATCAGTACGGCCACGGTTTTTCGCGGCAGGTGCTGTTCCTGCGCGAACAGGCCGAAAAACGTTTCCTCGACGCCTTCGACCTGCGCGAAGACATGACCCGCCAAGTGAAGTCCGCGCTGCAAGCCAACCCGGATCTGCTCGGCCTGTCGCTGGTGTTCGAAGCCAACGCGCTGGACGGCAAAGACGAATTGTTCGCCGGTCAGGCTGAACTGGGCAGCAACGACAAAGGTCGTTTCGCCCTGTACTGGTCGCAACCGACCCCGGGCAAGGTCACCTCGATGGCGCTGCCGGAAAGCGACATGTCCGACACCAGCACCGGCCCCAGCGGTCAGGCGGCCAACGCCTGGTTCACCTGCCCGCGCGCCACGCTCAAACCGTGTGTGATCGAACCGTATTTCTACGTGATCGACGGCCACAACGTGCTGATGACCAGCATCGTCTTTCCGTTGATGGTCGACGGTAAAGTCATCGCTTCGCTGTCGGTGGACATCAACCTCAACAGCCTGCAAGCGATCAGCCAAAGCGCGAGCAAAAAGCTCTATGACGGCCAGACCGCCGTCAGCATCATCAGCCCCGCCGGCCTGCTCGCCGGTTACAGCCCGGACGCCAGCAAACTCAGCCAGCGTCTGGACGCCGTGGACAAAACCAGCGGCGCCGAACTGCTGAGCAAACTCGCTTCGAGCACCAGCGTCAGCAGCCTGCACAGCAACGGCCAGTTGAAAGTGCTGTCGCCGTTTCAGCCGATTCCCGGTGGCCCGTCGTGGGGCGTGTTGCTTGATGTGCCGGAGAAAGTCCTGGTCAGCCGCGCCGAAGCGCTCAAGCAACAACTGGACGCGAGCAATCATTCAGGCACGTTGATCGAGCTGAGCCTCGGCGTGCTGGCCGCGTTGATCGGGCTGCTGCTGGTGTGGCTGATGGCGCGCAGCGTGACCAAACCGATCCTCGGTGTGGCGCACATGCTTGAAGACATCGCCAGCGGTGAAGGTGATTTGACCCGTCGTCTGGCCTATGACAAGAAGGACGAACTGGGTCAGTTGGCCGGTTGGTTCAACAAGTTCCTCGATAAATTGCAGCCAATCATCGCCGAGGTAAAACGCTCGGTGCAGGACGCGCGCAACACCGCCGATCAATCGTCGGCCATCGCGACCCAGACCAGCGCCGGCATGGAGCAGCAATATCGCCAGGTCGATCAGGTCGCCACCGCTTCCCACGAAATGAGTGCCACCGCACAAGACGTCGCGCGCAGCGCAGCGCAGGCTGCCGAAGCCGCCAAGGACGCCGACCGCGCCACCCGTCAGGGCCTGACCGTGATCGACCGCACCACCGCGAGCATCGACACCCTCGCCGCCGACATGAGCGCGGCGATGGTGCAAGTCGAAGGTCTGGCGGCCAACAGCGAGAAGATCGGCGCCGTGCTGGAAACCATCCGCGCCATCGCCGAGCAGACCAACCTGCTGGCGCTCAACGCCGCGATTGAAGCGGCGCGTGCCGGTGAAGCCGGACGTGGTTTTGCCGTGGTCGCCGACGAGGTGCGCAACCTCGCCCGCCGCACGCAAGAATCGGTGGAAGAAACCCGTCAGGTCATCGAGCAATTGCAAAGCGGTACGCAGGATGTGGTCGGTTCGATGGGTAACAGCCATCGTCAGGCACAAGGCAGTGTCGAACAGGTGGGTCAAGCGGTGACGGCGCTGCGCCAGATCGGTGAGGCGGTAACGGTGATCAGCGACATGAACCTGCAAATCGCCAGCGCCGCTGAAGAGCAGAGTGCGGTGGCCGAGGAGATCAATAACAACGTGGCAACGATTCGCGATGTGACGGAATCGTTGTCCGGCCAAGCGAACGAGTCAGCGCGAGTGAGTCAGTCGCTGAACAGCCTGGCGAATCAGCAGCAGAGTTTGATGGATCAGTTTCGGGTGTGACCCGGGATTTTGGGGTGTCAGGTAAATCCTTTCCCCCTCACCCCAGCCCTCTCCCCCAAGGGGTAGAGGGGAAAGGGAGCCGATCTATGTGCTTTTCAAAACCTGAGTTCGACTCGATATCCCAAGTCGGCATACCTCGGCCATCCCACTCGGTCAGTCCCCTCTCCCTCTGGGCGGTCCGACGTTTCGGGAGGGCTAGGGTGAGGGGCTTCTAAAAGCCTCACCGCCGAGGCAGTTCAATCAACACTTTCAGCCCGCCCCACTCGCTTTCCATCAACATCAGCGTCCCGCCCCACGTATCAACAATATCGCGCACAATCCCCAGTCCCAACCCATGCCCGTGCGTCTGCTCATCCAGCCGCGCTCCCCGACTGAACACCTGCGCGCGCTGTTCTTCAGGGATCCCCGGCCCGTCATCTTCCACGCTCAGGGCAAATCCCTCAGCCGTTTCGACCACGCTCAAGCGCACCTCGGCGTCCGCCCACTTGCAGGCGTTGTCGAGCAGATTGCCCAGCAGCTCCAGCAAATCCTCACGATCCCACGGCAGTTGCAGCCCCGCTGGGGCGACGTAACTCAAGGCCAGATGCTCGCCGTGAATCATGTTCAACGTCGCCAGCAACCCCGGCAGTTCAGCATCGCAATCGAACAGCGCGCCGGGCAGTGCATCCCCGGATAACCGTGCGCGATTAAGTTCACGATTGAGCCGCTGCTGCACCTGTTCCAACTGTTCGGTGAGGATCTTGCGCAGCTCCGGGTGGGCATCCAGTTTCTCGCTCGACGCCAAGCTCAACAGCACCGCCAACGGCGTTTTCAATGCGTGACCAAGGTTGCCCAAGGCATTGCGCGAACGCTTGAGGCTGTCTTCGGTGTGCGCGAGCAAATGGTTGATCTGCGCCACCAGCGGCTCCAGCTCCACCGGCACTTGATCGTCGAGTTGCGAACGTTGGCCCTGTTGCAACTGCGCGATCTGCTCGCGCGCTCTTTCCAGCGGCTTCAATGCGCGGCGCACGGTCAAGCGCTGCAAGAACAGAATCAACAGCAACGCCGCCAAACCAAGGCCCAAGCCAATCTGGCGCATGCGCTGAAAGCTCTCGCGCACCGGCGTGTAATCCTGCGCGACGCTGATCGAAATTGACTGGCCCAAGCGCCGGTAGTCCGAACGCAGCACCAGCAGTTGCTGGCCGTCCGGGCCCAATTGCAGGTTGCTGTGCAGACCGGGATGTTCCATCAGCGGCAGATCCTGATCCCACAACGAGCGCGAGCGCCAGTGGCTGTCGGCAAAGTCGATGCGGAAATAATGCCCGGAAAACGGCCGCTGATAGGCCGGCGACAGATGTCGTTCATCCAGTTGCAAACCATTCGGGCCACGCACCAGCGCCACCAGCAGGCTTTCGCTGTCGTTGCGCAGACCCGCTTCGAGGTAGCGCTGCAAACCCACCTCGAACAGCCACAAACTGGTTTGCGCCACCACCACGCCGACGATCACCATGACGCTGATCAAACCCAGGCTCAAGCGGCGCTGGATTGACCTCACGAAGCTTGCCCGCCGAACAGGTAACCCTGGCCGCGGCGGGTTTCGATCACGCTTTTGCCAAGCTTGCGCCGCAGGTGATTGACGTGCACTTCAAGGACGTTGGAATCACGCTCGGTTTCACCGTCGTAGAGGTGTTCGGCGAGATGGCTTTTGGAGAGGATCTGCTCGGGGTGGAGCATGAAATAGCGCAGCAGGCGGAATTCGGCCGCGGTCAATTGAATGTCGGCGCCATCTCGCACCACGCACTGGCGCCCCTCGTCCAGGTGCAGGCCGGCAGCCTGCAATGTCGGCTGATTCGACTGGCCTTTGGAGCGACGCAACAGCGACTGAATGCGCAAATACAACTCTTCGGGATGAAACGGTTTGGTCAGGTAATCGTCGGCACCGGCCTTCAATCCTTCGATGCGTTCGGCCCAGGAGTCGCGCGCGGTGAGGATCAGCACCGGGATCGCCAGGCCGCCAGCACGCCACTGCGCCAACACCTCAAGCCCCGGCACGCCGGGCAGGCCGAGGTCGAGAATGATCAGGTCATACGGCTCACTGCTGCCCTGATACAGCGCGTCGCGGCCGTCCGCCAGCCAATCCACCGCATAGCCTTGGCGTTGCAGACCGGCGAGCAATTCGTCGGCCAGCGGTACGTGGTCTTCCACCAAAAGCAAACGCATCGATCAATCTTCCTTGTCTTTCACCAATTCGCCGGTATCGGCCTTCAAGTGCAGCTCACGGGCGACACCCTCGACGGTCAGCAACTCGACTTCATAAATGTAGACGTCGTGTTTTTCTTCCAGCTCGACTTCCAGCAGTTTCGCGCCGGGATAGCGATCCATCGCCTGCTGCAGCACTTGCTCCAGCGGCAGGATCACACCCTGCTTGCGCAGATTCAGGGCCTCGTCCGGACCGAGGTCGCGGGCCATGGCCGTCGAGCAAAACAACAACAGCACCCACGCCGTGCGGCGCGTGGCGCGAACATTAACCTTCATTACGTATCCTGATGATCCTTGAGAACCTGCCCGGTCACCGCGTCTAATTCCAGATCCCATTCGAGCCCCTGCGGATCACGCATTTCGATCTGGTAAATGTACTTGCCGTACTGCTCTTCCAGCTCGGTATCGGTGATCGTCGAGCCCGGATGTTTGCCCAGCGCGGTGGCATTGAGCTTCTCGAAGGACACGATAGTACCAGCGTCACGCAGACGCAGGGCCTCATCGGGGCCGAGATCGCGGGCGTGAACGGTGCCGGCAGTCAAGCCGATGATCGAGGCGATGGTCAGGGCAGTCAGGGTTTTCATGGTGTCTCCGTATTTTTTATGTGCTGCTTTACGGTGGGCACCTTAGCGATTTGAACTTAACTGAAACTGAATTGCCATCATTGCCCCAGCGCAACACATTACCCCCTTGTGGGAGCGAACCTGCTCGCGAATGCGGTGTGTCAGTCAGTAATGATGTGTCTGACACACCGCATTCGCGAGCAGGCTCGCTCCCACAGAGGGCCGCAGTGGTTCTATAATCCTTCGCTTGCTAACGATCGAGACCGGTATGACCGCCATCCACATCAAATTCCCTGCCCTCACCCTCAAGGCCGGCCCGCGCGCCATGGCGCGTATTCGCGCCGAGGGCCTGAACGCCGCCGACGTCGGCACCCTGCCCGGCGCTGCCGGTGGACCGAAGGCATTGGGAATTCAGGGACTCGATCTGGCGCTGTTCGGCGAATGGCTGCCGAGTGCGCCGCGCGAGCGTTCGCTGATTGGGGCGTCGGTCGGTTCCTGGCGCTTCGCCAGCGCCTGCCTGCCGGACGCCGCCGAAGGCATTCGCCGCCTCGGTCACCTGTACGCCGAGCAGAATTTCAACAAAGGCGTAACCATGGCCGAGATCAGTCAGAGCTCGCAGCGCATGCTCAATGACCTGCTCGATGGCCGCGACGCGAGCATCCTCGACAACGCGCATTACCGCTTGAACATCATGGTAGTGAAAAGTCAGGGGCGTCTTGCCGATGACCATCGCGGGCGATTGGGGCTGGCACTGGGCTCGGTGATCGCCGATAACCTGCGTGGCCGCGCTCGACTGTCGCGGCACTTCGAACGGCTGATCATCCACGATCCGCGCCTCGCCCCGCCGGTCAATGCACTGAACGATTTCCCGTCACGTTTCGTTGCCCTGAATGCCGGCAATCTGCGTCAGGCCTTGCTCGCCTCGGGTTCGATTCCCATGGTCATGGAAGGCGTGCGCGACCTGCCGGGCGCCGGTGCTGGCACCTTCCGCGATGGCGGTCTGCTCGACTATCACCTCGACCTGCCCTACAGCGGCGACGGCATCGTGCTCTATCCGCACTTCACCGACCGAGTGATTCCCGGCTGGTTCGACAAAACCCTGCCGTGGCGCAAAGCCTCGGTGGAACGCCTGCAGGACGTGCTGTTGCTCGCGCCGTCGAAGGAATATCTGGCGCGTCTGCCCTACGGCAAACTGCCCGACCGCAACGACTTCAAACGCTTCATGGGCGACGCGTCGAGTCGGCAGAAATACTGGCACGCGGCGATGGACGAGAGCCGCCGTCTGGGCGACGAATTCCTCGAACTGACTGCCAATGGTCGCCTCGCCGAGCGCTTGCTGACCCTTTAGTCAGCACGGCCAAACACAAGCTGGTAAACTCGCCGCCTGCCCGAATCGCTGCGGCGAACGCCATCTGAACAGAGCTGAAAATACCGTGGAAATCTTCAAAGAATTTACCTTCGAATCCGCCCACCGCCTGCCGCACGTCCCGGACGGCCACAAGTGCGGACGTCTGCACGGTCACTCGTTCAAAGTGGCGATTCACCTCAGCGGCGACCTCGATCCGCACACCGGCTGGATCCGCGATTTCTCCGAGATCAAAGCGATTTTCAAGCCGCTGTACGAGCGTCTCGATCACAACTACCTGAACGACATTCCTGGCCTGGAAAACCCGACCAGCGAAGTGCTGGCCAAATTCATCTGGAATGAAATGAAGCCGTTGCTGCCGGAACTGAGCGCGATCCGTATTCACGAGACCTGCACCAGCGGCTGCATCTATCGCGGCGAATAAGCAAAAAGGCTCGCGAGCAGACAATGCTCGCGAGCCTTTTTTTGCGACTGAGTCATCGCCCGACGTTTCAACCGATGAGTGAGCTGATCACCGTCTTCAATTCAACGCCATTGTGCTTCTGTGCCTTCAAGGCGCCATGCAACTGTCCGAGACTGTATTTGTGCTCGCGCCCCTGAATGTTGAAGCTCAGGTACAGCGGCACTCGACCCTGCGCTTCTTGCGGTTCTCCATTCAGAACCATCAAGGTGCGCGCACTGTCCGGATCGATCAGCAACAGATTTCCCCCCGCCTCTGACAGCAGCATCTGATCGCGCCCGGCCATTTCCAGCACCAGGTTGTGCTCGAATGAGCCGATCTGCTCAGGCGTATTTCGACGATCAACGACGAGACACTCCAGGCGCTGCCAGACTTCTTCCGCAACCCGGCAAATCTGCGACATACCACCGAACGCCAATATCAATGTGTCGACACCATCGACCAGCAAAGGCTGCAAGTCATCGATTTTGTACTCGGTTGCCAGCGTGAGTATTTCACCCTCTCGAGTCGCATGGCTGTCCGTGAGCCAGATCTGGTTTTTCGAGCCACGGTTCAAGACCAGACTGTCGAACGGATCGAACAACAATGACTCTGTCTGGTTCTGCACACCCAGCAGCACCGACCACTGGCCGTCCTGCCGCGCGTCGACCGTAAACAGATAGTCCTGCTCGGCAACATAGTAGGTAAAGCTGTTGCCCAGGTTCTCAATCGTCAGCATGGGCGCATGGTCATGGCCGGAAAGCAGTTTTCGCAAACGTGCGTTCAGGGACATGCCCGTCTGTTCAGTCTGAGACCACTGATTTTCGACGCCGACAATCTTCGCGGGCTGATGATCAGACAGCTCAAGATTGACACCGTCTCGGGTCCGCCCCAGCAATCCCTGACCATTGATTTCCACTTTGGCGAATGACCAATCGGACCAGACCTTTTGCGCGATCGGCAAGTGTTGCGGATTCCGCAGTTTCGTCCCGCCGGCAAACGCCTCGCGCACTGACGACGCTGAGCTCAATGCCTGACGATAGAGTTGCCCCGCTTCAATATCCAGCAGCCAGCCCGCCTCACCGTCCGGGGTCAGGCCCAGCAGCGCCAGTTCTTTACCGGGACTGACCTGGCTCACCAACAGTCTGTTGTCGATACACCAGACAGCCAGCATCGCACGCTGGGTGAAATCGGAGACGCCTATCACCGGGAACGGTCGCTTTCCGTAGGCCGTCACCAGTTCAGGCAGAGCGTTGGGCCAGTCCGGTTGCTGTTCGAGCCAACGCTTGCCAACGCCGATAAACACCAGCGCACCGTCTTGAGCGATGTCGAACATCCGCCCATTGGTCTTGGTCATGATGTATCGACCTGCCGACTGACTCACTTCTGCGACGTCGTGTTCAACGACCTCATCGGGCAGGAAGTCACCCTTCTGGGGTTCGGGAAAACCACGGATCAGCGACCTGTTTTTCACGTCGTAAAAAATCATCCCATCATCCAACTGATTCGACATCAGCAGAACTTTTTGCCCGGGCGAGTCGTCACTCGATTCGTTGTTGAAGTAGAACTTGAAATCGCTCATGCGAATCCAGCCGGAAACGACCGTATCGCCTTGGTTGTAGCCACGCAGCGCGACGAAATCGGCGGATCGCCAGCGGCTCAGAGGCACGTCCATGGCGGTGGTGTCATCGATCTTCGTATCGGGCTGCCGGAAACGATTCAGCGGTTCTTTCCAGTAGTCGAGGCCGAACATGTCCTCGCGCCAGACTTTTTCGAACGCGTTGAAATGGACAAACGTCAGGCTGTTTTCGGCAATCAGATACTCAAGCGTGTAGCGGGTTTGCTCCTCGCTGATCGTTTCCTGCACCACGCGCAGTTTTCCGTCGGCGGTCAGCTCTGCTGCAACGATTTTCGAACCCTGACGCGGAGTCAGCAGGCGATAGGCGTGTCTGACATACCCGGTCACGGCGTCCACTCGCCACACAGTGGCGTGATCCGGTTGATAGAACCACGCCTGCGAGCCTGCAACCGCGGCCAATACAACGCCTTCAATCAAAGACGCAGGAAGATCGCGCACATACACCATCCGGTCCGCTGCCACATCGTAGTAGCCCGTGGTGTGCTGCGGGTCAGCCCCTTCATCAAACGGGATGACAAAATTATGCAGGGGTACATAAGCCGTCGCGTTTCGCTTGGCTTGAGAAAGTGCGCGCAGACGTTGCAACACGGGACTGGACAATTGCGCGGGTTTTTCCAGCGTGATCGATACCAGCATCCAGGCGTTTCGCTCAGGGTTGAACTGGAACAGTTCCCCACCCTTGAGCTGAAGGAACCCGCTGAAGCCGGTAATCCGGATGCCATCAACGATCAGTTGGTCACCGATAAAGCCAATTTCCGTATCGCTCACCCACGGCGCACGAATCAACCAGCTGACCGTGTCTTTCCATCCTTCAGGGGACTCCGTTCCGACCGGCAGCGACTGACGCAGGCGTACAGAGACGAGGCCGCGCGTCAGGGTCAATTGGGATAAGCCCCTGTCCGCGCTGATGTCGTAACTCAACAGTTGATGCCATTCGTCCGGCAGTTCAGGAACCACCAGATATCGCGCATGCTCATTCAGTTGCACGCTAATCGTTGTGGGTTTGTTGACCGGCACCAACTTGTAAAGAACATGAGGGAACGGCGAGGTGGAAAAAAACTGGAAGCGCTGTTCGCCATTCGCTGAATAGGGGAACTCGATTTGCTCCTTCCAAATATCCAGAACGTTCGGATACGAGGTGCTCATGCCCTCCTCGAATTCCCCTCGCGGCAGGCTTTCATAATGGGCCTGGTGGTCTCTCAAACGCGAGTAGATATCCTCGTCCGGCGCAAAGCCCGCGCTCCCCAACTGAAACTCATAACCGTAGTAACAGAGCGGCGTGCAGGGCAATACGACCGTGTGAATGCCTTGATCATCTGCATGTCCGAACTCGAGATGGCTATCCCGTTTCATCGCCTCGCGAATATTGATTGCCCGGTGCAGGTCTTCGGATTTTTTGCTGTAGTCGGGCAGCCCGACCGTGGCAAAAATCGGCGGAAAAAACTTCTGGCTGTCGAAATCGGCTCGGCGGGCCTTTAAATCAAGACGGGTAATGATCGCTTCGGGGGCAAAGATGAGCACGCCGTCCTTGATCTCGCATCCTTGAGGGCCATAGGCTTCGTGAATCAGGAACAAATGCCTGCCGACAGCCCGGGCCTTGTCGTTGATCTCGCCCAGATTGCTTGCAATCGCTGTCACCCCGATCCCGATGCCCAACAGTGGCACGGACAGCGCCGACGCCGCCGCGCCCACCGTTCCTCCTACCGCCAACGCGGTCACATCAAGTGCCAACGCCGCCACATCGAAGACCAACTGCGTGGTCAAGCGCGAGCGTTGTTCCTGATTGGTTGCCACAATCAGGCCATGAATATCGAAACCAATATTCACCAATGAGAAGCCGACGCCCGCCGGAGCACCGACCCGCCCTAGCACACGTCCGGACACTGAAGCCTGCTGCTTGACCAGTGCCTGCTCGCTGGCGGCGACCTGGCGCACCAGGTTGATCACCTGCGCGGCGTCTGTCACGACACCGAAGGCCAGCTGCGCGTAGCTCACATAGACCTGAATCTGCAGGGCAACGGACAGCGCCGGCACCGCTCCGTGTTCGGACTGGTACTCCCGGCTGCGCATCTCGGTGACCAGGGTCTGGATGGCAAAGGCAAAACTCAGTCGGCTGCCCCCGTCGCTTTCACCCGGTGACGTGTTCTTGCCGGCGGCGGACTCAACCAGATGCTGGATGTGACGCTTGATTCTCATAAATCGCGAATCAGCGGTTGTGACATGGACGGTGTTTTTGGGGTTGAGCGCATCCATCATCGTCAACGTGAATTGATCGCCCCCGCTGTTCTTGAGGGTTTCCAGCAGCGGCAGAAATTCACGCCCCAGCGAATGCTCACTGCGCAATTGAGT
The DNA here is from genome assembly GCF_050586545.1 of Pseudomonas sp. WC2. Taxonomy (NCBI): domain Bacteria; kingdom Pseudomonadati; phylum Pseudomonadota; class Gammaproteobacteria; order Pseudomonadales; family Pseudomonadaceae; genus Pseudomonas; species Pseudomonas sp. WC2. The sequence continues at coordinate 115,453 of NZ_JBOBDR010000013.1, read as the reverse complement.
GGTGGCCAAATCGAATTCCCGCACTCGCTGGTAGGCATCCAGCTGCGCCAGACTCTCGCCCATCCGTGAATTTTCCGAAAGCGAGCGATGACGCAACGCAGACTGCTGCTCCCACACGCTGACCGACTGGGCACCGGGAATGGGCTGGTTCGTCAGCAAGCTGCCGACTTGCACACTCGATGGCAACACGCGCGCGGCAATCGCTTGGGTGTCGAGTTCGATCACGTTGAAACGCAGTTCGCTGGTATCCGCCAAGCCGTAAAGCCTGGCCAGCTCACCACCTTCGCCCCTCAGGTAGCCCTCGACGGCGTGTTGCAAACCGGTAGATTGGCTAAACCCGTACACCGCAAAGTTCGGCTCGAAAAAGCGATAGGCGGTCCGGTCACCGGTGACAACCTTGGCCGCCAACAGCGCATGGCTGCCGGTGTCCAATAGCAGAACGCTAGAGGCCGTATTCGCGTCCAGTGTCTGCATCACCGTCTGCAAAGTCTGCGTTCCCAGCGCCTTGCCGACGTCGGTCATGCGCACGGCACTCAGCTCGTCCAACGCCACCAGCAACGCGCGTGAATCCGCCGCCTGCGGCGTCAGACTGGCATTGGCGACCCTGCCGATCAGCGCGCGCTCGGCGCTTTCGCCCGCGGCCAGTGCCGCTGCCATCAGCAGAGACAACGGATAACAGCGGCGACCGGGATCACCGGCGGTACGCGTCAGCAAGGCTTGGGGAATCTGCCGTGCAGAATCGGCACCAGCCTGGAAAAACTGCTCACGCACGCCGCCGGCACGCTTGAGGATACGCGTGCGGTATTCCCACTGTGCCGTGCTGTGAATCTGCGCAATGTGTCGCCCCCATTGACTGAGCGTCATCAGATCGGTCAACGCCAGCGCTCTGAGTTCACGGACATTGTGTTCGCTGACGACGGCCTTGCTTGCCAGTGCAGCGTTGAACGCCGGCGCCTTGCGCTGCTGCAGCAGGGTCTCGATCGCAGAAAAACGAGCGAACACACCGCCTTCAGCGGTTTCCCGTGCAAGGTGCTGTGCCGATTGCCATGCGCTGGCAAACCCGCTGACATCGAGGCTTTCAGCGCCAAACAACCCACCGATTACCACCCGCTGCAACGGGCTCAACTGATCGATGGGCAGCGTGCCCCGCGCCAGATGCACCAGCAATTCGTTGAAGCTCCCCGTCTGCTGGGCTCCGACGGACTCCGGCAGATCGCTGATGGCCTGGCCAAGTATCTGCCGGCGCTCGTCGAAACTCAGGTTCGCACTCTTCTGGAATATGACTTCACCACTGAGCTTGTCGGTCATGGCGCGCACGAAGGGGTCGCCCAAGTCATCGATCAGCCGTTGGACTATGGCAGTCACCAGCACCGGTTTACCCTCGACCACAGGCCAGCCGCGTTTGAACGTCAGGGTATTGCCCGGTTTGATCAACTCTCCCAGATTGCCGGTGTAGCGCGCTTTGAACTTGCCCTCGCGCCAGGCCTGTTGTTCTCGCATCGCCCATTCGCCGTTCGGGTCATCGCGCTCGGTCCAGCCACTGATGGAGTCTTCCTCGGTTGCCGGGTTATAGCCGTGCTTAAGGTATCGATGGGTCTTGGCTTCAGCGATCCCGGCAGCGGTGTACTGAAGCGTCGTATATATATCCGAGCCAACCAGCAAGGCTCCCGGTCCCGTCAAAGCAATGGTGCCTTGGGCGCCAGGAATGACGCCATCACGGTGATAATGCAACATGCCGGTCACTACACTTTGCGAATAACTTGCCCAGACGCTCTCAAGCGCTTTTGAAGCGATAAAGGGCGAATCCGTTTCACCCAGTTTCCGCACAATGATATTGAACGTTTCCTCATCCCCCCACGCCTTACCCTTCTGATCTAATTCTCGCTCTACGACTTCGATAGTGTCGTAGTAGTAGCGGATAAGATTCATCGTGGTCAGCGTCATCCCCGCTTGCGGATGCGCAGCTATATACGCATTCATCAAGCTAGGGATATTGCCCTTATCATCAAAGGGCGAGCCCATTCCAAATATGTCGGCTGGCGTTGCTTGCGCCGTTACGGGTGCAAAGATCTGATGCAGTAAGGGTTTGGATTTAGCAAATGCTTCCAGAGCAGCAATATGCTCTTGCGGAATATATTTCAGAAAATCCGCATATCGATTGGCGTCCCGACCGGGCATTAAGGTTTCATTATGATTGAGCAATAACTGCAACACACCCGTTCGCGCTTTCTCGTCGAATCCTGCAACATTGACGCCTGCCATTTCCTGTACCAGCGGAGGCAGATAATCAAGATCACTGTAGACGCCCCCCTCTCGAGCTTCGACCTGCAAGCGGACGATATCGGACGCAGCAGCAAAGTTGCCCCTGAGAGAAATCTCACGGTTGTAAGCAGACCAGAGGAAGTGCGATTTGAACGCCTGCCGCGCGTCTTGCAGTTGGACGTTATCGGCAGCCAGCTCGAGGTGGCTCTGCAGATACCGTGCTCGGGCAACCTCAAGTTGCGCCTTGTTCTGACCGAATGCCTCGACGAGGAACTCTATGCGTGCCGCGTCCGGACTGAGTCCACGCAACTGCGCCTGCTCAATGAAACCGGCCGCCTGTCGACGCAGTGCGACCAGCCTTGATTCATAGGCCTTGATGAGCTGGGTATTGGCGAGAGGGTTGTCGCCCAAAGCCAGCATAGCGTCCGCCTTCGCCGCCTGGATAAGCGTCCGGCTGACATCGAATGCCATCAACGCCTCGGGGTCGTACCAGATGCTGAAGGTAAAACCCTTGGGCGCTTGGGCTTTCCATATATTGAAATAGTCGCGTTGATTAGCGCCAAATGCCGCCCCTCCCACCCAGACGAAATGCATGTGATTTGGCACATCTTTGCTGACCATCATCACGGTGTTCTGTAGTCGACGATGATAGTCATCAATTTTTTCGACGAGGCTATTGAATGCTGGGGACGGATGATTCCCTCCCATGTTTTGCAGCGTTTCCTTCAGCAGGCTGATGACAACAAACATATCGGTGGATTTTTCTTGCAACAGTGCACTTTCGTAATAACTCAGCGCAGCCATGTAAGGCTTGCTGCCTTTAAACGCAACCAATGCGCCTTTGACCTCAGCAGCATCCACTAAACCATGCAGCTCAAATGACTCGCCTTTCATCACTACTTCTTCAGACACAACTTTCACCATGAAATAACGGAAAACATGAGGTAGAGCCACTCAATAGGATCACTTATCTATTGAGCCCAAAATTCAAGCGCACGTTATTCGACCCAACCGATTAAACAAAACAGATTTCAACTACAAACAATTACAAAGAAACAAGATGAACGACATTCAAAACAATTGAACAGGAATGCGAAACCTCTAATTGCCGACACTTCCTGTCCAACTAATAGCTCGTTTATCGACTTGCCCCTACATGGGGCTCAATTGCATTCAATTGCACCGCTTTCGCGCCGATCCGCGCGACTCGTCTATACATAGCCCGCGCCCCCCGGCATTTGGCACGACCGCTGCAGCCCTTTCCCGTGTCTATTCCTCTCCAGCAAGGACCGCCCCATGACGCAGCACGCCCCCGGTAACGATTACCCCCTCAGCGAAGTACCGATGCACGCGCGCAAAGGCCTGGCCTCCACGGCGATGGTGTTACTGGGCTTCACGTTTTTTACCGCGACCATGTTTGCCGGCGGCAAGCTCGGCGTGGCCTTCAGTTTCGGCGAGATGATGGCGGTGATCGTCGTCGGCAACCTGCTGCTCGGCCTGTACGCGGCGGGTCTGGGGTACATCGCTTTCAAGAGCGGCCTCAACTCGGTGTTGATGGGGCGCTTCTGCTTCGGCGAAGTCGGCAGCAAGCTCAGCGACCTGATTCTTGGTTTCACCCAGATCGGCTGGTACGCCTGGGGCACTGCGACGGCTGCGGTGGTGCTCGGCAAATACTTCGGACTGGATCAGAGCACGGTGCTCGGTTTGATGGTGCTGTTCGGTCTGGTGTTCTGCGCCACCGCGTATGTCGGCTATCGCGGGCTGGAGATTCTGTCGTACATCGCGGTGCCGGCAATGATGTTGCTGCTGATGCTGTCGATGTGGGTGGCCACGGTGAAAGTCGGCGGTTTCGAAGGCTTGCTCAGCGTCGTGCCAAGCGGTTCGCTGGATTGGTCGACGGCCATTACGCTGGTGTTCGGCACCTTCGTCAGCGGCGCGACGCAAGCGACCAACTGGACGCGTTTCTCGCGCTCGGCGCGGGTCGCGGTGCTGGCCAGCCTGATCGGTTTCTTCATAGGCAATGGTCTGATGGTGCTGATCGGCGCGTACGGCGCCATCGTCTATCAACAGCCGGACGTGGTTGAAGTGCTGCTGTTGCAAGGTTTCGCCATGGCCGCGATGGCCATGCTGTTGCTGAACATCTGGAGCACTCAGGACAACACCATTTACAACTTCGCCGTCGCCGGTTGCAATCTGCTGCGCACCGGACGGCGCAAGACCGTCACCCTCGCCGGTGCAGTGATCGGCACCCTGCTCGCTTTGCTCGGCATGTACGACATGCTGGTGCCGTACCTGATTTTGCTCGGCACGGTGATTCCGCCGATTGGCGGGGTGATCATGGCGGACTTTTTCTACCGCTGGCGCGGGCACTATCCGCGCCTCGCCGACGCACGGTTGCCGGCGTTCAACTGGCCGGGCCTCGGCGCTTACGCGGTTGGTACCGTCGCCGCGTTCAATTCGCCGTGGGTCGCGCCGCTGGTAGGGATTGCCGCTGCCGCGCTAACGTATGTCATCGTCACCGGCGTGCTCGGCGCTCGCCGCGCGACCGCGCCACTACAAGACTTATAAAAAAGGATTCGCCTGATGCACATCATCAACGCTCGACTGCGCAACCAGGAAGGTTTGCACGAATTGCACCTTGAAGACGGGCTGATCCGCAGCATCGCCCGCCAGACCGAAGCCCCGACGCTGGGCCCGAACGACCTCGACGCCGGCGGCAATCTGGTGGTGCCACCCTTCGTCGAGCCGCACATTCACCTCGACGCCACCCTCACCGCCGGTGAGCCGCGCTGGAACATGAGCGGCACGCTGTTCGAAGGCATCGAGTGCTGGGGCGAGCGCAAGGTCACCATCACCGAAGAAGACACCAAGACCCGCGCGAAGAAAACCATTCAGACCCTGGCGGCCCACGGCATTCAGCACGTGCGCACCCACGTCGACGTCACCGACCCGCAACTCACCGCGCTCAAAGCCATGCTCGAAGTGCGCGAGGAAAGCCGTCACCTGATCGATCTGCAAATCGTCGCGTTCCCGCAGGAAGGCATCGAGTCGTTTCGCAACGGTCGTGAGCTGATGGAAGAGTCGATCCGCATGGGCGCCGACGTGGTCGGCGGCATTCCGCATTTCGAATACACCCGCGATCAGGGCGTCAGTTCGGTGAAGTTTCTGATGGACCTGGCCGAGCGCACCGGTTGCCTGGTCGATGTGCATTGCGACGAAACCGACGACCCACACTCACGCTTCCTCGAAGTACTCGCCGAGGAAGCACGCAGCCGCGACATGGGCGCCCTCGTCACCGCCAGCCACACCACGGCGATGGGTTCGTACGACAACGCTTACTGCGCCAAACTGTTCCGCCTGCTCGGGCATTCCGGGATCAGTTTTGTCTCCTGCCCAACCGAAAGCATCCACCTGCAAGGACGCTTCGACAACTTCCCGAAACGCCGTGGTGTAACGCGCGTCAACGAGTTGCTCGAAGCCGGGATGAACGTGTGTTTCGGTCAGGACTCCATCGTCGATCCGTGGTATCCGCTGGGTAACGGCAACATCCTGCGCGTGCTCGAAGCCGGGCTGCACATCTGCCACATGCTCGGCTATCGCAACCTGCAAAGTGCGCTGGATCTAGTGACCGACAACAGCGCCAAAGCCATGCACTTGGGCGAGCGTTACGGTCTGGAACAGGGACGCCCGGCGAACCTGCTGATTCTGTCGGCGGACAGTGATTACGAGGTGATCCGCAGTCAGGGCCTGCCGTTGTATTCGATACGCGGCGGCAAGGTGTTGATGAAGCGGCAGATGCCGGTGGTGGAGTTCAGTCCGCAACTGATCTGAGAGGGTTGTTGGAGCTGAGGGCCTCATCGCTGGCAAGCCAGGTTCCCACAGGTTTTTTGTGTGAACGCATTATTCGTGCCCACCTGAATCCAATGTGGGAGCGAGCCTGCTCGCGAAGAGGCCGACAGATTCAACATCCATGTGACTGATATACCGCTTTCGCGAGCAGGCTCGCTCCCACAGGGTTATGTATTTGAATGGTATTTGTATTCAGCACACAACCCTGTGGGAGCCTGGCTTGCCAGCGATGGCGGTTTTGAATTCAGTTCATCAACCGCGCCGTGCCGAACAGTCTGACCCGCACTAATTCTCCTTCCGCTTCTTCGAGCAAAATCGGCGCGGTGCCACCGGGCATGACCACCTGCACCTCCCCCGCCGCCACCCAGCCCACCCGCCAGGCCGCGCTGGCCACCGCACTGGCGCTGGTGCCGGATGATGCGGTCGGCCCTTCACCTCGTTCGAAGACCCGGGCGACGATTCGCTGTGCAGATTCCCGCACCGCCCATTGCAGATTGACGCCCGCCGGGCAGGGTTCTCCAGCGCCGGTCGGCATGGCATAGGCAATTTGGGTCAGGCCTTCGTGCAGGGGCGATTCGCGCATCTGTTCATTGCTCGGCAACGCTGCATGATCACCCAACAGCGTCACGCAATGCGGATTGCCGATGCGTACAAACTGGCTGTGTGACCACGCCGGATCGAGTGTCACCAGTGGCTTGACCTGACTCACGTCGCGCCCGTTGAAGTCGACGCTTCCCACGTTCTGCGCGGCCACTGCGCGCGGCCCGAAACCGGGTTGGCCGAGGTCGAGCCAGAAGCCCTGAACGCCTTCGACGTCGGCTGGTTTCACCGACGTTTCCACGGCGCTGCCCTTGTCGTGATGCACGCGCAGCAACGCGCCGTCCTGAGGCATCAAGCCTTGCTCGGTCAGCGCCTGGGAGAAAATCGTCAAGCCATTGCCACTGCGTTCGGCGAGGGAGCCGTCGGTGTTGACGATCAGCACATCGAACGGCGGCGAGGACTGGAACGGGCCGATCAGCAAGCCGTCGCTGCGGTGGGATTTGCTGTTCGCTGGGCGCTGGTCTTCGGGCCAGTCGCAGCAGAGGCTGATCGCCGCGTTGCTCCACGACTGGCGGGACGAGGCGCACTGCGCGGCGCTGGCGGGTAAGTCGATGCCCGCCTGACGCAGTGCCTGGGGCGAAACCACGCCGTAGATATTGCCCCGTGCATCGTAGAACTGTGTCATCACCCTTTATCCCTGTTGCAGAAGAAACCCACTGTAAACCGCAATCCAATGTAGGAGTGAGCCTGCTCGCGATAGCGGTGTGTCAGACAAAAAATATCGACTGACACTACGCTATCGCGAGCAGGCTCACTCCTACAGGGTACGATGCAGTCTGTACTTTCTCGAATGACCAGCGATCGAACCTCATCGCTGAATCACTGTCCTTCGGGGACGCGAAGTTTTTTGCCAAGGATCGATATGACCAGCCTCAACGCCCAAGCCACCTTCGTCCCCGGACGCCTGCAACAGATGTCCACGCGCATCGCCTTTTTCATCGCCGGGCTCGGCATTGCCGCGTGGGCGCCCTTGGTGCCGTACGCCAAGGCGCGCGCCGGGCTGGATGAAGGCACGCTCGGTTTATTGCTGCTGTGCCTCGGTGTCGGTTCGATTCTGGCGATGCCATTGGCGGGGATTCTGGCCACGCGCTTCGGCTGCCGACGCGTTGCAACTGGCGGCACGCTGCTGATCTGCGCAGCATTGCCATTGCTGGCCACGGTGTCGTCGATTCCGGCGCTGATCGCCACCTTGTTCATGTTCGGCGCCGGGCTCGGCACGGTGGATTCGACGGTGAACCTGCAAGCGGTGATCGTCGAGCGCGCCAGCGGCAAGAACATGATGTCGGGCTTTCATGGTTTGTTCAGCCTCGGCGGGATTGTCGGCGCGGCGGGCGTCAGTGCCTTGCTCGGCCTGGGTTTGACGCCGCTGGCGGCAATGCTGGTGGTGGTCGGGGTGTTGATCGCGGCGCTGGTCAAATGCGTGCCGCACATGTTGCCGTACGGCAGTGAAAGCTCGGGCCCGGCATTCGCGATTCCTCACGGCATCGTGCTGTTTATCGGTGGGATGTGCTTCATCGTCTTTCTCACCGAAGGCGCGGCACTGGACTGGAGCGCAGTGTTTCTGGCCCAGGAGCGCGGGATCGACACGGCGTACGCGGGTCTGGGTTATGCGGCGTTTGCGTTGACCATGACGGCGGGGCGTTTGATGGGTGACCGGATTGTGCGGATTGTCGGTGCCACCCGGATCATTTTGTTTGGCGGTCTGTTGGCGGCAGCGGGATTATTTCTGGCCACATTCGCGCCGAGCTGGGAAGCGGCACTGGTGGGTTACGCACTCGTCGGCGCCGGCTGCTCGAACATCGTGCCGGTGCTGTACACAGCGGTGGGCAAGCAGACGGTGATGCCGGAAAGCATCGCGGTGCCGGCGATTACCACGCTGGGTTATGCGGGGATTCTGGCGGGGCCGGCGGTGATCGGTTTTGTCGCGCACGCCAGCAGTTTGAGTTTTGCCTTTGGGCTGATGGCGGTGCTGTTGGTGGCTGTGGCCATTGGCGGGAAAGTCTTGAAGGTGTGAGATCGTTCCCACGCTCTGCGTGGGAATGCCTCAATAGACGCTCCGCGTCCGCTTTGGGACGCAGAGCGTCCCGGGCTGCGTTCCCACGCAGAGCGAGGGAACGATCAGTTATCTTACGTTTTAAAAACCGACGCTGGCCTGCACAAAGAACGTCCTTGGCGCGCCCACATACATCCCCGAATTGTTGTCGCTGGAACGGGTGAAGTACTGCTTGTCGAAGATATTCTTCACCCCCGCGCCCAACTTCAAATTCGACACCTGCGGCCCGAAGTCATAGCCACCACGCACGTTCCAGGTCACGTAACCCGGGATGTCGCCGTACTGCCCGTCCGCCGTGCCCTCAGTGATGTAGTTGCCGTTGAAGCTGCCATCGGCGTTCACACCGGTACCCGGCGAGCGTTGTTTCGATTGGGCGAAACCGTCGATGTTGTAGGTCCAGCGGTTGATGTCGTAACGCAAACCAACCGTTGCCACCTGGCGCGAATAGAACGGCAGATCGCGGCCCTTGAAGCCCGGAATCTCACCCTCATACGTGGCGCGGGTGTAAGTGAAACCGGCGTTGGCAGTCAGACCGTCGAGGCGCGGATCGAGCGCGGCCATGTCGTAATGCACCGACGCTTCGATGCCTTGGTGCTTGGTCGCGCCGAGGTTGGTCCAGCCGACGTCGTTGCTGATGTATTGCAGTTCGTCATCGAAGTCGATGTAGAACAGCGTCACTTCCCCGCCCCAAACATCATCGTTGTAGCGCGTACCGATTTCGTAAGTCTTGGCCTTTTCCGGCTCCAGCCCGTTGGCAGTCTGATCACCCGAGCCGCCCTGCCCCAGCTGAAAATACTGCAGGCTGCCAAACGAGGTTTCGTAGTTGGCGAACAGCTTCCACGCATCCGACAGGTGATACATCACGCTCAGCGCCGGCAGCGGTTCGTTGCTTTCGATGCTGCGGTTTTTCTCCGGCACGCGTTTGCCGGCGGTGTCGAGCACGGCGCGATCATGCCAGTCGGTGCTGATGTGTTCGAAGCGAATGCCCGGGGTGATCGTCCAGTTGCCGACGTCGATCTTGTTGTCGACGTAGACCGAGTTGGCCTCGGTGCCGCCGGTGCGATCCTGGAACACGTGGCCATCAGACGTCGGCGTTACGACAGGCTGGTTATTGACCAGCGCCAGACGGCTCGACTGTTCGTGCATCGCTTCTTTCAGGTAGCGATAACCGACGCTGACTTCCTGCGTGGTCGGGCCGACATCGAAGACCCGCGACACACGCGGCTCGACGCCGAGGGTGTAATAGGAGCGCGGGTACGAGCTGAGGGTTTTCTGGTCGCGCGCGGCGATGGTGCTGCCACGAAAGCTGTCGGTGTAGTAGGTCAGCACTTCGGCCTGGGTGCGCTCATCGATCTGCCGGATCCACTTGAACGACACGTCTTTGCGCCGGCCGCTGAACTGGTCGTAGTCGCGTACCGAGTCGTACGGTTTGTCGTCGTACTGCTTTTGCGTCAGGCCGCCGGGCATGTCGGCGCTGGCGTCGTAATAGTGGAAATTGAGGCTGAAATCATCCTGATCGGTCGGCGCCCAGTGGGTCTTGAGCAGCACGTCGTCGATGTCATTGCCGTTGTTGCGCTCGCGGTAGCCGTTGCCGTTGACGCCCGAGTACAACAACGCCACGCCCATGCCGTTATCGGCGGTGCCACCGAGGAACGCGGTGTCGATGTGCTTCCAGCCGCCGTACTGGGTGGTTTCCAGCGTCGTGCCGATTTCACCGGTGGTTTTTTCCGGAATCGCGCGGGTGACGAAGTTGATTACACCACCGACGTTCTGCGGCCCATAGCGCACGGAACCGGCACCACGCACGACGTCGATGCTGTCGAGGTTGCCAGAAGAAATCGGCGCCATCGACAATTGCGGTTGGCCGTACGGCGCGAATGCTGCAGGCACGCCATCGATCAACACGGTGGAGCGCGGCGACAGGCGCGAAGTCAGACCGCGCACGCCGACGTTGAGGGAAATATCGCTGCCGCCGGTGCCGTTGTTGTCCTGCACCTGCACGCCGGGCACACGCTTGAGCACGTCGCTGACGTTCATTGCGCCCTGCTCGACCATCGCTTCGCGGCGAATCACCGTGCGTGCGCCGGGGTGGTTTTGTACCACGGCAGCGTTGGCATCACCGAGCCAGTCGCCGACCACTTTGATGTCGGTGACGCCCAGTTCCAGCGGGCCATTACTGGCGGCAGAAGTCGCAGCGGGCGACAGAGTCACCGAACCTTCGTTGATCTGATAATCCAGACCGCTGCCTTGCAGCAACTCACGCAATGCCTGCTCCGGCGAGATGTCGCCATCGACGGCCGGGGCCTGTTTGCCGGCGACCAGATCGGGGCTGAAAAACACCTGAAGGGAAGTCTGCTGGCCCAGCTCGCTCAGGGCCTGACCCAGCGGTTGTGCGCGGATATGAATGGCTTCGCCGGCAAACGCCAGCGGCATCGCGGCGTTGACCGCCAGCGCGAGGGCCAGCGGCAACCAAGGGGATTTTTTGTTATTGGCAGGGGTGGTTTTCACGTCGAACGTAGTCCTGTGGATCGCAAGAGTGTGCGGCTGTTAATGCAAACCAGTTGCAGTTGAACAGGAAGACGATGAACTCGAAAAAAACCTGAATTTTATTTTGAAATAATTTCCTGACTGCCGTCCGTGTGTGTACGCACGGCCACCGGCAGGATGCTCGGCAAGGCTTTGAGCAAGGCTTCGGTGTTGTCGGATTTGAACACGCTGGTCAGGCGCAAACCGGCTACGGCGGGGTTGCTGATCGTCAGCGGTTTTTCGCGATAACGCGACACTTCTGCCGCGACTTCGCTGAGGCTGGCGTTGTTGAACACCAGTTTGCCGCTACGCCAAGCGGTGAGTTCTGCGGGATTCACCGCATACGCTGCGGCAACTTTGCCTTGGGCATCGACATAGCTACCGAGGCCTGCGGTCAGGCTGATGAATTGATTGTCCGGCGCATCACGGCCCTGCACTTTCACCGTGCCCTGCTCCACCGCCACGCGAGTCTGCGTGACGTCGCGGCGCACATCGAAACGGGTTCCGGTGACGGTGACTTTGCCGCTGCCGGCCTCGACCACGAACGGTCGCGAGGTGTCGTGCTGAACGCTGAACATCGCCTCGCCCTCGCTCAATTCGATGAGCCGCCGATCCTGTTCATAACGCACCTGCAAGCGGCTGCGACTGTTTAAATCGATTACCGAACCGTCCGGCAATGCCACATGCTTGCGCTCGCCCAGCGCAGTGGTGAACTCGGCACTGTAACCGCCCGGATGATTCAGACCGCTGAACAGACCGAGGCCGAGCGCCACCGCCAGCACACTGGCAGCTACGGCATAACGCAGCAACGGACGACGTTGGTGGCGAGTTGGCGGGGTTTCAACAAGGGCCTTAAGGCGCGGCGCCGGCAGCAAATCCGCCGCCGACCACAAGCCTTGCAGCAACTGGAATTCGTCACGGTGCTGCGGATGTTCAATCAGCCAGGCGTCAAAGCGCTGCTGCTCGTCGGCACTGACCGCCGGCTCCTGCAAACGCACAAACCAGCGAGCCGCGTCATCGCGCACCGTTGTTTGCCCGCACGCGCAATCACGAGTATCCATCATGGAATGTCCTGTTTGGCTGGGGATGAAAAGCTGCGGCCGCTCATGACTGCAGCCCATCGAGGCGATCACGCAGATGCCGCAGGGTGCGGATCATATACTTTTCGACCATGTTCTTGGACAACCCCAGGCGTTCGGCGATTTCCGCCTGGGTCAGGCCCTCGATCTTCTGCCAGACGAAGATCTTTCGGCAATTGACCGGCAACTCGGCGAGCGCCCGTTCGATGGAATCGGCCAACTGGATCGCATGCATATAATGCTCCGGGTCGCCGGACGACGACTCACCGTGATCGATTGCCTGCGACTCCATGGCGCCCCGCCGATCCTCGCGCCGATAGCCATCGACCGCGATGTTGCGCGCGGTCTGATGCAAATACGCCCGAGGCTGGTGCACCGCCGCCGAATCCGACTCAAGCACCCGCACAAAGGTGTCGTGCGCCAGATCCTCGGCCTGCGCGCGATTGCGCAGACGCCGAGTCCAGGTGCCGATCAACTCTTCGTAATGCTCGAAAAAGCCGGGTCTGCGGGGACGCATGGGGGTATGGGTGGTGTGCTGAGGAATGGGCGTGAATAGTAATGGTTACTATTAAGGGGAGGCAACGGATTCCTCGACTGATACCCGGCGTAGAGCGTGCTTCAGTCGTTGTGCAATATTTTCAAAGAAAATAATGACCGCTGGGCACTGGCAACCCTCTATGTGCCTCGGAAATGGCCGGGCACATAGACGGCAGTCAGCAGAGTTTCTCAGGCCTCGTCACAGGATTCGTTGGAGGTATTCAACAAAATAACGTCGATCAGGGCTGTTTTACCCCCGGCGCCGTTGATCGTATAACTAGCACGGGCCGAGCCAACTTTTATCGGTTTGATATGCTCAAGCCAATCGCCAATGGTTTTATCGAGACCTTTATCGATGTCGTCCTGAGTCAAGAGGTGATTCAGCGACGTGGAGGTGCCCGGAATTGGAGTCTGGCCATTGCGGTCGCTGTATCCCTGCCAGGAAAGCTGCAATATCGCGCCTATTTGCGTCTCTGGTAACGGGCCAACTCTGACTTTTACTCCATTCATTGGCTGAGAACGGCAACTGATAACGCCGTTGATTGCGCCTGGAAATGTCACATCACTCATGTTTGCAACTCCTGACATAAAGGACTCATAGAAGGCGTCTGGCTCATCGAAGTCGAACGCTACCCAATCATCACTCCGCCCAGTAATGACCACACTGTCAGATCTGACAGTTCAGTTAGAACCTTTAGTTATAAATTCGACGCTTTATAAGCCCTGTCGTTGAGCTGTTGTCGAGAAAGTTAAAAGGAACAAAAGCGGCAAGGACTATGACTGGCATATCAGATGTCGATTAACGAAGCGTTCTAACCGCCGCCATCTGACGATCGGCGGCAAAAAGGAATTGCCACAAAATATTACTCGCGTCATATTACGTCCGTAATAACGATCCATTTCCGCAGGAATGACGCGATGACCAGCATGCCCACCCTCGAACCCGATCTCGCGGTGCCGACCCAGCGCAAAGCGCCGCTGCGCAAACGTCTGTTGATGCTCGGTGCCGGATTGATCGCGCTGGTGTTCATCGCGCTGTACGTGGTGCATTGGTGGGGCACCGGACGTTTTCTCGAAGAAACCGACGATGCCTATATCGGTGGCGACGTGACGGTGATCGGGCCGAAAGTCGCCGGTTACATCGATGAGGTGCTGGTCAGCGACAACCAGCACGTGAAGGCCGGGGACGTGTTGATCCGTCTCGACGCCCGCGACTACCGCGCCAATCTGGCCAAGGCCGAAGGCGCGGTGGCGGCGGAACAAGCCTTGCTGGCCAACCTCGACGCCACCGAACAACTGCAGCAAGCGGTGATCGGTCAGGCCCGCGCCGGCATCGATACCGCCGCTGCGGAAACCGCGCGTTCGCGGGATGACAACGCACGCTATAAACGTCTGGTGACGACCAACGCCGTGTCGGTGGAAAGTGCGCAACGCGCCGACGCCACTTTCAAAACTGCGCAAGCGCTCAGCGCCCGCGCCCAGGCCGAATTGCTCGCCGCGCAACGGCAGCTGGCGGTGATCGAAACGCAGAAACAACAAGCCCGCGCCGCCCTTCAGCAAGCCATCGCGGAACGTGATCTGGCGCGGTTGAACGTCGGCTACACCGAACTCCGCGCACCGGTCGACGGGGTCATCGGCAACCGCCGCGCGCGGGTCGGTGCCTATGCGCAGGCCGGTTCGCAACAATTGTCGGTGGTGCCGGCGAGTGGCTTGTGGGTCGATGCCAATTTCAAGGAAGACCAGCTGGCTCGGATGAAACCCGGGCAACGGGTCAGCATCCGCGCCGATGTGCTTTCCGGGCAGGAATTCCATGGCCGCCTCGACAGCCTCGCTCCCGCCACCGGTTCGCAATTCAGCGTACTGCCGCCGGAAAACGCTACCGGCAACTTCACCAAAATCGTCCAGCGGGTGCCGGTGCGCATCCTCCTCGATCCGGCCGACGGCGTGCTCGGCCATCTGCGTCCGGGCCTCTCAGTGACGGCAGAAGTCGACACCCGCGTCCAGCCTGAATCTTCCGCCGTGGCCGTCGCGCCATGAGCGCCACCCTCGCCGCCCCTGCACAACCGTTCAACGCGGCGGACATGGCCACCGCGACCAAGGTGTTCGCCTTCGCCACCATGTGCGTCGGCATGTTCATTGCGCTGTTGGACATCCAGATCGTCTCGGCGTCGTTGCGCGATATTGGCGGCGGACTGTCTGCGGGCACCGACGAAACGGCGTGGGTGCAGACCAGTTATCTGATCGCGGAGATCATCGTGATTCCCTTATCGGGCTGGCTGTCGCGGGTGTTCTCGACGCGGTGGTTGTTCTGCGCTTCGGCGGTCGGTTTCACTCTCGCCAGCCTGCTCTGCGGCGTGGCCTGGAATATCCAGAGCATGATTGCTTTTCGCGCGCTGCAAGGGTTTCTCGGCGGTTCGATGATTCCGCTGGTGTTCACCACCGCGTTCTTTTTCTTCACCGGCAAACAACGAGTGATTGCCGCCGCGACCATCGGCGCCGTCGCTTCACTGGCACCGACGATGGGGCCGGTGATTGGCGGCTGGATCACCGATATTTCGTCGTGGCACTGGCTGTTCTATATCAACCTGGTGCCGGGGATTTTTGTCGCGGTCGCGGTACCGATGCTGGTGAAAATCGACCAACCGGAACTGTCGCTGCTCAAGGGCGCGGACTACCTGAGCATGGTCTTTCTCGCGCTGTTTCTCGGCTGCCTGGAATACACCCTCGAAGAAGGCCCGCGCTGGAACTGGTTCAGCGACCAGACGATTCTGACCACGGCGTGGATCAGTGGCCTGGCAGGTTTGGCCTTCATTGGACGCACGTTGCACGTGGCCAATCCGATCGTCGATCTGCGCGCGCTGAAGGATCGCAATTTCGCCCTCGGCTGCTTCTTTTCCTTTGTCACCGGGATCGGTCTGTTCGCGACGATTTACCTGACGCCGTTATTTCTCGGACGGGTGCGTGGCTACAGTGCGCTGGACATTGGTCTGGCGGTTTTTTCCACCGGTGTGTTCCAGATCATGGCCATTCCGCTGTATGCCTTTTTGGCGAATCGCGTCGATCTGCGCTGGATCATGATGATCGGGCTGGGATTGTTTGCGGTGTCAATGTGGGAGTTCAGTCCGATCACCCACGATTGGGGCGCCGGGCAATTGATGTTGCCGCAGGCATTACGCGGGATTGCCCAGCAACTGGCAGTGCCGCCGGCCGTGACGCTGACGTTGGGAGGGTTGGCGCCAGCACGCTTGAAGCATGCTTCGGGCCTGTTCAACTTGATGCGCAACCTCGGTGGCGCGATTGGCATTGCCGCGTGCGCGACCATTCTGAATGACCGCACCAACCTGCATTTCACCCGGTTGGCCGAGCATCTGAACAGCAGCAACGAGGCGATGAATCAGTGGCTGTCCCAGGTCGGCGGCAACCTGGCGAATTTGGGCCAGAGCGGTGACGTCGGCGTCACCGCGAGCCTGCGCCAGTTATGGTTATTGACCTACCGCGAGGCGCAAACCCAGACCTATGGCGACACGTTTCTGATGATCGGCGCGTGCTTCGTCATCGCCACGGCGATGGTGCCCTTGATGCGCAAGGTGCAACCACCGGCCGCGCCGAGTGCGGATGGGCATTGATCATTTGTGCAGCCCTCCCAAAAGAGAGTTGCGGTGTGGCTTAAGCTTGCGGGGTTTTGCGGAAACCGACGGCCAGACGATTCCAACTGTTGATGGTGCTGATGGCCACGGTCAGGTCGACCATTTCCTTGGGCGAGAACTGCGCAGCGACGACGTCGTAGTCTTCGTCCGGGGCGTGAGTCAGGCTCAGTTGAGTCAGCGATTCAGTCCACAGCAACGCGGCACGTTCGCGGTCGCTGAAGAACGGCGCTTCACGCCAGGCGGTCACGGCGAACAGACGACGCGGGGTTTCGCCGCCCTTGATCGCATCGGTGGTGTGCATGTCGATGCAGAAAGCACAGCCATTGATTTGCGAGGCGCGCAACTTGACCAGTTCGATCAGGGTCTTTTCCAGCGGCAGTTTCGACACCGCGGTTTCCAGGGCGATCATCGCCTTCAGCGCGTCAGGGGAAGCGGTGTAAAAATCGGTACGAGGTTTCATGGTGGCTCCGGGCAGCAAGTGAATGTGTGGCTACGTTAGTCCCGGGACCCGCTTCGACAAATAGCCAATATTCCGGAAGATCAGGAGGCCACTGGCGTCGAGAAAAATTTGCGCAGGACAATTGCCAGCGCTGGAGCAGTGCCACTAGAATGCGATCAATTCTTAATTGCACTCAGGCAACGGATGCCCACCTTGAGTATCGCCCGCCATGTCCGCCATGCACTCGCCCTTGAACTCGCCGGTCCACAGCGTTTACCGCGCGGGTAAAACCAGCCTCAACCGTCGACAAACCCTCACCCGTCTCGGCTTGTTGTTCATGGTCGGCCCATTGGGCATCGCCGCGCAGCATCTGGAATGGCAACAGTGGACAACCCCTCAACGCCCGGCCATCGGCGAGCAAAAGAGCGCGGCTCTTGCGGACGCCGCACGCGTATTTCTGCGCTGCGAATGTCCGCAGGCGTGTGCGACATCGGCGCCAGCCTGCGCCTGTGCCCCGACACCGTGCCGCTGACCGCTCGTCAGCCGGCCGGCACCAAGGCGTCTGCGCGCCAGACCAACATCAGGTATATCCCCTTTTTGGAGACGGATCATGATGACGCGCAAATTCACCTCATTATTGCTGGCCGGCCTGTTGGCCACGGCCTCGGCCGCCAGCTTCGCCGCCAATGACGGCGCCGATGCGACCGGCACCAAATCCGGTGGCCCGACCAGCACGACCATGCCACCGAACAACACCCCGGGCGCCCCGGCGGGCGGCAGCACGTCGGGCGGTACCGGCTCCGGCACTAATACGGGCACCAACACCGGCACTGGCACCAATGGCGGCGCCAGCGGTTCGGGTTCGGGTGCAGGCGGTGGCACGGGCGCGGCCGGCGGCGGAACGGGCGGTGCGGGCGGTGGCACGGGCGGCTGAACGAACAAGAGCCACCCTAGATAAACCGGTGGCGGGTCTGCCATAGCACCCCGTGGGAGCGAGCTTGCTCGCGAAAGCGTTCTGTCAGATGTGCCGTATGTGGCTGACATGACGCCTTTGCGAGCAGGCTCGCTTCCACAGTTTTTGTGGCGAACTGAAGATCAGCGATCCGAGCGCATCAACTCGGCCAACCCACTCTCCAGCGACAACACCGCCGCACGATTCCGCCCGGCATTCTTCGCCTGATACAACGCCGCATCGGCACGCTGGATAAACACTTCCGGATCATCATTGCCGTTCGGAATGAACGAATAGCAGCCCAGGCTGACGGTGAGATATTCCGTCGGCGAGCCGCTGTGGGTGATGTGTTTGTCGATCACGCTGCGACGGATCTGCCCGGCGATCGCCAGCGCACCATTGATGTCGGTGTCCGGCAACAACACGGCAAACTCCTCTCCCCCATACCGCACCGCCAGATCCGACTTGCGCTGACAGCAGGCCTTCAACACTTGGGCAACTTGCGCCAGACATTGATCCCCCGCCACATGCCCGTAGGCATCGTTGTAGCGTTTGAAAAAATCAATATCGAGCATGATCAGACTCACCGGGCTGACCTGCCGCGCACCGCGGGCAAACTCGATTTCCAGCGACCGCTCGAACAAACGCCTGTTGGCCAGCCCGGTCAGGCTGTCGTGCGTCGCAATCTGCTCCAGCGTGCGCTGTGCCTTGCGCAGATTCCGTTCGATGCGCTCGCCATCGCGGACCTGATGAATGAACACCCAGCCAAACAGACCCACGCCGAGAACCAGCAACGCGACAATCACGCTGGACTGAAACGCCCGCGCGTACCAACCCTTGAGAATCGTATCGCGCGACGTCGCGGCGGAAACCACCAGCGGATACGACGCCAACTGCCGGTAGCCATACAAACGCGTGACGCCGTCGACAAACGAATCGAGCATGGCGGTACCGGCAGCGGCATTAGGCAGCAACGTCTTATAAATATCGCCCTTCGCCAGCGAGCTGCCAATCAGCGATTCATCGAATGGCCGGCGGGCAAGCAAGGTGCCGTCAGTGAGACCGAGGAACATGATGCCGTTGTCATCGAGGCTGAAGCTTTTAAAGAACTGATCGAAGTACGCCATCTTGATCCCGGCCAGCAGCACGCCCTGGAAATTGCCGGCCTGATCGTTCACGCGCCTGGAGATCGGGATGATCCACTCGCCATTCTCACGGCTGCGAATCGCCGGGCCGATATGCGCCAGGGTGGAAACGTTCTGCTGATGAAACTTGAAATACTCGCGGTCGGCCACGCCGTTGCCACGGGGCAGATCGGGGAACGAAGTAATCACCCACTGCCCGTCACGATCGAAGAAAAACATGCCGTGCAACTGGTCGAGTTGCTGCACCCGCCGTGCGAAGGTCTTCTGCAAACGCGTCTTCTGCGCGGCGCCGTGACCGTCCTCCTGAATCCAGTCAACGAGGCTGTTCATCACCAGGTCCGCCGCCAGAAACGTATCCTCGGCTTGCTGCGCCATCGCCCGGGTCAGATTGCTCGAAGCCATCTGCGCCACCGCCAGATCCTGACGCCGCGACTGCTCCAGTTGCAGGTACAACAAACCGCACAGGCACAGACACACCGCAACGGTAAACAGCACCGCCGCCTTGCGAAGTGGCAAGCGCTTGAGCGTGCCGGGGGTCTGTTGCGGATCGTGAATGGGGATAGGCAAAAGCATGTCCTGGGCAGGTACGACAAGGGCGCCAGCGGGTAAACCCTTATGTTTTGTGAGCGTAGCCCACCGGGATGCACGGGGCAAACCACGCCCTCCCGCCCAGGTATATCGGCGCACAACGAGATTGGATGATCACCGTTCGCCGGTTTATTTTCGAGTTGCTCTTTGCGGTTAGTCAGTTGTGAGGGGTTTGTTGATTTCCCAGGCAAAAAAACAGGCGCCTCCTAAGGCGCCTGTTTTTTCCGTACAAGCCGCTCACATCACCGCGAAGGCGGCACGCGAATATCACCCGCCCGGCACTGGGTTTTCACACCTTTACCGCACGCGCCGAACTGCAGATCCTTGCCCATGCACACGCGGACTTCCGATAACTCCGGGCCGCTGCAGATCACCGCAATGCCGTCAGCCGGGATGCCCGGGTTGGCCTTGCGGAACAGGTCGGCGATTTCCTGAGCTTCGAAATAATACGAGGAACTGAACGGTTGCAGTTGCTCCGGGATCTTCACGGCAGCGACGGCCTTATCGGCTTCATCCAGATAGCCCATCGCGCCGAGGCCGCTGCAGGTGCCGTGTTTCGACCATTCGTGATCGAGCAGTTTCTTGGTCGGGAACAGCGTCAGGCCTTTGCTGGTTTCCGCGGCGTTCAGCGTGGTCAGCGGCGGGCAGGATTCCGGCCAGCCACCCTTGGCATATTGCGGCCACAGGCCATGCAGCACGAAGCCGTAACCCTTGCCGGAACACTGCGCGTCAGCCTTGTGGGTCAAACAAAACGTCGGCGACCATGACAGCGTCAGCAGGTAGTAATCGAACACCCCCGCCACCGATTCCGCCTGGGCCTTGCTCGACTGCGACTGGCGCGCCGAACTCATGCCGATGCTACCGACTGTCAGCGCGATCACTGCCAAAATTGTAAACAGCTTTTTCATCCACCCGCTCCTTGGGACGCCTGCGTCCGTGGTTTTCGATCCTGGCCACACTTGGCCAGGGCTGATTTCGACACGCTTGTGTTGCAAGCGCATGACGCAAGGCAAGGCCGCACGCCGTTGAACGGTCTACGATTAACAGGCAGACATCAAACAACAGGGATCCGAAATGAGTAAAGCAGACGAACTCGCCGCCAAACTCAAGCAAACCCGGCACACCCACGCGGATGCGGCGCTGGAGATCGATTGCTGGCCAGCGCAGGTCTACGACCTGTACCACCGCATCGAGGCGTGGCTGCAACCGGTCACCGAAGTCGGCCTGAAAATCCGCCGCAACCCGACCCACGTTTGCGAAACCTCGCCCGATGGCGAAAGCCATGATTACGCGATCGATCAACTGGTGATCGAAGCCAATCATCAAAGCCTGACATTTGATCCCATCGCACGGTTCACCGAAGATGGCGCCGGACGGGTGCAGATCAATCCTTCAGCCACGGACACCTATTTGCTAAGGACCGTAGACGAACACGGTGAAAGCCATTGGTGGATGCAGTCGATTGAAACCGGGCAGCAATTGGATGCCATTGCGCTGACGGAAAATAATCTGTTGCTGGCGGTGCAGGAAGGCCTGGGCTTGTAATCAGCCTCTGACGATAGGGATCTGCGTCGAGAACGTGGTTAACTTCTCGCTCCGATCCCATGGAAGCCCGACAGACATGACAAAAACCACAATTGTGCTCGGTACCTTGTTCGCCCTGAGCTTGAACGCGCACGGCGCCGAACAGACCTCACACCTCGACAGCATCCAGCAACAAGGCCAATTGCGCGTCTGCACCACCGGCGACTACAAGCCCTACACCTTCAAACGCCCCGACGGCGATTTCGAAGGCATCGACATCGCCATGGCGCGCTCGCTGGCGGACAGCCTCGGGGTCAAAGTGCAATGGGTGCAAACCACCTGGAAAACCCTGATGCCGGACATGCAGGCCGGTAAGTGCGACATCGGCATGGGCGGTATTTCGGTGACGCTGGAACGGCAGAAAAAAGCCTACTTCAGCAACACCCTCGACACCGACGGCAAGATCCCGCTGGTGCGCTGCGCCGATGTCAGCAAGTACCAGACGGTCGAGCAAATCAACCAGCCGAACGTGCGCCTGGTCGAACCCGCCGGCGGCACCAACGAAGCCTTCGTCCACGCCTTCCTGCCCAAGGCGCAACTGGCCCTGCACGACAACGTGACGATCTTCCAGCAACTGCTCGACAACAACGCCGACGTGATGATCACCGACGCCTCGGAAGCGCTGTATCAGCAGAAACTCAAACCGGGGTTGTGCGCGGTCAATCCGCATCAATACATGCAGTACGGCGAGAAGGCTTACTTGCTGCCGCGCGATGACATCAGCTGGAAACTGTACGTCGATCAGTGGCTACATCTGAGCAAGGAGACAGGCAAGTATCAGCAAACCCTGAGCGAGTGGATTGCCGTACCTGCCGCACAGTAATCCTCAATCGTCATGCAACATGCCGGAGCTGTAATGCTTGAGCGACAGCGCCGGTTCAGCATCGCCACCGCCAGACACGGACATCACCATGCAATTTCTGCCACTCATCGACGCCTGCCCCACCCACCAGGCCCACGTCCGCACCCTGCGCAATCAGCCGGACGTGCGCAAATTCATGTACACCTCGCATGAAATCAGCGAGCAGGAACACGCCAACTGGCTCGCCTCTTTGCAGGCTAACCCACGCCAGCAAGTGTTCGTAGTGATCAAGGATGAGCAAGCGGTCGGCGTTGTTTCGTTGAATGCGATCAACGTTTTGCACAAGAGCGCGGACTGGGCGTTTTATCTGGATGTCGGGTTGCAGGGAAAGGGCTTGGGCAGCGTGGTCGAATTCTGGATGCTGGATCACGCGTTTGGCGTGGCGGGGTTGGAGAAGCTGAATTGTGAAGTGCTGGCGATGAATGCAGCGGTTGTGAAGATGCATCAGAAGTTTGGGTTTGAGATTGAGGGCGTTCGGCGGCAGAACGTGGAGAAGGACGGGATTCGGGTGGATGTGGTTTTACTGGGGATTACCAAAGAGGAATGGCTGAACAGGCGCCCGGCGTTGCAAAGCGTTATTGCGCGACTTGAGAGCAGCACTGTCCGGCTCAGGAGATAAAGCGAATCCTCTACGAAGAGGTCGTACCTGTCTGCCACACGAACCTGGAAACCGTGATTCCAATGATATGGTCTGCGTTCAACTCGGAGCAGTTGAAGGCAGACATAGCAGAGACTTTGAAAGCACGGGAAAACAGCCGCTTTCGGCGGCAGATAGACAAACTGCTGATCCGTTGGCTGACGTTTCGATACAAATACATCTGGAAAGAGATCTCCAGGCATTATCGAAAGTGACCGCCCCCATCGCTAGCCAATAGTTGGTGACCGCCGCAGCCTCCAGGCCATACCTAAAACCATTTTGATGGGCGCTTGGACTTGCGCTCAAGGACAGGTCACCAGCCACCGCAACTCGCCCTTTAGCATTGGACTCATCAGTGAAAGACTGTGCCAATCCTCGATCGATCTTCTGAAAACCAGATTCCGGTGACCTTACCGACAATATCCTCAACTGCGACCTGCCCCATGAAGCGGCTGTCGTTGCTGCTATCGCGGTTATCGCCGAGCAGATACACGTGATCCTTCTCGATCACCGTCTGCGGCGTTTGCTGATAACGAGGATCCTTCACACGCTCTGGCGGCGCAAAGAACAACCCCATGTTTTCACCGTTGCGAATGACCTTACCGTCAACGATCGACAACGTATCGCCTCCCACTGCGGCGACACGTTTGACCGCCTCCGTACCGTTGTAGCGATACACCACAATGTCGCCAACCTGCGGCGCGTCGATACGCATTTTGGTGACGATATAGTCCCCGATCGAGAGGGTCGGAACCATCGAGCCAGACGGAATAAAGTAAGTCTTGAACCCCAGAGTCGGCCCTCTCAACGGCCCCAGCAGAACAAGCGAAACGATGATCAGCGTTACCACGTAAAACACATGGAAACGGCGGCTGGGACTGTCCACCGAACTACCTTCTTTACGCGCCAACATCGCTGCCGCCGTGGCCGATCCCAGTTTGACCAGGACGATAAAAATGCCGAAGACATACAAACCGATTGGCGTCGTCGTGACTCCGCACACGCCAAGCAAAACCACACCGACGTAGAGCAGCGCCGCAACGCGCACCGCCCATTTAACGCGACCGACATAAACCAGACCCCAGCCTGCCACCAGGCACGACATCACGAACGCTTGCAGCGGATTTTTACGAGTATTCATAAACTCTCATCGACGATGTTGAAAGCGATCAGTGCTTCCGTGGGATTGCGGCGTTTTTAAAAGCGGCGCGCGCGAAATGCTACTGAATAGCCATCATTCTGTCCATGTAGGCAACTGGGGTGATTTCAGCACCTTCCCCTCATGGCGACAGACCGACCGCCGTCGCCACAAAGGTCAGGATTTACGCCTTCAACTCAACGTTATCCAACGCCTGATTCACCGCCAACTCCCCCAACATCACCACCTGCGCGATGCCCAGCGCAGTTTTGCGGTGCGCGGGGTCGAGTGCTGCGGCGAAGTTGTTGAGCATTTCCGAAGCGGAACTCAGCGTTTCACTGGCGTTGGCCAATAGGGATTCCGAGTCGTACTTCGGATTGGCGAGGTACATGCGCTCGGGCTCGTTGACGCTGGACATGATGCGGTCGGCAGGAAGGAGGTAGTGATCGAGGGCGCGTTCGGCGGCTTCGTGGAGTTTTTTGGAGTTGAGGGATTCGTAGGGGGATGCGGGATCGGTTTCTGGTGGGTTGGGCGTTACTTTGAACATAGATGGAACCTCTAGCGCGATTACTAAAAGGAGCCATCACCCACGCTACCAAACGATGGGTGGCGGCCATACGCGGGTTGGTAGACCGGTCGCACTAGAACCCGGCGCCCACGAATGGGCCCCACGCATGACCACCATGAAATCCAGGTCCTGGGAAAGCGACTGAATCAGGTGATGCGATGCATCTAGACACGAAGCGGGCTACCAAACCCGATCACTGGGTTTCAGTGATGTGGGGACGATAGAACCTGCGGGCTAGACGCACAAGCCGGGGGATTCTGTCTTAGGTGTAGGGAGAGGCGCAAGGTGGTGTAGGGTTTGTGCGGTCGCAATGGGATTCACTTAAACAAGCAAATGCACTATCGTTTAAATAGTCTTACTGAATTACAAGTTCTCGGGTTTGCAAGGTCTTTAAAAATTTCGAGATTGCATCAGATACTGCGAGCGCGAGCTGCAGAATCGCTTCGGAAGCGCAGGCTGCCCCCCACTCACATCAAAACACAATTCAGATTTAGGTTCGGGGGAGGCATCCCTGATTTTTCCAACCATAACAAAGCAAATAAAATCAATAAGTTACATAAAATCCATGAAAATGGCATTGACTAGAGAATTGATTGAAAAATGCCCAAGCAACTCCAGCGACCCACGAAACGACCGAAAATCAGTGAGCTGTAAAAATTCAAGACGTTCAAGGCTTCCTTCTGATTGAACGCTCACAATGCCTCTATCGAACTGAGAGCTACAACTCGAAACATGGCTCCTCGCCAAGAGAAGCTAAGCGCATGTTACTCTCACCAAAATGTGAAAATCGGCTAAGAAATGGCATCCAAAGCTGGGTTTGATCTTAAAGCATTGAATTAATTGAAAACCATATATCGACAAAAAAAATATCATTAGCACGGAGCATTAGATGACAAATAACCTAGTTTTTTCTTATCCCGAAATTTTGGGCATGTTTGGACGACACCTAATGTCAGGCCGAACAGAATCCCGCGCATTTTTGGGATGGTACTTGGAACACTACTTCCGACTGGAAGAATCTGACTCTCAAGATACCATTTGCGACGGCCCTGATGATAAAGGTATCGACGGAATTTATGTCGACGACAACTTTGAGAAAATTGTAGTATTCCAAACAAAACTTTATCAGAACACGCGCAAAACTTTAGGCGACGTAACGCTAAAAGAATTCGCAGGAACAATGGACCAACTTAAATCTAAAGCCAGCATTGAAAACCTCGTAGCCACCACTGTTAATATAGAGCTAAAAGGTCTAATCAAAGACCTAGATATCGCAAATCTGGTTGATAAAGGTTACAAAATTACAGGTATTTTCATCACAAACGCAGAAGCCGACAACAATGCTAAAAACTATACGGCTCAACGACCTGATATAACAATATTTGATAAAGTCAGACTATCGGAAGATTGGGTTGCTGCTGGAGAATCTGCACCTGTTCACTCTTCGGTTACGTTTCGCCTTGACGGCCAGATGGCGATTGAATATACGACGCCAGATGCTACAGTTTTCGTTGCACCGCTTCTGGCAACAGAATTGGTAACTTTACCCGGACTACAAAGCGGAGAACTATTTGCTTGGAATGTGCGAAAAGCACTAGGCAGAACTAAAGTAAACAAAGCTATCGCTGAGAGCGTAAATGAACAAGCTGAACACAAGAACTTTATACTTTACCACAATGGACTAACTATCCTCGCCGAATCTGCAATGCGCGAAAACGATCATATAACAATAGATGGATATACTGTTGTTAACGGCTGCCAAAGCCTTACCACACTACACGAACAACGAGCAAAAATAACCAACGAATTACGACTGTTAACTCGAATCATTATGCTGCCACCACAAAATGAACTAGCAGCAAAAATCACCCGACACAGCAACAACCAAAACTCCATTAACGCCCGAGATCTCCAATCCAACAGCAATATCCAAAAAAGGCTCCAGACTGAATTCCGAAGAGACTTCCCTGGAATATTTGATTACGAGATCAAACGAGGAGAAAGACTCACTGCAGAAAATGTAATTACTAACGAAGAAGCTGCACGCCTTCTACTCGCATTTGATTTGCAGCAACCATGGTCGTGCCACCAGTCATATAAATTATTCGATGAATTACATAGCGAAATATTTGGACGCCCCGAGGTAACGGCGAGTCGAATTGTTGCCCTCCAGATATTACATCAAGCTGTCCTAAATTCTTTAAACCTATTCAGAGATCAGCTTGTAGCGAACTACAAACTAGTTCAGTTTTTTATGCTTTATCTCATTCGCCAAGCAATGCAAGAAGATGATGCAGGAAAAGCTTTTATTTCTAATGCAGGTCGTTTGATAGAAATTGTCGGAACTGATACCGCGCTTTGTATTTTCTCACCAATAGTCGCCGACCTCATCACGGATCTAAATGCTGAAATCGAAGAGCGGAAAGAAGGAAACAATCCTTTTGACCACAAACGAGAACTAAAAAGTCCAACTGCAATAAAAACGCTATCGAAGCAAATTATTCCATCCTATGTTAAGGCTATCCGAAGAGACCGCGCAACTTCCTTTACAGTGGAGCTTGCAAAATACGGAATCAACCCAGAGAGCTTAAAATAGCAATTTGTTACCTACATCGACAATTAACCAGATCACTAGGAAGTGATCTGGGACTTCTCCAGCTAAGCAAACTTAATTACTGAGACCCACGTTTCAGAGTACCACCTATAATACGTCGCCCTCTCTTCATCAAACCAAGATCAATCATAGCCCTTCTCTTAGCTAGGAACAGCCAAAAACTCCTATATCCATATCGCTATAATTTTCTATTACACGAAGTACACCTTCAATATTATTATGACGCCGCCAATTCCAGAACCTTATATCGCCAGCAGCTGCGGAATAAACATATCGAAGAAATTGGGAAGGTAGCTCAGGATTATTACAAATAAAAGACCTACCGTTACTCCCCCTAAACCAAACGTATCCATACTGAGAGTTACCCCCATTAAACCATCCGCCCGAAACCTCTTTAAAAACCACCTCATCCATTAGTCGTTGGTGAAAATCGTCAGACTCATAAACACAATGAATATGTGCATGAACGACGCACCCACCAGAATGATATGTATATTTTCCGGCACCACTTTCAAAAAAAGATAATCGTTTCCCGGTCTTCAAGAATATATGGGTGGACATCTTCAAAACTATATTCTCGACCTGATGAAGCTGTTCATCCGTAATAATCGAGAAATTTTTCAAATGCTGCTTTGGAACGATCATCGCATGCGCGTCGTTTAACGGCCCTAGACTTGGCAGCACTACAAAATCCTCAGTTTCATAGAGGATGTTCCGCCGACTATTAATAAGATCCTGATACCTCGAATCACAACCAGCAACAGGCAGCATCTTTAGCTCTTGACAGATATTGCAATTACTCATTGTTTTCTTTCTGTTCAACGTCATTTTTTTTTGCCTTTGGCAAAATATCTTCCGCCCAAGCTGCTAGTCGGCTTAGCACTAAATCGGAAAAATAACCAAAAATAAAGCACATTGAAAATGCGGTACTAGCTGCTGCGGGATTCTTCATAACAACTGGAAACATACCTGACGCAACAAGAAGATAAGTCACAAATGCCACTATAGACGATAAAAATGGAGTGAGCACACGCCAATAAAATTTATGACACTGCCATAAATACTTATATTGATCACTTTTCCCTCGCGCCGTCACCCTATAAAACCATTTTGCATCATATACCCAACCACCTAAAAAGCCACCAACAAGAGCAAATAAGAACATCTTGTTATTATAGCTCACATGCCAAACATCGAACTGAATCAACAACAACAGTCCCATACACCCAATCAATAAAACAACAAGATATAAAAACTCAAATATAATCTGGCCTTTATCCGTATCAAAATATGGGACACAATCTCTCCCTTCAATACCTTTCCCTTTTGAATCTGCAACACTGTTCGACACGGCAGCAATCCTTTCTCAAGCCATCTATGAAAAATCGACTGACATACTCAGTCATCTGGCTCATAAATATCAATGAGATTTTAAAGAGGATGCGGCTACCGTATTTGGTCTTTTCACAACCTATCCGCTTGAGAAGCCGCTATTCGATGCGAAACACCGTGCTCAGACAGGAATGCTTGTAGAAAATGTTACGTCAACCTGGGAATGCCTCGTCGGCTTACTTCCACCCGTTCCTGATAAACTCTCTTCCTTGCCCGGCCCACTCAGATCTCCCCATGCTCCTAAAATCAGATTCACTACAAACACTCTCCCGCCGCTTCTCCGTCGCTCCAATGATGGATTGGACCGACCGCCATTGCCGTTTCTTCCTACGCCTCCTATCGAAGAACGCCCTGCTCTACACCGAAATGGTCACCACCGGCGCGCTGCTCAACGGCGATCACGAGCGTTTCCTCCGTCACAACGAAGCCGAGCACCCGCTCGCGTTGCAGTTGGGCGGTAGCGTTCCGTTGGACTTGGCCGCCTGCGCCCGCATGGCCCAAGAACACGGCTATGACGAGGTGAACCTCAACGTCGGCTGCCCAAGCGATCGTGTGCAAAACAACATGATCGGCGCGTGCCTGATGGGTCATCCGCAACTGGTGGCGGATTGTGTGAAGGCGATGCGTGATGCAGTGACAATTCCGGTGACGGTAAAGCACCGCATCGGTATCAACGGTCGGGACAGTTACGCGGAGCTGTGTGATTTCGTCGGTACCGTCCGCGATGCCGGGTGCACCAGTTTTACCGTGCATGCGCGGATTGCGATTCTAGAGGGGTTGTCGCCGAAGGAGAATCGCGACATTCCGCCGTTGCGCTATGACGTGGCGGCGCAGCTGAAGGCGGATTTTCCGGAGTTGGAGATTGTGCTGAATGGCGGGATCAAGACGATGGAGGCTTGCCATGAGCATTTGCAGACGTTTGACGGTGTGATGTTAGGACGTGAGGCTTATCACAATCCGTATTTGCTGGCGGAGGTGGATCAGCAGTTGTTCGGCAGTTCGGCGCCGGTGATCAGTCGGGCTGAGGCGTTGGCGCAGTTGCGTCCTTATATAGCCGAGCATTTGCTGGCGGGTGGTGCGATGCATCACATCACGCGGCATGTGCTGGGCCTGGGCACTGGGTTCCCGGGGGCGCGGAAATTCCGTCAGTTGTTGTCGGTGGATATTCACAAGGCCAAGGATCCGTTGGCGTTGCTGGATCAGGCCGCCGAGTTGCTCGAAGGTCGTTAATCCCTTCCTCTTACACTGCGCCAGGCGGATTGCTCCGCCTGGCGTCAGCATTCAGGCCGCCGCTGCGGCGGTCCAGTTCACCCAGCCAAACGCCCACGTCGCCAGAATCAACAATCCAAACGCGATGCGATACCACGCGAACGCGGCGTAGCTGTGGTTGGCAATAAATTTGAGCAGGCCGCGTACGGCGATCATGGCGAAGATGAATGCGGTGACGAAGCCGAGGGCGAAGACTGGCAGGTCGTTGGGTTGGAACAGGTCGCGGTATTTGTAGCCGGAGTAGACGGCGGCGCCGACCATGGTTGGCATGGCGAGGAAGAATGAGAATTCGGTGGCGGCTTTGCGGGACAGGCCGAAGAGCAGACCGCCGATGATGGTCGAGCCGGAGCGTGAAGTGCCGGGAATCATCGCCAGGCATTGTACGAAACCGATCTTCAGTGCGTCAGACCAGTGCATGTCGTCGACGTGATCGACGCTGATGACGTGGCTGCGTTGTTCGGCCCACAACATGATGATGCCGCCGACGACCAGTGCCACGGCGACGGTGATCGGGTTGAACAGGTATTCGTGAATCGCGTCGGCGAACAGCACGCCGAGGACCACGGTGGGCAGAAAGGCGATCAGCAAGTTGAGGGTGAAGCGTTGGGCATTGCGTTCAGTGGGCAGGCCTTTGACGATGTCGAAGATCTTCGGGCGGAATTCCCAGACGACGGCAAGTATGGCGCCTAGTTGAATAATGATGTTGAACGCCATGGCGCGTTCGCCGCCGAATTCCAGCAAGTCGGCTACGATGATCTGGTGGCCGGTACTTGAGATCGGCAAGAACTCGGTCAAGCCTTCTACCGCACCTAATATCAACACCTGAAAAAGCGTCCAGAAATCCATTAATCCTCCGTCAGAGCGCTCTTTGGGCGAGCGACCGGGTAACAACACTCAGGGGTTGAGTATCTGCAGTGAGACCATTGACATACATAAACGCAAAAGTTCATCAGCCACAAAGATTACGTCTTATTAAAAGAAACACTCAAGCCATGTTAGTAATCGTCGGCTGACGAACTACGCAGAAAATATTCAGGCTTTTCTAAAGAAAAAAGTTGCCCTGTCGATAAAGTGTGATCAATGTCACATTAAGCATAGATGGCCAGACAGTGGCAAAAGGACATGGACAAAGCCATCGCTATAAGCTCAAAATAGTGGCACCATTGCATATAGCCACCATCTAATCGCTAGTTCACCGCTCCGAGAAAATCAACTAAAAGCCTGAAAAGCTTAATTATTGTTAGAAATCTCGCGAGACACGTCTAAAATCCGCGCAAATGTTACCAATTGTCAGTCACAGATGAGAACCTGTGCTTTAACATCCCGATGTCAGCACTAATTCGAGTCAATGCATGATGCTCTCAGGGAACTTAGCGCCTAGAAGCCCGCGCCCGACAAATGACGAACCTGGAGTTCTTACTCTGGGTCGCACCCGTGGCGTGGCTGAACATTTTAGAACGCTGGTCGCCAAGCACGTGCGCACTGATATGGCACTAGAGGTGAACGCCTACACGCAGTCATATCAGTTCAATGAACAATCTGCTCCGTATCGAGCCATTTTCCTGGTGATCGATAGCCCACAGGCGCTCGAGGACAATCTCGCGCTGGTGGAAAACCTGCGCAATGACAACTTGAAACCGATCATTTGCGCGGTCATCACTGGGCGCGGCGCCTTCAACAAGATCAAGTATTATCTTGCCGGCGCGGACTTTTGTATCAAGCTCAATACCCTTTCCGAAGAAGGCGGCGAGTTGCTCGGCGAGTTCTTCAACAGTGAAGAGTGGCAAAGAGATATCAATCTCACACTCGACCCGACGCGTATCTGCCTGATGGATACCAGCAAGAAACTCGACATTTCATTTGCCGAAATGAAGATCCTCGAAGCCTTTGCGCAAACCAGTAATCACATTCTGAGTCATGATGAAATTGCCAGCATCATGGGCCTCAACACCAATTTCTACGACCCTCGAGCGCTGGAAAAATCGATCAGTCGCTTGCGTGGAAAAATCAAGGAGATGTATGGTACAAACGCGATTCAGAGCATCCGCGGCTACGGCTATCGCCTGATGCGGGGCCTGATATCGACTGCCTGATCAAGGCAGCCATCCCTTTTGCATACGTACGAAGGATCGTCTGATGCAACTCTATAGCTCCTGTTCTGCTTTACCCCTGCTGAAAATCAAGCAATTGAATGAGCGCGGCAACACGACCCATAACAATAAAACTCCATAACATAGCAGCAGATCGAGTGGAACTTATCGAGGGCCAACTTTGGGCCCAGACCCTGCCTATCGATTACTTCCGAGGAAGTCATTGCTCGCCTGCCGATTTATCTTTTAGCCAATTTTTGGTGTGTATTTAGGAGAGAGACATGGAAACTAGTACAACCCTCCCAAGGAAATATTTTGTTGTCGTGACTCACAGCACAACGTCGCAGCGCGAATTGGAGAACATCCTGTCCAGCGAACATTTCAATTCGTTTGGTCACGCTGAAGGTGTTGCTTCACCCTCCTCCGCGCCAATGGTGATGGAGTTCACATATCCAAGCGCCAGTCGCAAGAATGTTGCGCGCAGTTTCGAACATGATACCCAGCGGATATTGGCCACGCTCGAATCCGAATGGCTCGCGGCGCAAACCGCCAACCCGTTTCAGAAATCTCCGGCGTCGATCGGAGACAGCAATAACATGCCATCCGTCATTGAAGACACTTTGCCTGTCAGCGAAACCTGGCACCTGGACAATGATCAAGGCGCACTGATCAAAGAAGATATCGAGATCAGTCTGACCGGACTTGAAACTGCACTGGTGCACAAAATGCTCAATCATGAAGACCGTGTCGTCAGTCGTGATGAGTTGATCCTGAGCATCGGTCGAGAACCCGAGCAATATCGCGGTCTGGAAATGTGCCTGAGTCGCCTGCAAGACAAATTCAAGCATGCCAGTAACGGTGAGCGACTGTTCCGTGCAGTGCGCAATCGTGGTTATTGCCTTATCCAGGAAGTGGTCGCGTAATCAACGCTGGCCTTCCACCAGAAACAAACAGATAAAAGTGCGATTACAACAACAAGAAGAGCACTCTGTTTGGTTTCACCTCCCTTCTCCCATTTCAGACATCCCTGCCTCGACCCCTCCAACAGTAACAAATACAACACGATTAATTCACCCCTTGCTCTGCGACCTTTTCTAACACTGTTCTATTTAATTATTATAAAGTTGGCACTATGCCATCTTGTTAGAACTCGTCAGACACCATTCCAGCCAATAACTTAGTCTATTGACTGACGACAGTTCGGCATATCGATGTTGTTACCTCAGGACACTCGTTACAACAAAAACAATAAGTCTGTATAACAACTCGGATTTCAACTGTTGAAACCTGAATGGACGTCTTTTGGGGATACCGTATGGATCTTTCTCTAAGTATCAATCGAAGCACAGGCCTCAAGGGACTGACCTTTTGGGGCCAATGGGCACTGGCGCAGGGTTTTGTGGTGACGCTGCTGTTCATCCTCGCCGAGCAACACACCGGGACGGTCGCGTTCTACTACCGAATGTGCGCCACCCTGGCGGTATTGGCCTCGGTGCCGGCGTACACGTTCAGCGGTGTTTATCGCAAACGCGATAACTACCTGACCGGTCTGGGTCGGCTGTTCATGGGTTGGTCGATGACCATGGCGGCGCTGGCGTGCTTTGCCTTTGTCTGCCAGGCCGATGAGCTGTTTTCGCGCCAGGTGATTCTGAGCTGGGCGGTGTATGGCTTCCTCGGTCAGGCGTTCCTTTACGCTCCGCTGCATGCGTTTTCCAAGTACTACCAGCGCTCGCGTAAAAGCGAACACAAAACGCTGATCGTCGGCACGGGCGAACTGGCCCTGGGTCTGGCGAAGAAGCTCAGCCAGCTGGAAAATCTGCCGCTGGTAGGTTTGGTCAGCAACGGCGATGTGTCCGCACTGGGTAAAGATGCGCCGCGGGTTGTCGGTGCTCAGGAACAGTTGCTGGAGCTGATCGAAGCCCACGACATTCGCCGTTTGTACATCACCCTGCCGCTGTGCGAAGCAGCGAAAATCGAGGCGATTTACGGCGATTTGCTCGGTGCCAACGTCGACGTGGTGTGGGTCCCGGACTTGAACAGTCTGACCCTGCTCAATCACTCGGTGAAAGTCGTGGACGGTCTGCCGGCGATCTACCTCAACGAAAGCCCGCTGACCAGCCGCCCTACCGCTGCATTGAGCAAGAGTCTGGTCGAGAAAACCGTGGCATTCCTGGCGATCATTGCGTTGAGTCCGATCCTGTTGATCATCGCGCTGGCAGTGAAGATCAACTCACCGGGGCCGGTGTTCTTCAAGCAGGATCGCCATGGCTGGAACGGCAAGGTGATCAAGGTGTGGAAATTCCGCTCGATGAGCGTGCACGATGATCGCGAAGTGAAACAGGCCAGTCGTAACGACTCGCGCATCACTTCGGTCGGTCGCTTTATTCGCCGGACTTCGCTGGATGAATTGCCGCAACTGTTCAACGTCTTGCAGGGGCACATGGCACTGGTTGGGCCGCGCCCGCACGCTGTTGCGCACAACCACTTCTACTCGGGGAAAATCCTCGCCTACATGGCCCGTCACCGGATTAAACCGGGGATCACCGGGCTGGCTCAGATCAGCGGCTGCCGTGGTGAGACTGACACCCTCGACAAGATGCAGAAACGTGTGGAGATTGACCTGCAGTACATCAACAGCTGGTCGTTGTGGCTGGATCTGAAGATCCTGGTGAAGACACCGTTTACATTGCTGTCGAAGGATATTTACTGAGGTTCAAGGCTGCACACCGCAAGGGGACGAAAGTCCCCTTTTTTGTGGCTGGGATTTGAGGATGACTGGCATGAGTGTCGGTTTTGCTGACGCCTTCGCGAGCAAGCTCGCTCCCACAGTAATTTGGGGCAGGGTCGGGATTTGTGGCGTGGCAAATATCCAATGTGGGAGCGAGCCTGCTCGCGAAAGCGTTGGGTCAGGCAACGATGATTTTGACCGTGCCAACGCCTTCGTGAGCAGGCTCGCTCCCACAGGTTTATGCGCTGCTTCGGAGGTCGCGCTTACTCCGTAATCTTCTCGAAATTACGATAAAACATGTCCCCTTCCCGGCTGTCGGTCATCGAGTGCAGCTGGAAGCTGCGGTTCAAACGTGCGCCGCCGTCACGGGTCAGTGGGGCCCAGACCAGGTTGGCGCGGCGCATGGTCGACATGCTCATCATTTCGTCGAACGGGATGGACAGGTAGAGGCCTTTGTCGAAGCTACCTTCGCCATATTCAGCGCTGCTCGCGGTGGTGATCGTTGCCCACGCACCGAAGCGTACGCCGTTGGAAAACTCGCGCGAGATGTCCAGGGTGCCGCCCCAGTCACCGGCCAGATAACGCCCGACGCTCACCGCCGCCAACGTGTCAAATGGCAGATCGGTGTAACCGGTGATATGCCCGGTCACCACCGAGTAATCGCGCAGCGCAAAGCCCTGATCGAAATCACGCTGACGCACCCAGTTGATGTCCGCGCCCACCGACCAGCGCTCACCGGTCGGGCGGAACAACACTTCACCGCCGACACCGGCAAACATCGACTCCAGATAGCCGCCATACACCATCCCATACAGGTCTTTATCCAATTGCTCGGCATGGCTGACCTGGAACAACGGCATGGTGGTGTTGGAGGTGGTCAGGTACTGACGCAAATCCGTGCGCACACGCGGCAACCCGCTCGGTGCGTCGTAGACGAATTTGTCGAAGTTGTTGACCAGGTTGGTGCTGAGCAAACCGTTCCACCAGGTGTTGCGATTGAACCGGTACTCGGCATCGGCATCTGCGGTGAACTGATAGAGCAAACCATCCGGGCCACCGACGTTCTGCTTGAAGCCCAGCCCCACGCCATAACTGAAATGCTGCGGCGCTTCGGTGTAGAGGGTTTTCTCGTTGTGCGGCATCGCCGGGTTGATCTCGGTGGTGCGGTGCAACGACTCCAACGGCTCTTCGTTGTTGATGACTTCACGGAAGGTCTCGCGCGGCACGCTGGTCTCTTCCACGGGCAAGTCATAGCGCTTGTTGACCATGGTGAACCAGTCAATGTCATCGTTGACGCTGTTATCGAGCACCCGGCTCGCCCGCCCGACAGCCTTGGACGAATGGAAATAACGCTGCTGCTCGCCATAGACGATCAGCTCGGAATCACGCTGGGTAATGCGCTCGACTTTGTAGCCGGCATTCTGTTGCAAACGCTGCGAGACGTTGGCCCAGTTGACCTGATCCATCGCCGTGGTTGGCGCCTTCGCCGGCAGCGGTTCAGGGGTCGGATCATAAGTCTTGGCCGGTGCCTTGCGGGTGGCGAAATTGGTGTGAAAGGTGATGCCGAACATCGCCGTATTCCCGCGTTCCCACGCGGCACTGACGTCGACCGAATCCGCTACTTTGAACACTGCGCCGAGGTTGATCGGCGAGTCCTGTTTGATGATGTTGTCCTTCGGCTCATTCTTGTAATCGTTGCCTTCGTATTCGAGTTTCAGGCTGAGGCGATCCCACGGCGTCTGGTAACTCACGCCGCCGAAGAACGAAGGCCGGCCACGAAAGTATGAACCCGAGTTGACGTCACCGGTGCCTTCGAGCGCTGGCCGGGTATCGAAACGATCACTGGCGTAACCCAGCGGGTTGTCTATGTCGCCGCGATTCCCCAGATAACCCCAGGCAATCCCGGCGCTGAAGTCGAAGTTGTCGTAGCGTTTGTTGGCGACGAAAAATTCACTGGAGAACAAACCGGTACCACCGATATCTCGGAAGCCCAGCGCCACGTCGGGCAACCAGTGACTTTCCTGCCACAGCCGGACTTTGACGTCGACCGCCTTATCCTTATAGCTTTGACTACCGCTCAGGGCCTCCGAGCCGTACGGGCGGTTGGTGATCGCGGTGTAGCGAAACGAGCCTTCGAGCCACTCCAGCGGCTGCAACGACACGCTATAGCGGCTGTACGGTTCCGTGCGGTTGGCGTTGACACTCAGCTCGCCGGCCGGGGCCATGCGCGCCGTCGGCGTCTGCAACAGACCGGTGCCGCCGAAGTCATTCTGGGTGATGCGCGGCTCGGCATGGGCCAGACCGCAGGGCAATAACAACACAGCTGCAAAACGTAACTTCAACGAACCACCTCGGCCAGCTGCGTGGCAATAAATTCGGCCAACTGCTGATTCAGTTCAGGTAGAGGCGGATCCAGATCATCATTTTTCAACGGCACCAGAATCTTGCTGCCGGCCACGGGGAAGTGCCCGCTCTCACGATTCCAGTGGGCGATGCCGACCCGTTGCGAAGCGCCGTTGGGCTGAATCAGCCACAGGTAATCGGCCTCGGCATCGCTGAGAATCGAGCAGCCTTGCAGGTATTCGCGGGCCTCTTGCAGCGGCTGATACGGCAGATGGCATGGCGCGGCGACGGCGCCAAGCACTTCAACTTCGTCGACGCGTTTCGGATAGATCAGGCGATCGCCATCGTCGAGGCGTATGTTGCGGGCGAAGCCGACTTCCAGCGCGACCGGATCGAGATCGGCGACCTGCCGTCCGGTCACCGGCATCTGCCGCACTTCTTCAGCCACGCGCTGCGCCAACGCCGCACGACTCGGTCTGTCGAACAGCGTCGCCATGCGCCGCAACACGTCCAGATCAAACAGCACGCCGACCTTGAGCCGCGTCTGCTCTTCAATCAGCGACTGGCGCAGCAAGGCACCCGCCAGCCAGTAACCTTCGGCATTCGGCACGGCTTCACTGATCACGTCGAGCAAGCGCCCGCCGGGTGGCAGTTCGACCGGTCCGGGGTTGGCGACATCACCCGACACCGTGACAGCCGCCTGACTGACACTGACGATCAACATCAGGCCCGCCGATAACATGCTCAGGCGCATCACGGCAGGTGCCTGCGATCAGGGGTCAGTTGCACGACTTTGACGCGCAACTGCGAGGTCAACTGCTGCTCGCTCTGCAAGATGAAACCGTCGCGCGGATCGACCCAATAATGATTGGTCGCGCGCAGGCCAATCGCCGGCGCGTCAATCTGCTCATCGACACGCAGCACGGTGTATTCCTTATCGAGGATTTCCAGGGTTTGTGTGGAGCGGCGGGAGAAGCGACTGTTGACGATCACCCCGACTTCCTGGCCCTTGTAGAGATCGATCCAGCGCCGCGTGGTGAAGCCATCCGCGACGTGCTGCAGACCGGTTTTGAACGGTGAGTCATCGGCCAGCCGCGTGCCATCGAGATCGCCTTCCAGCCCCAGGCCGACCGTGCGCATGGCGAGGCCATCACGCAACAGCAACACCTGTTTGCCAGACGCGACCCAGAACTGCAGGTCTTCACGCTCACGCACCAGCGCCAATACACCGGAGCCGGACGGCGTGGTCAGTTTCAGTTGTGGATAATTGACCCCGGCCACTTCGGCCGCCGTCACGTCCACTTCATCCGGGCCGACCACCGCTGCCTTGAGGTTGTTCAAGGACGCGCTCATCAAGGGGTTGCAGCCGCACAGCAACGAGGCCGCCATCAGGCACAGGCCAACTTTCAAAATGTTCAAAGTCGGCGACCTTATTTGCTGTTGTTACTGTATTCGCTCCAGTTCTTCGCAGCGGAAGCACCGGTGCCGACCAGCGATGCCGACGGCACCAATTGACTGATCAGACGGTTCCAGCGAGTCACGTTGGCAGGCCCGACGTACACCACGTCCTGGGGGCGAACTTCGAAGTGCGAGGCGAGTGCCATGGCGGTCGGCGATTCGGCTTCCAACTGGTAGATCTTGGCCGGTTCGACGTCGAGGTTTTCCACGCCGCGAATCACGTAGATCGCGTTGCCGTTGGAAGTGGTCTGGCTCAAGCCGCCGACCGAACCGAGCACGTCGGTGAGGTTCATGGTCGCGGTCTTGAAGCTCAGCGCACGCGGCTGGTTGACCTCGCCCATCACGTAGATGCGCTTGTTGTCGTTGTACGGCAGATACAGCTGATCGCCACCCTTGAGGTAGACGTTCTGCAACTCGGAATCCTGCTGATTGAGCGAGTCGAGATTCAGCGGATAAGTGCGCCCGTGACGGGTCAGCAACAGGCCCGACAAGTCGGCGTTGTTAGTATCGATGCCAGCCGAGCCAAGGGCTTCGACCACGCTCAGCGGATTGGTGGAAATCGCTTGCGGACCGGCCTTGGCCACCGCGCCGGTGACCACGACTTTCTGGCTGGCGAAACGCAACACCGCGACATCCACTTGCGGCTCGGCGATGAACGCCGAGAGTCGCTGTTCGATGTCCGAGCGCAGTTGCTGGATCGTCCGGCCAGCGGCCTGGACTTCCTTGATGAACGGGTAATAGAGCGTGCCATCGGAGCGCACCAGTCGGCCGTTGGCATCGATCTGTTGTTGCGCACCGGACGGCGCCGTCAGCTCCGGGTGATCCCACACGGTGATGTACAAGACATCGTTGTTGCCGATGCGGTACTCGGCCGGGGTCGCCAGCAACTCCGCCGGCAGCGACTCGCGCTTTTGCGTGGCGCGGTTCATGGCGATCAGCTTGGGGGTGATCGGAATCAGCTCGACGCGGCTGCTTTCGCTGGCGCCCTGACGGGTAATGTCACTGGTGCTGAGGTATTGACCGGGGGAAAACATGCAACCTTGCAAAGCGAGACTTGCCAACATTAAAAGATAAACACTACGAGTCATAATGGCACTACGCTATTCAAGGGCGAATCCAAAAAGAAAGTCACCCGACTTGCGTCGGGCGACCTTGTACTGCACTAACAAATGTTCCTGTTAGTTATGCGTGCCGGTTGTACCGGTGGTACCTGTGGTACCGGTAGTACCGCCGTTGGCACTGCCACCGCTGTTGGACGCCGCTACTGCACTGGCAACCATTGCAGTACTGGCAGCTGGCGCTTGAGAAGCCCCCACACTGCCACCTACATTGGTTACCGCTGTCAGCGGTGCTTCAGCTGCGGCAGCCCAGTTGCTCAACATCGTCAACAGGGCAACTGCCATCACTTTTTTCATAACAACTCCTTTCTAACATTCGACCTGTTAAAAAACCGGTCTGAGTCAGAGTGGGTAGCGTTCAAGTCCGCAACAAACGCGAACATGATCCGTCGTTCTTTCACAGTCTTACCCAACTGATAAAAGTCGAACGGCAGGTTTATATCTACGGACTTGCAAAAGGCATTGCCAGTGTAATTTCCCGACGTTATCTAACAACCTGACTGAAAATAACATTGGACTAAATGGCCATCATCCCAAGTAGCCTTTGGGATGATTCGATTGCCAGCGCCAGGTATCGGTGACCATGTCCTGCAAGTTGCGCGTGGCTTTCCAGCCCAACTCTTTGGCAGCCTTGGAAGCGTCGGCCCAGCTCTCGGCGATATCACCGCTGCGACGCGGCATCATCCGGTACGGCACCGCTTGTCCGCAGGCCTGTTCGAAGGCGTGGAGCACTTGCAGCACGCTGTAGCCATCGCCGGTGCCGAGGTTCCAGGTATGAATGCCGGTGCGCCCCGAGATCGACTGCAACGCCTTCAAGTGCCCGTCCGCCAGATCGACCACGTGGATGTAATCCCGCACGCCAGTGCCGTCGATGGTCGGGTAATCGTTGCCGAAGATCGACAGCTCCGCCAGGCTGCCGACCGCGACCTGACTGATGTAAGGCACCAGATTGTTGGGGATGCCGTTGGGGTCTTCGCCCATCTGACCGCTGTGGTGCGCGCCGATCGGGTTGAAGTAGCGCAGCAGAGCGATGCTCCAGCGCGGCTCGGACTGGGCCAGATCGCGCAGCACATTCTCGACGATCAGTTTCGACTGGCCGTAGGGATTGGTCGGGATGCCAGTGGGAAAATCCTCGCGGATCGGCATCTGTTCCGGCTCGCCATATACTGTGGCCGACGAGCTGAAGACCAGGCGAAACACCCCCGCCGCTGCCATCGCCTGGCACAGATTGATGCTGCCACTGACGTTGGTTTCGTAATACTCAAGCGGCTTACGCACGCTCTCGCCGACGGCCTTCAGCCCGGCGAAATGCAGCACGGCGTCGATGTTGTGCTCGCGGAAAATCCGGTCGAGCAATGCCCGGTCGCAGACATCACCGCGGATCATCCAGGCACTCTTGCCGCAGATACCTTCAATGGCGTGAAGTGCCGCTTCGCTGCTGTTGCAGAGATTATCCAGCACGACAACTTCATAACCTGCTTCAAGCAGCGCAAGTGTGGTGTGCGAGCCGATATAACCGGTGCCACCCGTTACCAGAATCTTCATAGCGCGGTCCGTCTGTGGATAAGTGCCCCGTGGTGTGTCAAGCCTCTTGCATGGGATATGTGTCGTAATCCACACAAATAAGGCGACAACAACCTCAAACAAATTTAGTTCAACGACTGGCAATAAATATTTTTGCAGGTCAAACTGTATTGCCGGGTACTTATTAGCACTGCCTGCGCACTAACCA
This sequence comes from Pseudomonas sp. WC2, assembly GCF_050586545.1. NCBI lineage: Bacteria > Pseudomonadati > Pseudomonadota > Gammaproteobacteria > Pseudomonadales > Pseudomonadaceae > Pseudomonas > Pseudomonas sp. WC2. Next base: position 74,243 of record NZ_JBOBDR010000013.1, on the reverse strand, counting down.
CTATCAACGGATACCGACTAAAAATAACTAACTACGCACTTACCGACATCTCATAACATTGTCACGCTTTAAGCCCGCCGCGCATTGCCATGTATAACCTGACTCATGTATTAAATCACTCGTTCAATATTGTTTGAAACTTGCGTGGCGCTCTGAGTGCCGCGCTGTCGTTGACTGTGTTCCATGACTGTCCAGGATACTTTTATGATTCGTAAATGTTTGTTCCCCGCTGCCGGCTATGGCACGCGTTTCTTGCCGGCGACCAAAGCCATGCCGAAAGAAATGCTGCCGATCGTCAACAAGCCGTTGATCGAATACGCCGTTGAAGAAGCGCGGGACGCCGGTCTGCAACACATGGCCATCGTCACCGGTCGCGGCAAGCGTGCGCTGGAAGACCATTTCGACATCAGCTACGAACTCGAACACCAGATCCGCGGCACCGAGAAAGAGAAGTTCCTCGCCGGCACCCGCGAGCTGATCGACACCTGCACCTTCTCCTACACCCGTCAGGTGGAAATGAAAGGTCTGGGCCACGCGATTCTCAGCGGTCGCCCACTGATCGGCGACGAGCCATTCGCCGTGGTGCTGGCCGATGACCTGTGCCTGAACCTGGAAGGTGACGGCGTCCTCTCGCAAATGATCCAGCTGTACAAGAAATTCCGCTGCTCGATCGTCGCCATCCAGGAAGTCCCGGCCGACCAGACGCACAAGTACGGCGTCATCGCCGGCGAGCTGATTTCCGACGGCATCTACCGCGTCAACAACATGGTGGAAAAACCGGCGCCGCAAGACGCGCCGTCGAACCTGGCGATCATCGGTCGCTACATCCTCACGCCGGATATTTTCGACCTGATCGCCGACACCGAACCGGGCAAGGGCGGCGAGATTCAGATTACCGACGCGCTGATGAAACAGGCGCAGAACGGTTGCGTGCTGGCCTACAAATTCAAAGGCCTGCGCTTTGACTGCGGTGACGCCGAGGGCTACCTGCAGGCAACCAATTTCTGCTACGAAAACGTCTACCTCAAAGGCCGCTGAGACGGCTCCCCCACCCAACGAGGCCACCATGAACATTGCACAACATTCCGCAGAGATTGAACGCGAGGTGGGTAACCTCGGGGTGATGAGCTGGTTGTCCCGCCATCAGCCGTTGCCCAGCGCCAACGAATCGTGGCTGGGCACGATCTTGCTGGTGGAGCGGATTGGCGTGTTCCCCGCGTCCGGCGACATCCGTAGGCCGATGCGTGATCCCTATCCCCTGCTCGCGCATTTGAAAAAGCGTTATGCCGAACAGGCGCTGGAAATGGACGACAGCGATGGGCTGAAGGTGATCTTCGGTGACTGGCGTTTTCGTGTGCGGATTTGCTGCAACGACCCGGCGATCATCATCAACGTTGAGACCCGGTGCGATACGCGGTTGATGCCGCAAAAGATTGCGGAATTGCTCGAACAAGTCGACGCCTTCGAAGAGGCTTGATCGTTCCCACGCTCTGCGTGGGAATGCATCCAGCGACGCTCTGCGTCACCCAGCGAAGGGACGCGGAGCGTCCCCGGCGGCATTCCCACGCGGAGCGTGGGAACGATCACCGCTCTGAGGTTTGCGTGTCATTTAGGGGCGGCGTCGCAACGGTCCTTGGCACCGGTGATCCAGCCATAGAAGTAATCAGCAATCACCTTCCCCCCCGTGGCCGGCAGCGGATGAATCTTGTCCGGGCCGATCATCGCGGCGGAGTAGCGCTTCACGTCCGGGCCGAACGCGCATTGCAGATTGGCGTAACCCAAATGCTGCTCACGCGCCCAAGGCTCCAGCACCTGGGCATACGCCGACATCGGATAAGCGCTTGAGCGCGTGGTGTCCTGACGCATGATCAGATTGATACTCGCCTTCGGCTGAATCTTGCGCAGCATGCCGACCAGACCCTGAACATTCTGCAAATACTGCGCAGGTTTCACGCCGAAACCCTGATCGTTGCCGCCGAGCATGATCAGGTAAACGTCGGCAGGGATCTTCGCCACAGCGGCTTTCCACTGCACCTGCCATTGCGGATCCTGGTGATAGAAATCCGCCGACGCCGCACCGGATGCCGCCAGTTTCGATACGCGCACGCCGTTCTGATCGTTGCTCATCCACAGGCCGAACAACGTCGGCGCGCCCTTCACCACTTCCAGTTTGAACGACCAGTCCTTCGCTGCCGACAGACCTTGCAGCGGTACTTCCTGAACGCCTGAACCTTCCAGCTTCAGTGGCTGCCAGTCTTGCGCGGGAGACCAACGATAGCGGATCTCGCTGGATTCGCCATTGCCGAGGTAAAGCAATTTCGCCTGCGTGACTGCTGTATCAATGCGCGGCGTAGGGTTGGCATCCACTTGCAACCAAGCGCCGGGCTTGCCTGTGACTGTGCGACTGTCCGGGCTCGCCTGACCCAGCTCAGAAACCTTCCAGCCACCGCTGAAATACTTTTCACTGCTGCGGGTGTATTTGAAATGCGTGCCGCCCAGCGCTGCGCCGTGATTGAACCCAACGTAACCGGGCCCGGCAAAACCGACCTCCCCGGCCACGCGTTGCACCAGTTTGTTCAGATAAAAGTCCTGCCCGGCACTGTAGCTGTCGCCGATCACCGAGACCGACAACACCGCGCCGGCCTTGCCTTCGCGCCACTGCGCAAAACGCTCACGGGCATCGCCTACCTGAACCACGGATGCTGCGACGGGTTGAGCGTCATCTACTGCCAACATGCAAAAATTCCTTAAGTCTGGAATGGCCCCTTCGCGAGCAAGTCGAATCGTCGCTCCCACAGGGATTGTGGTCATCTACAGGGATTATGTGACTTGCAGAGATCCAATGTGGGAGCGAGCCTGCTCGCGAAGCTCTTAGCTGCTTTGTGCTTGCACAACCGGAGTGATAGGCGTCACCGGTTTCTTCTTCGCCGCCCGCTCGCCAAGGAACAACACCGAGGTGAAATTGAACCGACTGAAAATCATCGACAACACCACCGGCCCGAGCAAGCCACAACTCAAGCCACCGAGCACCAGCACGCTCTCATCCTTCACACCCAAGCGCCCCAGCACAAACCGCGACGTCGCCGCGAACAGCACATGAAACAGGAAGATCGCATAGGAATACCCGCCCAACCACGTCAGCGCTTTCGAACGCACATCACTCGACAGCAACGCGATGCAGGACACGCAACCCACGGTCAATCCGATCAGGCTACGGCGATCAACAATCAACTCACGATCAATCGCCGCCACATACAACAGCGTCAACGAAATCAGCACAAACACCAGCGGCCCGATCACCTTGAAGCGTTGCTTCAGCGCATCGACATTTTCTTGCCCGATCATCCCCGCGACAAAAAACGGCAATAGATAAATCGCGCCGTTAATCCCGAACGCATCGAACTTGAACGGCGGCAGCAAAAACAACACAGCGGCAAACGCAAACAGCCCATACAAGCGCGTCGCCGAACGCAGCATCCCGCGCCACTCCAGCAAGCCGACGAACATGAAAATGATGAACACCGCCTGCAGGAACCAGAAGTGGTTCACCGGCACCCAGAACGACAACAACGCGTCGATCACCCCGACGTCCTTGTTCACCCCTGGCGCCACCGCTTGCAACACCGAGAACGGCACGCCGACGCAAAACAGCGGCACGATCAAGCGCCGCACCTTGCCGCTGAAGAACGCGGAAAAGTCATTGCCGCGAATTTTGTAAATGGAATAGATGTACCCGGAAATGAACGTGAACAACGGCATGCGCACGTACACCATCGAATCGGCAATGACCCGGAACGGCGAGCCGATATCGATCTTCAACCCGCCGCCCAACGGCCCGATAACGTGATAGAGCACCAGCAGCAGGCACGCCAGGCCCCGCAGGGTTTCAATCTCCAGGGACTTTTTCTTGCTCGACATAAAGCACCTGCCTCAATTCAGAATTCTTGATTCAACCTGCACCGGTTTGTTCGCTCGCAGCATCAAGCCGAGACCGACGAACAACACCGGCACCACCATGGAAAAGTGTCGGGCGAAGGAGCCGAAGTCCGGTTCGAACAAACCTTGCACCAGCAAAAACGCCAGCGGGATCGCGATCAGTTCCTTGGGTTTGGTCTGGATCGGCGCGCCTTTGTAATCGGTCGAGGTGATGACTTTGAACAGCAGCAGCGCGGTCATGATCATCAATGCGACGAAGATCACCTGACCCGGGCCGGACAGCAGAATCAGCTCCACCGGGAACGACAAGCGGAAGAAGATGATCATCGAATCCAGCGCCTGGGAAACGAAGTCGCTGCCGGTGAGCCACGAGACGATCAACGACTTCGAGCCCTCCTCGCCTGCCGTGCGCAGCTCGTTGTTACTGGCGCGAATCGACGATACGGGGAAGCCCAGCGCCACCTGGATCGCCATGGCCACGGCCAGGTAAAACAGGAACAGCATCAGAAAAAACGTCGTGCGCGACACGTATTTTTTCATCACGCAGACGCCGATCCACGACAGCGAAAACAGAATCCAGTATGGCCGGATCAGCACGCCATAAATCACCGCCGAGAGGAAAAAGCCGCCGCGATATTTGCGCGTGAGCGAGCTGAGCAAAATGCTCAACACCGCCACCGACACAATGATTTCCTTGGTCAGGTTCTCGAGGAAAAACGAGCGCACGATGCCCCACAGACACAGGGTGCCGAAGATCGCCAACGGCATGCGCCGAAACACCACCACCGGAATCGCCGTAAGGAAGAAATTGCAGAACATGCCGTAGGCCCAGGCATTGGTCAGGTTGATCCCGGTGGGCCGCAGCAGGAACGCCGAACACTCGTAGGACGAGCGATCCGGGGAGAACGGGTTCCAGAAATTGCAGTTGTCGGCGCGCGCGTACGACGACCACAAGGTCATCGCATCCGGGCCTGGGTCACGGGGAATCAACAGCGGCATCGCCACCGACAGAAACAACCCGGTGAAGAGGATCAGGAACGACACATACGAATCGAGTCGCTTGCCGCGAAACTCGATGCACGGCAACTTCAGGCCCATGACACGGTAGCCTTCTTCGCAGCAGTCACGCGGGTCAGTACGGCGATCACACCGAGCTGCACGATGATCGCGAAGACATTGCCCCACGCCGCGCCGTAGATCGAATAATGCTTGATCAGCACCCAGCTGACCGGCACTGAAACGAACAGGCAGATCGCCGCACTGGCGAGCGATACGCGGCTGTTTTTCGAGGCAATCAACCCGCCCCAGACAATGTCGCCAATCGCGCGCAAGGCAAAAGAGAAGATCAGCACGCCAAGGATGCCGTTGTCCGGACGCGGCACGCTGGTGGCGACGTAATCGAGCACCACGTTGAAAAACACGTAGATCGCCACCGCCACCGCTGCCGACACGATCAGCGAGCGCATGACCCACTTGTTGACGAACAACTGCTTGACCGTGAACGCCTGTTGATCGGCCTGAAAACGCTTGGCCAGCACCGGAATGCCAACCACCGCGACCACTGCGTACGACAGCGCTTGCAAGGTGTTCGCCGCCGACCACGCGTACACGTATCTACCGAGGCTGGCGTACGGTTCCAGGTCGATGATCAGGAAACGCTCGGCATACTGACTCAACGCGATCAAACCGGTGCCGAGATAGAACGGCAACCCGGCCTTCCACACCGTCGCCGTTGCCAGCGATCCGCTCTCGCGCCCCTTGTGCACATTCACCACGATCAGATAACCAGCGATGATCACCAGCACGTTGGCGGCGACCCACAGCCACAACACACTGGCGATGCCCGAGACCCAATCAAGCATCATCCCGCCCACCGCCAACACCGCCCACAGGCCGGTCTTGATGAAAAACAGCAGCGCGCCGGCCGTGGCTTTTTGTGCGGAAAACACGAACGAGTTGATCTCGAACGACAGGTGCTCAGTGAGCAAAACCAAAGTCACGCAGAGGATCAGCGCAGCCGTCGCTTCAACCTGCTGGAACAGTGAATAGATCAACACCGTTACCACCGACAACAGCAATCCCACCGCCAGATACAGCAGCAGGACTTTGTCGATCACGCGGCGCGAACTGCCGCCGACGCTGATCAGCCGATTGATCTCGGAACTGAACCCGACGCTGTAGAACTTCGAGGCGATCAACGACGCCGCAACCACCACGCCGTAAAAGCCCAGCGCCTCATAACCGAGGTAATGGGTGATCGCCAACACCAGCAAAAACTTCGCGCCTAATGCTCCGCCGCGAAGCAACAGCCGAAATATCATCGAACGACACCCTTGATGATGTCGTCCATGGCCACGGTTTTTGCTTCGATTTCACGGCAGGTGTCGGTCAGGCGCTGGCCGAATTTCGTCAGGGCATTCGGCGCGTAAACCGTGTTGATGATGGTGTCGACATCGATGTCGCCGCCATTGATCACCCAGTCCTCGACGCCCATGTCCTGATAAGCGCCGAAGCCTTTGCGTTCGTAGCTGATGTGGTAGGCCGGCACGCCGGAAAGCAACGATTCGATCGCGCCGTGCAAGCGCACGGAAATCACCAGGTCCGGTTGATACTTGGCAATTGTCGCCTTCAGCGACAGCAGGTCTTCGGTAATGCCCAGTTCGCGATAGAACGCGCCGTCATCGTTACCGCGCACGGCGCTCTGCACCGCGCAAACCACTTTGCTTTTTTGCTTGAGGCGCTGCAGCAGCAACTTCAGGTTGGCAACGTAGGCGACTTTCTTGTCTTTGCTCCACTCCGGTGGTTTGCGCAACACCACGCAGACCGTGGCCGGCGATGCGGCGCAGCGAGTGAATTTTGGTTGCTGGAGGATCTTGCTCGCCAGCGACTGCACCGCCAGATCCGGCGCGCGGTAGACGTTTTCACAAGCGTCGAAAATCGCCGAGGAACGGTTGTCACGCACGAACACCGCATCGGCGCTGGCGTAGTGCTCGACGATTTTGCTGCTCTCGCCGTGGAACGGGCCGATGCTTTGCGGCAGGTACACCGAAGGCACTTTGCTGAGGATCGCGGTTTCCAGTTGCTTGGCATGGCCGAGTTTCAGCTTGACGTGCTCGAAGGCGCTTTTCGAACGCATGTAGCCGCCACCGACGCCGACGATCAGATCGGTTTTCTTCAACAGATCCGCCAACCCGGCGTAAGACTGATTGAGAAACACCGCTTGCTTGACTCGGCCCAAGCCCTTGGCCGCCATCACCGGCGCATCGAAACGCGGGTGCGGCAAGTAGCTGAAAGAATCCGGATCGGATGCCACCACGCTGATCGCGGTGTCTTCGCCAAAGTTGCGCTGGACCAAGGCGATGGCCAGATCGACGAGCAGGCCGTCACCGGAGTTGGACGCACTGTAGCCATGCAAAATCGTTACGTTCATATGCTTGAGTTCTACTTAAAAAGTGGGAGCGCGATACAGGTCGTAGGTCTGGCGAATCATCAACGCGGCGCTGAAGCGCTCGCGGACGATGCTGCGACCTTCGTTACCGAGATCGAGCAAACGCGGCTTCTGGATTTTCTTCAGCACGTCGGCCAGCGCCTGGTGATCCCCGGACGGGAAGACGTAACCGGACACCTCGTCGGTGACCAGTTCCGGCAGCGACGTGCAGTTGCTGGCGATCACCGGCAAGCCCATGGCCATGCCTTCCAGCGGCACCATGGCGAAACCTTCCCAGCGACTCGGCACGATCAACGCGTCGGATTGCTGATACAGCGCCTGCACTTCGCTCGGGGTGACCCACGGCAGGTACTCGACGCCGTCCATCGGCGGGCAATCGACGGCGTCCTCGTTGACGGCACTGCCAACCACGGTCAGCTTCATGTCGCTGCGCTGGACCTTGGCGTAGGCCTTGAGCAATACGTCGAAGCCTTTCTGATAATCGAGGCGACCAACGAACAGCAGATGAATCGGCGCGGGGCTGTCAGCCTTCGGCGCGTCATCCTTGTGATGAATGCCGTTGTAGATCAGCTTCATGCGCTTGCGCTCGATGCCAAAACGCGCGGCTTTGTCGAGCTCGTACTGGCTGACGCAAATGATCACGTCGGTGACCTTCTGCAGCACCCGCTCGATCCACGCATAGACCTTCTGCTTGATCGGCGAGCTCTCCATCAGGAACGAAAACGCGTGCGGGCAGTAGACGATTTTTGGCTTGCGCCACGGTCGCAGCAGCACGCAGACGCAACGCCCGATGACCCCGGAAAAGGTGCTGTGCAAATGCACCACATCGGGTTTTTCCTTGAGCATCACTTGGGTCAGGCGCCAGGCAAAACGCAGCAATGACGGCACGTTGCGCCCGGTGCGGGGGAAGGTGCGGATCTGTTGCGCGCCGATGCCGTGCAGTTCTTTGGCTTGATCGTCCGGCACCAGATACACCAGCTCGTAGTTCGCCGCGTCACCTTCGGGCGAAGCCGAAATCGTGCGGATCACGGTCGCGACGCCACCTTTGATCGTCTCTGCCACGTGCAGTATTTTTTTCACAAATCACCCACTTCAAAGAGAAAAAACAGTCGCTGACAGTCAGGATTTGTCGGACGCATATTCGTAGTTGTAATAGCCGTAACCGCCGTTGCCGTAGTAGCTGGCGGCACGCTTCTCGACGCCGTTGAACACCGCGCCTTTCAACTCGATACCGTTCTGCGCGAAGCGGCGAATGGTCAGTTCGATCTCTTTGGCCGGGTTCACCCCGAAGCGCGTGACGATCAGGCTGATGCCCGCTTCCCGGCCGACAATCGCCGCGTCGGTCACCGCCAGCAGCGGTGGCGTATCGATGATCACCAGGTCGTAGCGCTCGCTCAGTTCGGCGAGCAAGTCGCGGAAGTTGGCGTGCATCAACAGCTCGGAAGGGTTGGGCGGCACCTGCCCGCGACTGATGAAATGCAGGTTGTCGACTTCGACTTTGTTGATCGCCTGATCAATGCTGCAGCGCTTGACCAGCAGGTCGGACAAACCGTTGGTGATCGGCGTGTTGAGGGTTTTGTGCAGATGACCTTTGCGCATGTCGGCATCGATCAGCACCACGCGCTGACCGCTCAACGCCATGACCGCGGCGAGGTTGGACGACACGAAAGTCTTGCCGACCTGCGGGCTCGGCCCGGAAATCATGATGCGGTTGTTGGTCGAATCGAGGCCGGCGAAATGCAGACAGGTACGCAGGCTGCGGATCGATTCGATCGACAGATCGGTCGGGTTGCGCAGCGCCAACAGGTACGCCGGTTTGTCCACGCCGTCGCGGGCGCGACCTTTCTTGTTGTCCTCTTCCTGCTGCAATGCGCTGTAGGGAATCGAGGCGTAAACCGGCAAACCGAGTTGCTCGATGGCCTCCGGGCCTTCGAGACCACGGCTCAGGGATTTGCGCAGCAACACCAGCGCCACGCCGACGAAGGCACCGAAGAATGTTGCGATCAGCACGATCAGGGCTTTTTTCGGTTTGACCGGGCTGGTCAGGTCGACGTCGGCCGTGTCCACCAAACGCACGTTGCCCACCGCACCGGCGCGGACGATGTCCAGTTCCTGGGCCTTGTTCAGCAACTGCGTGTAAATCTGCGAAGCGACTTCGACGTCGCGAGTGAGGTTAAGCAACTCTTGTTGCGTAGCGGGCAGATCGCCGACTTTGCCTTCCAGGGACTTCTGCTGCTGGGTCAATTCGCCGATCTGGCTCATCAACGCGCGATAGGCCGGATGCTGTTTGGTGAACTTGCGATCCATCTCCGCCTGCTGCATTTTCAGCTCGGAAATCCGCGTTTCCAGCGCGACGGACTGACCGAGCACCGATTGCGTTTCCAGGGAGATGTTCACAGTCTTGCCGTGGGTCTGATAGACGTTCAGCGCATCACTGGCCTTGGCCAGATCGCGTTTGACTTGTGGCAATTGGCTCTGCAGGAACGCCAGGCTTTGCGCGGCTTCCGCTGAGGTACGACGGACGTTTTGCTCGACGTACAGCGCAGCGATCTTGTTGAGAATCTTCACCGCTTCGGCCGCGTCGCTGCTGGCCAGCGCCAGCTTGATGATCCCCGATTCCTTGCCCTGCTCGGAGATATCCAGCGCGTCCTGATAGCCCTGAATGGTCACGATTCGTGGGTTGCGCACCACTTCGAAACGCGTGCCCGGGTTGGCTTGCAGGCGCGCAATCTGCCCTTCTACGCCGTCCTGAGCGAAAGCCGCGCCGGCAATGCCTTCGACCAGCAGGTTGTCGTTGTCATCGAACAACTGAAAGTGCTGTTGCTCGCCGGCGATCAGGCTGAGCTTCTTGCCCAGCAACTCTTTGGGCAGATCGAGCCGGGCGAACTCCAGGCGCTCACCGCCCCAGGCGTAGCTGTTCAAACCGAAACGCGGCGCGGCGACGCTGGATTCGGTTTCGCCGCGATAACGCCGGGCGAGAAAACCGCCAATCATCGGGAAGGTATTGGGCGTGACATCGATGTCCAGGCGCAAATCGTCGACGGTTTTGCCGATCACTGCGCGGGACTTGATGATGCCGATCTCGGTCACCGACGGCGATTGCCCACCGAGCATGCTGTTGAGGTCAGAGAAACCGAGCATGTCGTTCTTTTTCGGTTCAACCTGCACCAGCGCGTTGGCCAGGTACACCGGCGTGGCCAGAACCGCATAGGCAACGCCAGTCACCATGAAGGCACCGGTCAGCGCACCGATCAACCATTTCTGGTCGATCAGACTGCCGAAGATGCCGAGCAGATCAATACTGTCTTGATCATTGTCGCGGGTGCCGATTACGGACGGTAACTGCATAAGTCTGTTCTTACCATTCACTGTTCTGAAGAATATTCATCAATGCGCGAGACGCTTTGCCCATGAACTAACGGCATCTTCAATCAATGCGTGGGCATGAATAAAAGCGGCCTTGCCTTGACGATACGGGTCTTGTATTTCGCGCTCGCTCTGCCACTTGCCGAGCAGAAACACTTTGCCTCTGGCGTGAGAGGCAATCTTCAGCACTTGATTTACATGTTCTTTTTCCATCACCAGAATCAGGTCTGATTCATTGACGATGTCCGAGGTCAGTTGTCGCGCCTTGAACCCCTCGGCGTTGTGCCCGTGGTCTTCGAGCACCTGCCGGGCAGACGCCTCAACACCCTCGCCGACGCGGGCGGACAGGCCGGCGGAGGACACCGTGATCGCTGATGGGGCCAACGCGTTACGCAGCATGAGTTCTGCCGTCGGACTTCGGCATATGTTGCCCACGCAGACAACAAGGATCTTTTTAAACAAGGTTTTACTTTCCTGTGTAATGTCAAACGGCCAACATCTCGAGAGCATTTGAATGAACCCTCAAGATCTTTCTTCACTCAGAAATAGATTCGCCCTGTTACTACCGAAGCATTAAGTACCACAGCGTTTAAAAGTCCCCCAACCACAATTAGCGGACTAAAAATAACTGTGATTTTCGGCTGATGGTTTTCCGACAAAAAATAACATTCGCGCACTAAGTGCCATCACTCCACTCGAAAACCGGGAAAGAGATCATTTATTCGAAGTTGTCACTTCTCTTCGGGAGAGCAGACATGAAAACAGTCCATCTCAAAAAATTCGGCGCAATGGCGCTATTGATGCTGGGTGCCACTCAGGTTCACGCCAGCGAGCTGTTTCCCAACCTGCCGGCCAAGAACATCGGGGTTCAGGTCAAGATTCAGAACTTCACCGCGGCTGACGCCGCGCAGATCAAATCGGCCGGTTTCGGTTTCGTGCGTTTGGGTGTGTGGAGCGACAGCCTGACGGCCAAGGCTTATCAGAAGCAGGTCAGCGACGCCTTTGCGGCGGCTAAATCTGCGGGTTTGCCGGTGTTGCTGACAGTCCGCGCGATCAAGGCGTTGCCCGCTACCTCTACCGCGGAGCTGACCACTGCCGGGGAAACCTTCGCCAAAGCGGTGACAGGGTTGCAACAGTCGTACAGCTCGCAATTGGTCGCCATCGAACTGTGGAATGAACCGGACCTGGAAACCTACTGGCCGACGCGCAATTTCGACACGACGTTTGTGCCGTTCATGAGCGGCGCGTGCAAGGTGCTGCAAGAGCAACCGCTGTCGACGCCGGTGGTCGGTTACGGCTTTGCCCGGGCGCCGACCGCAGGCTCGGCTTCAACCGTGGCGCTGAACCGCATTGTCAGTGAATACCCCAAATGCCTGAGCGCGGTGTCCTATCACCCCTATGGCATGACCGCCGCGCAAATCAGCAACGCGCAAGACTTCATTCAGCAGAACTTCCACCTGCCAGGCGTCATCAGTGAGTGGGGCATTTCCGCGCTCGCCTCCAATGGCGGCGCCGAGGGCCAAGCGAGCAAGATCAACGCCTTCATTGGCGATGTTAAAAAACTCAAGATCCCGCTGACCTCCATTTATGAATGGAAGAACAGTGATTCCGGAAGTAACGATCGCGAGAAGAACTTCGGCCTGCTCACTTCTGACGGCCAGCCAAAACCGGCGCGAATGTCGGTGGAGGCTCTGCTCAACGCGGAGTAAGTCGGGCGCAACCGATCTGTACGCAGGTCGGTTGCTTTGAACCTGTGAGCGCTTTTGGCATCGTATTCATCGATAGCACGCCCCGCCTTTCAAACAATCGTTTTTCAGGTTGTTGCCGCAGGGGCTGTCGATACACGCAACCGCCCTTGAGTGGCTGTCAGCGCTCGGGTAATGTCATCAGACCCATAGGACAGAGCACGCCCATGACTTCCAAGCTGGAACAACTCAAACAATTCACCACCGTTGTTGCCGATACCGGCGATTTCGAAGCGATTTCCCGCGTCAAACCGGTCGACGCCACCACCAACCCTTCCCTGCTGCTCAAAGCGGCGGCCATTCCTGGCTACGCAGAGCTGCTCAATGCTTGCGTGAGCGACTGCAAGGGCGATGTCGGCCTGGCCAGCGACCGCTTTGGCGTCGCGGTCGGTCAAGAAATTCTTAAAGTGATTCCCGGCCGTATTTCCACTGAAGTGGATGCGCGCCTGTCATTCGACAAGGACGCCGTGCTGAAACGCGCGCATCGCCTGATCGAGCTGTACGACAAGGCTGGCATTGGCCGCGACCGCGTGCTGATCAAGATCGCCTCCACCTGGGAAGGCATCCGCGCTGCCGAAGTGCTGGAAAAGGAAGGCATCCAGACCAACCTGACCCTGCTGTTCTCCTTCGCCCAGGCTGCGGCGTGTGCCGACGCTGGCGTGTTCCTGATTTCGCCGTTCGTGGGCCGCATTTACGACTGGTACAAGAAAGCCAACGGCAACGACTACACCGGCGCGGATGATCCGGGCGTGCAGTCGGTGACGCGCATCTACAACTACTACAAGGCCAATGACTACAAGACCGTGGTCATGGGCGCCAGCTTCCGCAACCTCAATCAGATCGAGCAACTGGCTGGCTGCGACCGCCTGACCATCAGCCCGGACCTGATCGACAAACTGGCAGCCGATAATGGCAAGCTGGAGCGCAAACTGGCGCCAGGCAATGCCGGTGAAGCGCGTCTGAGCCTCAACGAGGCGCAATTCCGCTGGTTGTCGAACGAGGACGCGATGGCCACCGAGAAACTGGCTGAGGGCATCCGTCAGTTCGCCCGCGACCAAGAGAAGCTTGAGGCACTGTTGCAGGCCAAGCTGTGATTTGAGTGGGTGAAATGCAAAAAGGGCGAACCTGTGAGGGTTCGCCCTTTTTTGTGGGTGCTGGGAAACTCTTGGTGATCGTGCGGCCGCTTTCGCGAGCAAGCTCGCTCCCACAGAGGGATTTGTGATCGACACCGCATCAGTGTGGGAGCGAGCCTGCTCGCGAAGAGGCCAGCCCAGCCAACATCACTTCATGAGGTCAATGTCTTTCGAGGGCATTCACCAGGTCATGGAACGCTTCACGGTTGGAGTCGTTCAGGCCCATGAGGATCTTGTGCGCTTCGAGCACCTTGATCCGCACCACTTCCTCAGACTGATCCTGATCCGGCAGGTCGTCCAGGCACTCCGGGCATGGCACCGGGTGGTTGACGATGTTGAACACCTGCTCGAAGCCCATCGATTGCAGCAGACGGGTGATGTCATCGTGGGTGGTGACGACGGTCGGCAGCAAGCCGACCTTCTGCCGCGACAGAATCGACAGCTTGGCCAACAGGCCCAGCGTCGTGCTGTCGATGCTGCGGGTTTCGGTCAAATCGATCACGATCGCGTTGAAATTCAGCGCGGTGAAGATTTTCTCAATAGTCGCATCCAACGCCGAACACAGGGTCAGGCGAACTTCACCGACGAACTTCAGGACGAAAGTGCCGTCCTGCTCGGCGAACTGGATTCTACCGGTACTCATTGCAGATTCCTGCTCAACACCAACAGGGCGATATCATCCGGCATCTCCCCTAGCGTGGCCAATCCAAACACTTGCCGCAGACCATCCAGGCTGCCGCCCGCCGACTTCACCCGTTGAGGCAAAGCGGCTTCTTTTTCCTTGAGCGTCGGTTCTGGCAAAAGATCCAGAATGCCATCCGACATCAGCGTCAGGCTGAACGTCGGTGGCAGCTCAAGCACGTGGTCTTCGTAGGTGGCTTCATTGAAAAGCCCTACAGGCAGCCCACGACCTTCGAGATAACGAACACTGTCAGGCGTGTACAACACAGGCAACGGCAGATGGCCGCCGATGCTATAGGTCAACAAACCGGTCTCCTCGTCGATGACTCCACCGACCATTGTGACGTGTTTACCCAGCTTACAACTGATCAGCCCCCGGTTGATATGACCAAGAACTTCCGAAGGCTTGAATTCCGGCAATGTGCCGTTGCGCTTGGACTCGAACAGCAAGCGCGTGGTCATGAACTTCAGCAGCACGGTGACGAAGGCTGATGAGGCGCCATGACCGGATACATCCGCCAGGTAAAACGCGACCCGGCGCTCGTCGACACGGAAATAGTCGACAAAATCACCCGACAGGTACAACGACGGGATGATCTGGTGGGCAAACTTGAACTCGTCGATGCTCCACGGACTTTCCGGCAGCATGTTCATCTGCACCTGACGACCGGCGTTCTGGTCTTCTTGGAGCAGGTTCAGGCTGGCCTCAAGCTCGCGGTTGGCCTTTTCCAGCTTCTCGCGGTAGCGCTGGTTTTCCACCAGCAGCCGCGCACGATCCAGGGCCCGACGCACGGAATGCTCGAGCACCGCCAGATCTTCGAGAGGCTTGATCAGGTAATCCGCCGCGCCCAGGCGCAAGGCCTCGACCGCGTCGTTCATCACGCCGGCGCCCGAAACCACGATCACCGGCGTTTGCGGTGACAGCTCGGTGACCTGACGGATGAGTTCGAGACCGCCCATCTGCGGCATGCGCAGATCGCAGATGACCAAGTCGGGCTTGTCTTGCTCGAATACCTGAAGACCCTGTTGGCCGTTGCTGGCCTGCAGGACGCTGAAACCACTGTCTTCCAAATAGGCCGCGAGGCTCGCGCGCACTACTTCGTCATCATCGATTATCAGCAGCGTGGCACTGGTTTTTGGCATGTGGGCAAACGGCGCCAGAATTAGGTTGGCGTAGCTGGCTGGGCATTTGGCCCTGCACTGACTACTGGATTCGCTTTCTAGCCTCTCTGCTGCACCGCTTTCGGGCATGAGCCGTGAACGCGGTTGCACCAGAGGTGCCCTTCTAAGGCGCAGACGGTACTCCCATCCGCAGAGCGTTTCAAGCATGCGCCGATGGTCGCTTGACGACTTTACTTGTCAAATCACCGAGAGTTATAAGAACAGCTCAAACCGTAACCCAATGGAAGGACGAACCTATGAGTCAAACCAGTCGGGACTACAGCGAAAAGCGCGATTTCATCCGCATGCGGGTCGATGCCGATGTCGTGTTGATTCATGAAGGCGATCAGATTTCCGGGGTATGCATCGACCTCTCCAGCAGCGGCATGCAGGTCGAGGCGCCCCGCCCGTTCACGGTTGGCGACCGTTTGACCGTGCGTATCGATTCCGATCACACCGCGCTCAGCGGCCTTGAGGCAGACACCGAAGTGGTCTGGGTGAAAGCGCAGGACAGCGAGAATCAGCGACTCGGCCTGACCATCCTCAAGATGAAATAGCTACACACAAAAAAGGCGACCCTGAGGTCGCCTTTCTTTTTACCGGTCGAGATTAAAAATCGTCTTCGACCTGGCCATCCTTCACCTTGAACTCGCGGTTCTGCAGGTAAGCGTTGCGGATGAAGGTGTACTTGTCGCCGCTGATCAGCTTCTCGCTCGACAGCAGGCTGGCACGGGTGTCGACGATGTTCAGGCCGAAGATCGAGTTACGCGCCGGCACGTCGTCGATGTAGCGGTACATCCCGGTGAAGCTGTCGACGTATTTCGACGGCGCATCACGCAGAGTGCTTGGGCCCATCAGCGGCAGCATTACGTACGGACCACTGCCAACGCCCCAATAGCCCAGAGTCTGGCCGAAATCTTCGTCGCTGCGATTCAGGCCCATCTTGGTGCCGACGTCGAAGAAGCCAAGCAGACCGAAGGTGGTGTTGAAGATCAGACGTGCGGTGTCAACGCCGGCGGCAGCGGGTTTGGCCTGCAGGATGTTGTTCGCCAGGTTGGTGACGTCACCAACGTTGCGGAACATGTTGTGAATGCCGTCTTCAAGGAACTGCGGCGTGACAAACTCATAGCCCTGGGCCAGTGGCTTCAGCGCGTACGTGTCAACGAAGTCGTTGAACTGGAAAATCGGGCGGTTAACGCTTTCCCAAGGGTCTTCTTCCGTTGCGGCCTGAGTGGCGAACGGCGCCAGCAACAGGCCGGCACATACACTTAGCTGAGCGAGCGGGTAGCTCCAGCGCATAGAAAAACTCCTTGGAATGGTACTGTCGCGGACATCGGAGCCCGGGCATTAAGGCCGCTAGTATAAGCGCAAAAGCCCGTTTGGACAGTGCAGGCAATGAAGCAGTCTGTAGGACGCTTCCGGCGCCACCCTTCACACAGGTGTCATCCAACTGTCACTGACACGCCCTAGCCTGAACGTTATTTCAGGGACGCTGCCATGACACACGCCGAAACCTTGCCCCTCGCCGCACCCGACCTGACGGCAGTGCTGTTTGGCCTCAGCGGTTGTCTGGTGGATTTCGGTGCCCGCGCCCGCCAGCACAGCATCGCCCTGCCCGAACATGCCGATGCCACCCCGGGTGCGCTCGACAGCCTGCACAGCTTGCAGCGCCAGCAGATTCCTTGCGCCTGGCTGGATGAACTGCCCCCTGCCCTCACCCAGCCCTTGTCGGCTTCACTGCCGGGGTGGATCAAGTTTGCGCAACATTCGGCAACAAACTATCCATGGCCAGCCCCAAACGCCTGCTGGCAAGCCTTGATGGCGCTAAACGTCAGTCGTCTGGACGGTTGCGTATTGGTCAGCGGTGAACCGCGCTTGCTGCAATCGGGCCTCAACGCCGGGCTGTGGACCATTGGCCTGGCTTCCTGCGGTTCCTTGTGCGGCCTGGCGCCGGGCGAGTGGCAAGCCCTGAGCCAGAAAGAGCGCGAACACCTGCGCGGCAAGGCCACCATGCAGTTGTTCGGCATTGGCGTGCATTCGGTGATCGATCATCTCGGCGAACTCGACACCTGTCTCGCCGACATTCGTTTGCGCCGACTCAAGGGCGAAAAGCCCTGATCGGGATCATGCACGTTGAGCGAGAGTGGATTAATCTAAAGGTCAGCCATAGACCTTTGGCGCGCGGCTGCGGTCAATGCCAGTGCCTCTCGATAAAAGGAAAACACCATGCCGGCCCAAGAACTGCAGAAACAGCTCGAAACCCTGCGCGAGCAACTGGAGCAGAATCCGCCACTGTCGGAAGCCGAACGTGAAGACTTACGCGTTTTGATGGCGCAGATTGAATCCGAAATTCAACTGGAAAATGCCACTCAAGACGCCAGCATCGCCGATGGCGTCAACCTCGCCGTCGAACGCTTCGAAGTCGAACACCCGGCGATTGCCGGCACATTGCGCAACATCGTTAATGCGCTGGGCAGCATGGGAATCTGAGATTCCCTGAGCCACAAAAAAGCCCTGCCATCACTGGCAGGGCTTTTTCATTTCTAAAACTTAAAACACCGTCTCCTGTGGGAGCGAGCCTGCTCGCGAAGGCGTCGTGTCAGCCGACACCGTCGTTGAATGACACCCCGCATTCGCGAGCAGGCTCGCTCCCACAGGGGATATTACTGGCGGACCAGACGGTGGTTAGGCAGCTGTACGCTTTCTGTACTGCGATACGGATTGATGTCCAGGCCACCGCGGCGCACGTAACGGGCAAAAACTGTGAGTTTCTCAGGTTTCAGCAAGCGCTGCAGATCAAGAAAAATCCGCTCCACACACTGCTCATGGAAGTCCGAGTGCTGGCGGAAGCTGACGATGTATTCGAGCAAACTGGCATGGTCCAGCGCCGAGCCGCGATACTCCACCACTACCGTGCCCCAGTCCGGTTGACTGGTCACCGGGCAGTTGGATTTAAGCAAATGGCTGTACACCGTCTCTTCAACGATGCGCGAATCATCGCAACGCAGCAGTTCCGGGCGCGGATGCTCGTAGTTGCTGACGCTGATCTCCAAATCATCGATGCAAACGCCCGGCAACGCCACAACGCCTTCCGCTTCAACGTCTTTCAGGCTGCGAACCCGCACGCCGACGGGTTTGCCGACGGCGGCCGACAAATCCTTGACCAGAGTCGCTTCCAACGTGGCGATGTCGGCAAATGGCGTCTGGTTCAACGAGTTCAGATAAAGCTTGAACGACTTCGATTCGATGATGTTCGGCGAGTCCGCCGGGATGCTGAATTCGCCGATCGCCACCACCGGTTTGCCGGACGGCAATAGCCACGACAACTCGAAGCAGTTCCAGAAATCCACACCTTTATACGGCAGGGTTTCGGCGGTCAGACCCAACTCGGCCCATTTCGCGGTGCGCGGAATCGGGAACAGCAGGGACGGCGTGTAGGTGGCGATGTATTCGCTGGATTTGCCCAGCGGCGAATGTTCGGCTGCGGGATGCATGGCGGAAACCTGACTGAAGAATCAGCGGATTCTACCAGCCTTTGCCCGCGCCTTTGAGTGCTTACTGACTGACAGTCAGTTTGCCGACCATGCCCGCCTGATAATGCCCGGGAATATTGCAGGCAAATTCCAGACTCGTCGCTTTGCTGAAGGTCCAGGTCAGCTCGGCCGTCCTGCCGGGCTCGACCAGCACGCTGTTCGGGTCGTCATGCTTCATGCCATGGCCCATCGCTGCGTGATCCATGCCCGCCATATCGTGGGACATTTCCTTCATGCTCGTAGGCGTAAGCATGCCGCTTTGCTGCATCTGCAACATTTCCTGCTGATGCTTGGCGTGCATCGCTGCGTCACCGAGGTTGAATTCGTGCAGCAACTGGCCGTTATTCACCAGCACAAAGCGAACAGTCTCACCCGCCTTGACCTCGATGGCCGTGGGGTCGAACGACATGTCGTTGAGCACCACTTCAATGCTGCGCGTGGCTTGGGCGGCGGGCGCCGGCTGGCCGAAATCATAGATGTGGGCTGGCGCGGCCCACACTGGCGAGCTCAACGCCAACAAACACAAAGCCAGGGATTGGCGCAAAAACATGGGCGTACTCCAACAAGATAAGGTTCAGCCTGTGGGAAACTCTAGCCGGCCTGCGCTGGCATCTACCTGACAGGCAGATTACAACTTTGTCAGGTTGGCGTTTGCCGCGGGCTCTCGCGGTATAAAGCTTTCGTGTCCAAAACCCCAATCCACCCGAGTCACCCATGAAACTGTTGATCGTCGAAGACCAAACGAAAACCGGCCAATACCTGAACCAGGGCCTGACGGAGGCCGGGTTCAACACCGAATGGGTGGCCGACGGCAACAGCGGCCAGCAACTGGCGTTGAGCGGAGACTACGCCCTGCTGATTCTCGACGTGATGCTGCCCGGTCGCAATGGCTGGCAAATCCTCCACGCCGTGCGCGACGCCGGGCTCGATACGCCGGTGCTTTTTCTTACGGCAAAAGACGCCGTGGAGGACAGGGTTCACGGACTGGAGTTGGGCGCCGACGACTATTTGGTCAAACCCTTCGCCTTCTCCGAGCTGCTGGCGCGGGTGCGCAGCCTGCTACGCCGTGGCAGCGCTTTACCGCAGGAAACCAGCCTGCAACTGGCCGATCTGCGCCTCGATCTGATCCGCCGCCGGGTTGAACGCAGTGGCCAGCGCATTGACCTGACCGCCAAGGAGTTCGCCTTGCTGGAAATGTTCCTGCGCCGTCAGGGCGAAGTACTGCCGAAATCGCTGATCGCCTCGCAGGTTTGGGACATGAATTTCGACAGCGACACCAATGTCATCGAAGTGGCGATCCGCCGCTTGCGCCTGAAAATCGACGACGACTTTCCCAACAAGCTGATCCACACCGTGCGCGGCATGGGCTACGTCCTTGAAGAGCGCAGCGCCTGATGCGCCGGTTGTCCCTGAGTTCGCGCCTGGCCTTGTTGTTCGCCGCCTGCACTGCCGTGGTCTCGTTGCTGGCCGGGGTGCTGTTCAACCGCGCCAGCGAGGCACACTTCATTGAGCTTGATCAGCAACAACTGGACGGGAAGCTGATCGGCTTGCGTCGCGCTTTACAGAATGTCGAACCGGCTCAGCGCGAGGCGCGGCTGGCGGACGAGCTCAGCCGTCAGGCCGATTTGTCGCTGCGCATTACCGGTGCTGACGGCCAGCGCTGGTACGACAGCTCGACACAAATTCCCAAGGATTTACCGCAGCAAACCGGCCTGTCGACGATCAGCAGCGGCGGCACGGACTATCGCGTGCTTAACGCACCGCTCTCCCCCGACCAACCTGATTCGGCACATCTGACACTGCTGCTCGACATCACCCATCACCAGCACTTTCTGCAACGCATGCAGCATCTGATCTGGCTGACCGTCGGCCTCTCGGCGCTGGCCACCGCCCTGCTCGGCGCCTGGGCTGCACGCAGCGGTTTGCGCCCCTTGCGACGCATGAGCGCCGTCGCTCGTGGGATTTCGGCGCAATCGCTCAACGCCCGACTGTCAGAAGAGCAAATGCCACCAGAACTTGCGGAAATGGCCCACAGTTTCAATGCCATGCTCGCACGCCTCGACGACTCGTTTCAGCGGCTCTCGGCGTTTTCCGCCGACATCGCCCATGAACTGCGCACCCCCCTGTCGAACCTGCTCACCCACACTCAGGTCACCCTCACCCGTCCACGACTCATTGAGGATTACCGCGAAGCGCTGCACAGCAACCTCGAAGAACTGCAATGGATGGCGCAACTGGTCAACGACATGTTGTATCTGGCCAAAGCCGATCACGGTTTGCTGATGCCCAAGCGCGAAGCGCTGGAACTCGCCGATGAGGCCGATGTGTTGCTGGAGTTTTTCGCACCGCTGGCGGAGGACGCCGGGGTCAAACTGAGCCGTGAAGGCAGTGCGCGAATTGAGGGTGATCGCAGCATGTTGCGCCGGGCCTTGTCGAATTTGCTGGATAACGCGCTGCGGTTTACCCCGGTTGAGGGTTATGTGAGCTTGCGGATCGTTGATCAACCGAGCGCTGTGCGCGTTTCAGTGGAGAACAGTGGGGATGGGATTTCTGCGGAGTTGTTGCCACGGTTGTTTGATCGGTTTTATCGGGCCGATCCGGCGCGGCAGGAAGGCAGCAGTGAACATGCGGGGTTGGGATTGGCGATTACTCAGTCGATCATCCGCGCCCATGACGGGCAGATTCATTGCGAATCAGAGGTGGGATGGACGCGGTTTGTGATTGAGTTGCCCAAGCAGAATTGATCGTTCCCACGCTCTGCGCGGGAATGCAGCCCGGGACGCTCCGCGTCCCTTCCAGAGCCGAACGCGGAGCGTCCGTTGAGGCATTCCCACGCAGAGCGTGGGAACGAGCATGGAATCGCTTACGAATATCTCAAGGCGTGAGCCGGCTCGATCTTCGCCGCTCGCCACGCCGGATACACCGTCGCCAGGAAGCTCAGGATAAAGCCCGCCGAGCAGATCAACAGCACATCCCCACCCTGCAGTTCCGACGGCAGATTGCTGACGAAATACACGTCAGAACTGAAGATGTGCTGGCCGCTGACTCGCTCGATCCAGCCGACGATCTGACTGACATTCAGCGCGGCGATCACGCCCAATACGCCGCCAATAATGGTGCCGACAATGCCGATCACCGTGCCCTGCACCATGAAGATCGCCATGATCTGCCGGGGCGTGGCGCCGATGGTGCGCAGGATCGCGATGTCCGCACCCTTGTCGTTCACCACCATGATCAGCGTCGCGATGATGTTGAACGCCGCCACCGCGACGATCATCAGCAACAGCAGGCCGATCATGGTTTTTTCCATTTTCATTGCGCTGAACAGGCTGCCCTGGGTGTGGGTCCAGTCGTCAGCCTTGAACTCGGCACCCAAACCGGCGGCGATGTCCGAGGAGACTTTCGGCGCCGCGTACAGGTCCTTCACCGCCAGACGCACGCTCTGCACCTGATTCGGCTCCCAGTGCTGCATGGTCGCAGCATCGGCCACGTGGATCAGGCCCATCGAGCCGTCCAGCTCAGCGCCAACCTTGAACACACCGACCACGTTCAGACGCTGCATGCGCGGGGTGATGCCACCCGGCGCGGTGCTGACTTCCGGCACGATCAGGGTGATCTTGTCGCCAACGTTGAGGCGGAAACGTCGCGCGGTGATTTCACCAATCACCACCCCAAACTCGCCCGGTTTCAGGGCATCGAGACGACCCTGAACAATATGTTGGGCAACGATCGAGACTTTGCCCTCTTGCGCCGGATCGACGCCGCTGATCTGGATCGGCTGCATCAAGCCCTTATAGGACAGCATGCCTTCCATCTCAGTGAACGGCACGGCGGCGGTCACTTCAGGATTTTTCATTGCAGCGGCGGCGACGGGCTGCCAATCATCAATTGGCTTCACGCCAACGATGGTTGCGTGCGGCACCATGCCGAGGATGCGCGAACTCATTTCGCGCTGGAAGCCGTTCATTACCGACAACACCACGATCATCGCCAGCACGCCGAGGGCGAGGCCGATCATCGAGGTCATCGAAATGAACGAAACGAAGCGATTGCGGCGCTTGGCGCGGGTATAGCGCGTGCCGATAAAGATCGATAACGGTCTGAACATTCGCTGGGGCACCGTATAAAAATAAAAGACCCGACGCCTTTACAGGCGTCGGGTTTCGGCCAATCAGATAGGGGTGAGGCGGCCTTCTTGAAGGTGCAACACGCGGTCCATCTGGCGGGCCAGGTTCATGTCGTGGGTCACCACCAGGAACGCCGTGCGCATCGAAGTGCTGAGTTCCAGCATCAAATCCTGAATGCCTTGCGCGGTGTGCGAGTCGAGGTTGCCGGTTGGCTCATCGAGCATTACCAGGCCTGGCTTGTTCACCAGCGCGCGGGCGATGGCCACACGTTGACGCTCACCACCGGACAGCTCCGCCGGTTTGTGCTCCAGACGATGGCCCAGCCCCACTCGCTCGAGCAATGCGGTGGCACGCTGACGGGCTTCCGGGATCGGCGTCTTGCCGATCAGCAGCGGCATGCAGACGTTCTCCAGTGCGGTGAATTCCGGCAGCAGGTGGTGGAACTGGTAAACGAAACCGAGCGAACGGTTACGCAGCAGGCCGCGCTTCTTCTCGCTCAAGGCCGACAACTCTTCACCGTCGAGCCAGACGCTGCCTTGGGTTGGCGTGTCCAGACCGCCCAGCAGGTTGAGCAAGGTACTTTTGCCCGAACCTGAGGTACCGACGATCGCCACACGCTCGCCAGGGTGCAACTCCAGTTGCAGGCCGGCCAGCACTTCTACCGATTCCGGGCCTTCCTCGTAGGATTTGCCCAGGTTGCGGCAGCTCAAGATTGCTTGTTCACTCATGCCCGACTCACTCATAACGTAGCGCCTCCGCCGGCTGGGTGCGCGCGGCACGCCAGGCGGGATACAGGGTGGCGAGGAAACTCAGAACCAACGCCGCCGCGCAGACCATGACGACATCCTGGCTCTGCACCTGCGACGGAAGATAATCAATGAAATACACGTCAGCATTAAGGAATTTGTGGCCGATCAGGCCTTCCAGTGCCGAGATCGCGGCGCTGACGTTTAGTGCGGCAAGAATCCCGACCACGGCGCCAATCGCCGTGCCGACCACGCCAATCACCGTGCCTTGCACCATGAACGTGCGCATGATCGTGCCCGGCGTCGCGCCCAAGGTGCGCAGAATGGCGATGTCGCCCTTCTTGTCGTTGACCACCATCACCAGCGTGGAAATGATGTTGAACGCGGCCACCGCAACGATCAGCAGCAACAGCAGGCCGATCATGGCTTTTTCCATGCGGATCGCCTGATACAGATTGCCGTGAGTACGGGTCCAGTCGCGGGCGTAGTAATGATCTTCGCCGAGTTGCTGGGCGATGTTCCACGCCACACGCGGTGCCTGGAACAGGTCGTCGAACTTCAGGCGAATGCCCTGCACCTGATCAGGCTTCCAGCGGTGCATCTTCGCCAGATCGTGCAGGTTGGTGACGCCCAGATAGCCATCGAGTTCGCCAGCGCCGACATGGAAAATGCCGACCACGGTGAAGCGCTTCATGCGCGGGAACATCCCGGCCGGGGTCACGCTGACCTCCGGCGCGACGAAGGTGACCTTGTCACCGATGCCGACGCCCAGCTTGGTCGCGGCCTTGTCGCCGATGACGATGCCGAAGCTGCCCGGCGTCAAATCGTCGAGTTTGCCCTGCTTCATGAAGTTGTCGATGATCGACACATTGCGCTCGAGCGCAGGGTCGATGGCATTGAGCAACACCTTGGACACCTGACCGTTGTTGGTCAGCAGGCCCTGCATCTGGGTGAACGGCGCAACCGCCGTCACCTGCGGGTTCTGCTTGACCCTGGTGGCCAGGCTTTGCCAATCGTTGATCGGATCAGTCGATTCAATGGTCGCGTGGGGCACCATGCCCAGCACGCGGGTACGCATCTCATGGTCGAAGCCATTCATCACCGACAGCACGACGATCATCACGACCACGCCAAGGGCGAGCCCTATCATCGAAGTCAGGGAAATGAATGACACAAAATGATTGCGACGCTTTGCACGGGTATAACGCGTGCCGATAAATACGAAGAGAGGTCTGAACATGTCGGGGCTTGTTCGGAGGGAAAAGGAACGTCCTTGTGGCGGGGGTCGATAACCAGCTTTACACTCAGACCACCGCCGCTACCATGGGTTCGCCATGTCGACATTAGATGAAGAAGATCGCCGCGAATACTACCGTATCGAGGACACGATCGCACTGGAAATTCGGCCCCTGTCCGCTCCCGAAGCCGCAGGCCAGGAAGTGTTGCAGGATGCTTCCCCACTGTTCAACCTGCTCAGCGAACTGCACCTGAGCGAATTCGAGTCGCAGCACCTGTTGCGCCAGATCAGCGAGCGCGACCGGGCCATCGCCGCGTTCCTCAAATCCCAGAACAAACGCATCGACCTGCTCAGCCAGGTGGTCGCCCTGACCGTGCTCGGCCAGATTGGCGAGCCGCAACCGGTGATCATTTCCGAAGGCGGGATCGACTTTCAGCACCCGACGCCCATCGCCGCCGGCGCTCACCTGTCGGTGAAACTGGTGTTGATGCCGCAAGCGCTGGGCCTGTTGCTGCGTGCCCGCGTCACTCATTGCGACCGCAAGGGCGAGGGGTACGACGTCGGCACCGAGTTCGAACACTTGACCGATGCCCAGCGCCAGTTGCTTGCCCGTTACATCTTGCAGAAGCAGGCCCAGGAACGACGTCTGGCCCGCGAACAGAACGAATCAGGCATTTAATTTAAGGAAGAACCGTGACCCTCATTTACGGCCACCGCGGCGCCAAGGGCGAAGCACCGGAAAACACCCTGAGCAGCTTTCAGGAATGTCTCAAGCACGGCGTGCGCCGTTGCGAACTCGATCTGCACCTGTCCAAGGACGGCGAGCTGATGGTCATCCACGACCCGACCCTCAAGCGCACCACCGAACGACGCGGCAAAGTCGTCGAGCACACCGCCGCCGAGCTGGTGACCTACGATGCGCGCAAGGGTGGCCCGGGCTGGATCAAGCCGTGCCCGATTCCAACGCTGGAAGAATTGTTCGAGAAGTGTGATTTCGAGCACTGGCAGCTGGAAGTCAAAAGCGCTTCACGCACTCGCGCGGCAACCACGGTGCTGGCGATTCGCGAAATGGCCCAACGGCATGGCCTGCTCGACAAGGTGACGATCACCTCGAGTTCGCGGGAGGTGCTGAAAGCGGCGCTGGATCTGGTGCCGGATGTGTCGCGGGGGTTGGTCGCCGAGTACGCCTGGCTCGACCCGTTGAAGGTCGCGGCGAGCTATGGCTGTGAAATTCTCGCGCTGAACTGGACGCTGTGTACGCCGGAACGCCTGCAGAAGGCGCAACGTCAGGGGCTGCATGTGTCGGTGTGGACCGTCAACGAGCCTGCGCTGATGCGCAGACTCGCCGACTTCGGCGTTGACAGCCTGATTACAGACTTTCCCGGTTTGGCCACTGCCACGCTCGAGAATTGCTGAAATCGGTCTCCCCGGCCGGCTCAGGCCACCGGCCGGAGCCCGTCAAAAAAGCCGGTTGAGGCCGTCGTACGCCGCTACCCGATAGGCTTCGGCCATGGTCGGGTAGTTAAACGTCGTGTTGACGAAGTACTTCAGGGTGTTCAACTCGCCCGGCTGGCTCATGATCGCCTGACCGATGTGGACGATCTCCGACGCCTGATAACCAAAGCAGTGAACGCCCAGCACTTCCAGGGTTTCACGGTGGAACAGGATTTTCAGCATGCCTTGCGGCTCGCCGGCGATCTGCGCACGCGCCATGCTCTTGAAGAACGCCTTGCCGACTTCGTAAGGCACTTTGGCCTGGGTAAGCTCCTGCTCGTTCTTGCCGATCGAGCTGATCTCCGGAATGGTGTAGATGCCGGTCGGCACGTCATTCACGAAACGCCAGCTACCGTTATCAACGATGCTGCCAGCGGCCGAACGGCCCTGGTCGTGGGCGGCACTGGCCAGGCTCGGCCAGCCGATCACGTCACCGGCGCCGTAGATGTTCGGTACGCAGGTGCGGTAAGCCTCGTCGACTTCGATCTGGCCACGGCTGTTGACCTTGACGCCGATGTTTTCCAGACCCAGCGTGTCGGTGTTACCGGTACGGCCGTTGCACCAGAGCAAGGCATCGGCCTTGATCTTCTTGCCAGACTTCAGGTGCAGGATCACGCCGTTATCGACGCCTTCAACGCGATCGTAATCTTCGTTGTGGCGCACGGTGATGTTGTTGTTGCTGAAGTGGTAGCTCAACGCCTGGGAGATTTCCGAGTCGAGGAAGCTCAGCAACTGACCACGGTTGTCGACCAGCTCAACCAGAACACCCAGACCGCTGAAGATCGAGGCGTATTCGCAACCAATCACGCCGGCGCCGTAAACGATCAGTTTGCGCGGGGTGTGGTTGAGGCTGAGGATGGTGTCGCTATCGTAGATACGCGGGTGGTGGAAATCGATGTCCGCCGGGCGGTACGGGCGCGAGCCGGTGGCGATGATGATGTGCTTGGCCACCAGTTTCTCGACCACGCCGTTGGCGCAGACCACTTCAATGGTTTGCTCGTCAGCGAAGCTGCCGGTGCCGAAGAACACGTCGACGCGGTTACGGGCGTAGTAGCCGGTGCGAGAAGCGACTTGTTTGGAAATGACCTTCTCGGCGCTCTTCAACACGTCCGGGAAGGAGAACCAGCGTGGCTCGCCGATCGCGCGGAACATCGGGTTGGTGTTGAACTGCATGATCTGCCGCACCGAGTGACGCAGTGCCTTGGACGGGATGGTACCGAGGTGGGTGCAGTTGCCGCCGACCTGGCGACGGCTGTCGACCATCGCGACCTTGCGCCCTGCTTTGGCGGCGTTCATTGCCGCGCCTTCTCCCGCCGGGCCGGAACCCAGCACCACCACGTCGTAGTTGTAGACAGCCATGCGTACTCCTCAGAACAGGCCGCGGTGCCAGCAGCACCTACGGCTAAATCACGCCGAACGGCGGCGCGAAGGAACAATTGGGGGTCAATCAAGAACCCGGACACAGTCTATAGAAGCGTCAACGCCGCGCACATTAACCCTTGGTCGCGTCGTAGGCTACTTTTGCCTGCACTACAACGCCAGCTTTCGTATTGTTCTCAGTCAGTTTTCTTGCCACTGAGGCGTTCGAAAGCCGTGTTGGTGCGGACGACAAAACCTGTATCGGCACGAATGACAAAGAATGCACCAATGTCATGTTTTTCGGCATAGTCCCAAGCCCTTTCGGGGCCGAGAATAAGCAACAGCGTCGATAGTCCATCGGCCATCAACGCTGAAGGATGAATCACCGTGACTGACGCCAGGTCGTGTAGGACGGGTGCACCGGTGCGGGCGTCGAAGGTGTGGGAATAGCGCCGACCGTCCTGCAGGAAATAGTTGCGGTAGTCACCGGACGTGGAAACGCCGTAGCCGTCGACATCAATGATGCGCTCGGCGATTTGCTGATCGTCGCGAGGTTCTTCCAGTGCAATGCGCCAAGGGGAGCCGTCGAGCTTTTTGCCTTTGGCCTTTAATTCGCCCGTGGCTTCGGCCAAGTAGTCATGGATGCCCAGAGCATCGAGCCTTGCCGCAATAGTGTCGACGGCATAACCGGCGGCGATGCTATTGAAGTCGACCTCGACTGCAGCGTCTTTGCACAACTGATCGCCGTTGATGCGCAAATGCTGGCGGCCCACCCTCTGCATCACTTCGGCAAGCGCCTTGGAGTCAGGGACTTTCTCCTCACGACCTTGCGGGCCGAAACCCCAAAGGTTCATCAACGGCTCGACAGTGAGGTCGTAGGAGCCTTCGCTTTGCGCTGACAGCTGCTCGCCGACACGGATCAATTCGAGCACCGATGCGGGCATTTTCTGACAACGGTTTGCAGGCAAGGCGTTGAAACGTTCGATGTCCGAATCACTGCGGTAGGTGGACAGTCGTCGATCCACTTCGCCGAGGATGCCTTCTACTTCGCTGCGAACTTGCGCGGAATCGGCAAGCCCTGCGTGGCGTACGTACTTGATCGAATACGTGCTACCCATGGTCGGTCCGCCGAAGCTTTCCATGGAGTCGCCGCTACCGCAGCCAGTCAACATGCCAGCCAAAAACACAAGCCCAAGCATCCGTCCAGTGAACAATTATTCATCTCTCCGTAAAACCACGGCGGCCATTATGAATTAAAGGATCTGCAACATCTTTATACAAAATCCAATAGTGAGTACCTGAACATGTCCTCCACCACGGGCAAAGGCAAAGCGATCTTTCGCGTTGTCAGCGGCAACTTTCTCGAAATGTTCGACTTCATGGTCTACGGCTTCTACGCCACGGCCATCGCCAAAACCTTCTTCCCGACTGACAGCGCTTTCGCCTCCCTGATGCTATCGCTGGCGACCTTTGGCGCTGGCTTCCTGATGCGTCCGTTGGGGGCGATTTTCCTCGGCGCCTATATTGACCGTCACGGTCGTCGCCAAGGTTTGATCATCACGCTGGCATTGATGGCTGCCGGCACCGTGCTGATTGCCTGTGTTCCGGGTTATGCCACCCTCGGTGTTGCCGCGCCATTGCTCGTGCTGTTTGGTCGACTGCTGCAAGGCTTCTCAGCGGGCGTCGAACTGGGCGGTGTATCGGTTTATCTGGCAGAAATCGCCACTCCGGGTCGCAAGGGTTTTTTCGTCAGTTGGCAGTCTGCCAGCCAACAAGCGGCAGTCGTATTCGCCGGACTGCTCGGCGTCGGCCTCAACCACTGGCTCAGTCCGGAACAAATGGGCGACTGGGGCTGGCGCGTGCCGTTCCTGATCGGCTGCATGATTGTGCCGGTGATCTTCGTCATTCGCCGTTCGCTGGAAGAGACCCCGGAATTCCAGGCACGGAAACATCGCCCTACCCTGCGGGAAATCGTCCGCTCGATCGGTCAGAACTTTGGCATCGTCATCGCCGGCATGGCGTTGGTGGTGATGACCACGGTGTCTTTCTACCTGATCACCGCGTACACCCCGACCTTCGGCAAGGCTGAGCTGCATTTGTCGGACTTCGATGCGTTGCTGGTGACGGTGTGTATTGGTCTGTCGAACTTCTTCTGGTTGCCGGTGATGGGCGCGGTGTCCGACAAGATCGGACGCAAACCCCTACTGCTCGCGGCGACGATTCTGGCGATTCTGACCGCCTACCCTGCCCTGTCGTGGCTGGTGGCGAATCCGAGCTTCAGCCATTTGCTGATCGTCGAGTTATGGTTGTCGTTCCTCTACGGTTCGTACAACGGCGCGATGGTGGTGGCGCTGACCGAGATCATGCCGGTGGAGGTGCGCACGACCGGATTCTCGCTGGCCTACAGCCTGGCGACGGCAACCTTCGGCGGGTTTACCCCGGCGGCGTGTACGTATCTGATTCATGTGCTGGATAACAAGGCTGCGCCGGGGATCTGGCTGAGTGGCGCGGCGGTGTTGGGTTTGATTGCCACTCTGGTGTTGTTTCGTGGCAATAAACATGAACTGCGCACGGCGCAGGCCGCCATACCCGGCGGCGCTCGATAGAACGCTTTCGCGAGCAGGCTCCTACACGCGATCGTTCCCACGCTCTGCATGGGAACGATCACGCCACAAACAAAAACGCCCCGACCAAAGTCGGGGCGTTTTCATGTGCAGCTAAGGCTTAGCGCGGGAACGCTGGCGGATTTACATCAGCCATGTCTTCCATCACGCGAACCACCTGGCAGCTGTAACCGAACTCGTTGTCGTACCAGACGTACAGAACAACGCGGTTATCCTGAACGATGGTCGCTTCAGCGTCGACGACACCAGCGTGGCGCGAGCCAACGAAGTCGGTCGAAACCACTTCCTGGGAATTGACGAAGTCGATTTGCTTGTGCAGATCAGAGTGCAGCGCCATGTAGCGCAGGTACTCGTTCATCTCTTCACGGGTAGCGGCTTTCTCAAGGTTGAGGTTGAGAATGGCCATCGACACGTTCGGCGTCGGAACACGGATCGCGTTACCAGTCAGCTTGCCGGCCAGCTCAGGCAGGGCCTTGGCAGCAGCGGTGGCAGCACCGGTCTCGGTGATCACCATGTTCAGCGCGGCGCTACGGCCACGGCGATCGCCCTTGTGGAAGTTGTCGATCAGGTTCTGGTCGTTGGTGTACGAGTGAACGGTTTCGACGTGACCGTTGATGATGCCGAACTTGTCATTCACAGCCTTCAGCACCGGCACGATGGCGTTGGTGGTGCAGGAAGCGGCAGACACGATCTTGTCGTCAGCGGTGATTTCGTTGTGGTTGATACCGTGAACGATGTTCTTCAGCTTGCCTTTGCCAGGCGCGGTCAGAACAACGCGGTCGATACCCGGGCAGGCCAGGTGCTGACCCAGACCATCAGCGTCACGCCATACACCGGTGTTGTCCACCAGCAGCGCGTCTTTGATGCCGTACTGGGTGTAATCCACCTCAGTCGGGTTCTTCGCGTAGATCACCTGGATCAGGTTACCGTTGGCGGTGATGGTGTTGTTTTCTTCGTCGATGGTAATGGTGCCGTTGAACGAACCGTGTACCGAATCGCGGCGCAGCAGGCTGGCGCGTTTGGTCAGGTCGTTTTCGGCGCCTTTACGCACGACGATGGCACGCAGACGCAGACCGTCGCCACCACCGGTTTTCTCGATCAGGATGCGCGCCAGCAGACGGCCGATACGACCGAAGCCGTACAGCACAACGTCAGTGCCTTTACGTGCGGAAGCATTTTGCTGACCAACCACGTCAGCCATTTCTTCACGAACGAATTGCTCGGCGCTGCGGCCATTGCCTTCGTTGCGGAATTTGAACGCCAACTTGCCCAGATCTACCGAAGCCGCGCCGAGCTTGAGCTCGCTCATGGCCTTGAGCAGTGGGAATGTTTCGTGGACGGAGAGTTCGCTGTCGTCGGAAGAACGGTGGCGCGCAAAGCGGTGGGCTTTGAGAATCGCGATGACAGACTGGTTGATCAGGCTGCGGCCATAGATAGAGCTCACCACGTTGTTATTGCGGTAGAGCTGACCGATAAGCGGGATCATCGCTTCTGCGAGTGCTTCACGGTCGATCCATTCACCAAGACACTGGTCGGGCTTCTGAGTCACGGTAACCTTCCACATGTAGGGGCAGAAAAAAGGGGCTACATTATGCCGCCGACAAGCTCATTCAGCAATGCGCGCTTGTCGCGCAACCGGTAACAAAATTCCTTTCGAAAAAATTGTGCCTCTCTGCAGCCCAGTAAATACGCGGCTTCCAGCGCAGTCAATTTTCCGACGACTGTTAGACGATGTCTGTAACCCTCCGTAACACCACCCACTTTCGGCACTACATAATCGCTAAAAAACCGTTGGTTTTTATGGTTACCACTACATTTCGCCAAAACCACGAAGATAGACGCAGTCTGCAACTGACAGGCAGTACCGGACGCCGCTACAATTACCGACTTTGTCGCAAAGCCTGGAGCTCAACCTTCCGTGCCCGTTCTGCGTCTACCGCTACTCCCTGCCGAAGCAGGTAAACAGCATTGGGGCAATTTGCCCGGTGCTGCCCTCAGCCTGGCGGTTGCCGAGGCTGCCAGCGCTGCCAAGCGCTTCACCCTGCTACTGACCGCCGACAGCCAAAGCGCTGAACGACTGGAACAGGAGCTGAGTTTCTTCGCCCCGGATTTGCCCGTTCTGCATTTCCCCGACTGGGAAACCCTGCCCTACGACCTGTTCTCGCCGCACCAGGACATCATTTCCCAGCGCATCGCCAGCTTATATAGGCTGCCGGAGCTGGAACATGGCGTGCTGGTGGTGCCGATCACCACGGCGTTGCACCGCTTGGCGCCGACCAAATTCCTGCTCGGCAGCAGTCTGGTGCTGGATGTCGGCCAGAAACTCGATGTCGAGCAGATGCGTTCCCGACTCGAAGCCAGTGGCTATCGCTATGTCGACACCGTCTACGAGCACGGGGAGTTCACCGTGCGTGGCGCGCTGATCGACCTGTTCCCGATGGGCAGCAAGTTGCCGTATCGCATCGACCTGTTCGATGACGAAATCGAGACCCTGCGCACCTTCGACCCGGAAAACCAGCGCTCCATCGACAAGGTCGACTCGGTCAAGCTGCTGCCGGCCCGCGAGTTCCCACTGCAGAAAGACGCGGTCACTCGCTTCAAGGCGCGGTTCCGCGAACGTTTCGACGTCGACTTCCGGCGCTGCCCGATCTTCCAGGACTTGAGCAGCGGGATTACCCCGGCGGGTATCGAGTACTACCTGCCGCTGTTCTTCGACGAAACCTCGACCCTGTTCGATTACCTGCCGCAGGACACGCAGGTGTTCTCGCTGCCGGGCATCGAGCAAGCGGCGGAAAACTTCTGGAACGACGTGCGCAATCGTTATGAAGAACGCCGCGTCGATCCATCGCGTCCTTTATTGCCACCGGCGGAATTGTTCTTGCCGGTGGAAGATTGCTTCGCCCGACTGAAGAGCTGGCCGCGCGTGGTTGCCAGTCAGCAAGACGTGGAAAGCGGCGCCGGTCGCGAGCGCTTCCCCGCGCAGGCCCTGCCGGATCTGGCGATCGAAGCGAAAGCCACACAACCGCTGGCAGCACTGGCTGGGTTCCTTGATGAGTTCCCCGGGCGCGTGCTGTTCACCGCCGAATCCGCCGGCCGTCGCGAAGTCCTGCTGGAGTTGCTCGAACGCCTGAAGCTGCGACCGAAGACCGTCGACAGCTGGCCGGACTTCGTCGCGAGCAAGGATCGCCTGGCAATCACCATTGCCCCGCTCGACGAAGGCCTGATGCTCGACGAGCCGGCGCTGGCCCTGGTCGCGGAGAGTCCGCTGTTCGGTCAGCGCGTGATGCAACGCCGTCGTCGCGAAAAACGCAGCGACGTCAGCAATGACGCGGTGATCAAGAACCTCACCGAGCTGCGCGAAGGCGCGCCGGTGGTGCACATCGATCACGGCGTAGGTCGCTACCTCGGTCTGACGATTCTGGAAATCGATAATCAGGCCGCCGAATTCCTCACCCTGGAATACGCCGAGGCCGCCAAGCTCTACGTGCCGGTGGCCAACCTGCACTTGATCGCCCGCTACACCGGTAGCGACGACTCGCTGGCCCCGCTGCACCGCCTCGGCTCCGAGACGTGGCAGAAAGCCAAGCGCAAAGCCGCCGAACAAGTGCGTGACGTCGCCGCTGAACTGCTCGACATTTACGCCCGTCGCGCCGCTCGCGAAGGTTACGCTTTCGCCGATCCGAAAGCCGATTACGCGACCTTCAGCGCCGGTTTCCCGTTCGAAGAAACTCCGGACCAGCAATCCACCATCGAAGCCGTGCGCGAAGACATGCTCGCGCCAAAACCGATGGATCGACTGGTCTGTGGCGACGTCGGTTTCGGCAAGACCGAAGTGGCCATGCGTGCGGCGTTCATCGCCGTACACGGTGGCCGCCAAGTGGCGATTCTGGTGCCGACCACCCTGCTCGCCCAGCAGCACTACAACAGCTTCCGCGACCGCTTCGCCGACTGGCCGGTGACCGTGGAAGTGATGAGCCGCTTCAAATCGGCCAAGGAAGTGACTGCCGCGATCGCCGATCTGGCGGAAGGCAAGATCGACATCGTCATCGGCACGCACAAACTGCTGTCCGATGACGTGAAAATCAAAAATCTCGGGCTGGTGATCATCGACGAAGAACACCGCTTCGGTGTGCGCCAGAAAGAACAGCTCAAAGCCCTGCGCAGCGAAGTCGACATCCTCACACTGACCGCCACTCCGATTCCGCGCACGCTGAACATGGCGGTGTCGGGCATGCGCGATCTGTCGATCATCGCCACACCGCCGGCGCGACGCCTGTCGGTGCGCACCTTCGTCATGGAGCAGAACAAGAGCACGGTCAAAGAGGCCCTGCTCCGCGAACTGCTGCGCGGCGGCCAGGTTTACTACTTGCACAACGATGTGAAAACCATCGAGAAATGCGCCGCCGACCTTGCCGAACTGGTACCGGAAGCCCGCATCGGTATCGGTCACGGGCAGATGCGCGAGCGCGAACTCGAACAGGTGATGAGCGACTTCTATCACAAGCGCTTCAACGTATTGATCGCCTCGACCATCATCGAGACCGGCATCGACGTGCCGAGCGCCAACACCATCATCATTGAGCGCGCCGACAAATTCGGCCTGGCGCAACTGCACCAGTTGCGTGGTCGTGTCGGCCGCAGTCACCACCAGGCTTACGCCTACTTGCTGACGCCGCCGCGCCAGCAAATCACTTCGGACGCGGAAAAGCGTCTGGAGGCGATTGCCAATACCCAGGATCTTGGCGCCGGCTTCGTGCTAGCGACCAACGACCTGGAAATCCGTGGTGCCGGCGAACTGCTTGGCGATGGCCAGAGCGGGCAGATTCAAGCCGTCGGTTTTACGCTGTACATGGAAATGCTCGAGCGCGCGGTCAAGTCGATCCGCAAAGGCGAGCAACCGAACCTCGACCAACCGCTTGGCGGTGGACCCGAGGTCAACCTGCGGGTGCCAGCGCTGATTCCGGAAGACTATCTGCCGGATGTTCATGCCCGTCTGATTCTGTACAAGCGCATTGCTTCGGCGACCGATGAGGAAGGCCTGAAGGATCTGCAAGTCGAGATGATTGACCGTTTCGGTCTGCTGCCGGAACCGACGAAAAATCTGGTGCGCATCACCGCGCTGAAGTTGCAGGCTGAGCAATTGGGCATCAAGAAAGTCGACGGCGGGCCACAGGGTGGGCGCATCGAGTTTGAAGCGCAGACACCGGTCGACCCGATGACGCTGATCAAGCTGATCCAGAGCCAGCCCAAACGCTACAAATTCGAAGGTGCGACGATGTTCAAGTTCCAGGTTCCGATGGAACGGCCGGAAGAGCGCTTTAATACTGTAGAGGCGCTGTTTGAGCGCCTCCTCCCGAAATCTGTTTGAAGGACGCCCAATGCGCCTGTTCCGCTCGGTAACTTTGCTACTTGCTTTGGTAGCCCCTTCGGTTTTTGCCGATGACCTGTATCAGGTCGAAATGATTCTGGTGCGCCAGAACGCCGTGCCGGCCATCGTCAGCCGCGCCGCGCCGGAAGACTGGGCCGCCGGGGCCCAGCGCCTGGGCGATGACAGCAAGCGCACGCCAGCGCTGAATGACGTCGTGACCAAACTCACCGCCAGCGGCGACTACAGCGTGCTGTTGCACAAGGCTTGGCAGCAAACCCTGGGTGAGACGCCCGCCAAAGTCGCCGTCAGCGACGGTCAGGAGCAATTCGGCCAATTCCCGATCGAGGGCACGCTGCAGATGAAGCTCGGCCGTTTCACCGACGTGAACGCCGACTTCTGGGTCAATCAGATCGACGCCAATGGCATGGTCACCGCCAGCGAGCGCCTGAAACAGGACAGCCACACCAAGAACGGCCAACTCAACTATCTCGACAACGGCCATCTGGCCCTGCTGATCAAGATCACGTCCCTGACCGCGCCTGCACCACGGGAAGCGCCTGAAGCCATTCCGGACTGATCGAAGTCCTTATGAACCCGCCGCTGAGCAAACCGTTGGCGCCCTCCTGGGTCAGCCGATTCAAGGAGCAGAGCCTGGAGCGTGGCCGTCGCTACGCCCTGGAAAACCGGGTACGCATAGCGCAAGTCGGCGATGCAACGATCACCGCCAGTTGCGAAGGCTCTGGCGGTAACGTTTACCGTCAGACTATTCACCTGCGCGAGTCGGCCAAAGGCACTTTATTGCTGGTGGATGCCGGCTGCACCTGCCCGGTGCGCACCAATTGCAAACACTGCGCCGCCGTCCTGCTGAAAGTGCAGGAAACCCTCGATTACCCCGCCGCCGCCAAAGACGCCGAGCTGCTGGAGAAACTTCAAGCCGTACTGGAAAACCGTGGCCCGAAAGCCCCGCCGCAAGTGCTGGTCGATAACGTGCAGCCGATGCCGCGCCTGTGGCTGGCCAGCGTCGAGTTCAGCGCCTTCGAACCGCGCAACGGCAAGATGCAGCGTTACATTCAGCACCGCGCAGCGTTGTCGTTCAGTTATCTGGATGAATACGTCAGCGGGCAGAAAAACAGCGACATCCTGATCCGTCAGGAAACCCAGACGCTGCGGATAAAACGTCACCCGGAAGTCGAACAGTCCTACCGCGAACAGTTAAGAATCCTCGGCTTTCGCATCGCCACTCGCCAGAGCAAAGCATTGCCGGAAAGCGCCGGCGAGCTGTACGAGATGGTCAATGACAGCGCCTGGCTGACGTTTACCCTCAACGATTTGCCGAAACTGCGAACGCAGGGTTGGGAATTACAGATCGACGAAGAGTTCGGCTTTGACCTGACCGCTGTGGATGACTGGTACGCCACGGTCGAACAGGCGCCGGAACGTGACTGGTTTGATCTGGAACTGGGGATCATCGTCAACGGCGAGCGCCTGAGTCTGCTGCCGATCCTGCTCAATCTGATGCGCTCGCACGCGGAAATCCTCAATCCGGAACGCCTGGCGCGGCGCCGCGATGACGAGCTGATTCTGGTCAATATTCCGCAGCGCAACAGCGAGCATGGACCGTTGCAGGTGGCTCTGCCACTGGGGCGCTTGAAGCCGGTATTGATGACGCTTGGCGAGTTTTATCTGCAGGAGCCGGGCGAAACCACGCTGCGCTTGAGCAAGGCTGATGCCACGCGGCTCAACTCGCTTGAAGGCCTGCCGCTGCTGTGGGAGGGCGGCGAGCAGATCCGCACGTTTGCTCAGCGCCTGCGCGACATCCGTGATTTCAGCGCTGAAGCGCCGGAAGGCTTGAACGCGACGCTGCGCCCGTATCAGCTCGAAGGCTTGAGCTGGATGCAATCGCTGCGACAACTGGAGGTCGGCGGGATTCTCGCGGACGACATGGGTTTGGGTAAAACCCTACAGACCCTGGCGCATATTCTCAGTGAGAAAATCGCCGGACGCCTCGATCGACCGTGCATGGTGGTGATGCCGACCAGTCTGATTCCGAACTGGCTCGATGAGGCTGCGCACTTCACGCCGCAACTAAAAGTGGTTGCGCTGTACGGTGCCACTCGTAAAAAGCATTTCGACAATCTGGCCGATTTCGACCTGATCCTCACCACCTACGCGCTGCTGCCCAAGGACGTCGAGCGTCTGGCCAAGCAGCCGTTGCATGTGTTGGTGCTGGACGAAGCGCAGTACATCAAGAACCCCAACAGCAAAGCCGCCCAAGCCGCGCGCGAGCTCAATGCACGCCAGCGCCTATGCCTCAGCGGTACGCCATTGGAAAACCACTTGGGCGAGCTGTGGTCGCTGTTTCACTTCCTGCTGCCGGGCTGGCTCGGCGACGTAAAAAGCTTCAACGCCGATTACCGCGTGCCGATTGAAAAACGCGGCAGCGAAGTCAGACTTCAGCACCTCAACGGTAGGATAAAACCGTTCTTGCTGCGCCGGACCAAAGAGCAGGTCGCCACCGAGTTGCCACCGAAAACCGAGATCATCCATTGGGTCGATCTCAACGAAGCGCAACGTGATGTGTACGAAACCATGCGCTTGGCGATGGACAAGAAAGTCCGCGACGAGATCACCCGCAAAGGCGTGGCACGCAGCCAGATCATCATTCTTGAAGCGCTGCTCAAGCTGCGTCAGGTCTGCTGTGATCTGCGTCTGGTCAACGATGCCACCCTGCCCGCTCGCGGCAGCACCTCGGGCAAGCTCGACAGCCTGATGGAAATGCTTGAGGAATTGTTCGAGGAAGGCCGGCGGATTCTGCTGTTTTCGCAATTCACCTCGATGCTGTCATTGATCGAGGAAGAGCTGAAAAAACGTCACGTGTCCTACGCCCTGCTGACCGGCCAGACCCGCGATCGGCGCACGCCGGTGAAGGAATTCCAGAGCGGCAAGCGTCAGATTTTTCTCATCAGCCTGAAGGCCGGTGGTGTTGGTCTGAACCTGACCGAGGCGGACACGGTGATTCACTATGATCCGTGGTGGAACCCGGCGACCGAGAATCAGGCGACGGATCGTGCGTACCGGATCGGTCAGGAGAAACCGGTGTTCGTCTATAAGATGATTGCCCGGGGCACGGTGGAAGAGAAGATTCAGCATCTGCAGAAGGAAAAATCCGACTTGGCGGCGGGCGTACTGGATGGGCGCAAGGCCGGGGACTGGAAGTTGCAGAGTGATGATATTGAAGCGCTGTTTGCGCCGTTGCCGGATAAGCTCGAAAAACGTTGAGAGCTGCAGTGCTGGTTAGATAGCTTTCGCGAGCAGGCTCGCTCCCACAGGGGAATGCATTCCAACTGTGGGAGCGAGCCTGCTCGCGAATGGCTCACCTCGGTTTAACGGTTGCAACCGAAGCTCAGTCTTTGGAAACAGGCAACGGCGCAAACAACGCCTCGATGTCACCCTGCTCCAGCTTCCAACCACCCGTCGTGCCACCCTCAAGCACCGCCCCGGCCAGCGCCGCCTTCTCCTGCTGCAGCGCCTGTATTTTTTCCTCAACCGTGCCACGAGCAATCAACTTGTAAACGAATACCGGGTTGTTTTGCCCGATTCGATACGCACGATCGGTGGCCTGATTCTCCACTGCCGGATTCCACCACGGGTCGAAGTGAATCACCGTATCTGCTGCCGTGAGGTTCAAACCGGTACCGCCGGCCTTCAGACTGATCAGAAACAACGGCACCTTGCCGCCCTGAAAATCCTTGACCGGCGTGCGCCGATCCGTGGTGTCACCGGTCAGCAGCGAATAGGCAATGTCCCGTTGCTGCAATTCTTCCTCGATCAAGGCCAACATCGAAGTGAACTGGGAGAACAGCAGGATTCTGCGACCTTCGCCGAGCAGCTCTTCAAGCATTTCCATCAGGCTGACCAGCTTGCCACTGCCGGAACGCAGTGCCTTTGCTGTTATCGGCATGTTGATCAGGCGCAAGTCGCAACAAACCTGGCGCAGCTTGAGCAAGGCATCGAGAATGATGATCTGACTGCGCGCCACACCACTGCGGGCAATCTCGTCGCGGACTTTTTTGTCCATCGCCACGCGAACCGTTTCATAGACATCGCGCTGGCCGTCGCTGAGATCCACCCAATGGACAATCTCGGTTTTCGGCGGCAGCTCCGTGGCGACCTGATCCTTTTTGCGGCGCAGCAAAAACGGCTTGATCCGCGCTGTCAGGTGCTGCATGCGCTGAACATTCCCATGCTTCTCGATTGGCGTGCGGTAATCTCGATTGAACGACTTGCTGTCGCCAAGCCAACCCGGCATCAAGAAGTGAAACTGCGACCATAGCTCGCCCAAGTGGTTTTCCATTGGCGTGCCGCTCAGGCACAAGCGCTGACGGGCCTGCAGGTCACGGGCCGCTTGCGCGGCTTTGCTGAGCGGGTTCTTGATGTTCTGCGCTTCGTCGAGAATCAGCACGCTCCACGACTGCGGCTGCAAGATCTCCAGATCCCTCGGCAGCAACGCGTAAGTGGTCAGCACCAGATCGTACTCAGCCAGATTAGCGAAATCCTTTTGCCGCCCAGCGCCATGCAGCGCCAATACTTTCAACTGCGGGGTGAAACGCTCGGCTTCGTCGAGCCAGTTGGGAATCAGGCTGGTCGGCATCACCGCCAGTGCCGGGCAATCGAGGCGCCCGGCGTGTTTTTCCGTGAGCAGGTGCGCCAGGGTTTGCAGCGTTTTGCCCAGCCCCATGTCATCACCCAGAATGCCGCCGACTTCAAGCTCGCGCAGGGTTTGCATCCAGTTAAGGCCTTCGAGCTGATACGGGCGCAGTTGCGCGTTAAGGCCGGCCGGCGCAGCGACGTGGGCGTGACTGGAATTCTGCAATCGCTTGGCAAAGGTGCGCAGCCGCTCGCCGCCCTGCCAATCCAGCGGCACGCCATCGAGCATACTCAAGCGCGCAGCATCCGGGACACTCAAGCGCAGTGCATCGCCCTGATGACCGCCCAGGTACAACTCGCCCAGCGTCGCCATCAGCGGTTTGACCCGACTCAGCGGCAGCGCGACCTTAGCGCCCGAAGGGTCGCCAAAACCGCTGGGCTTGAGTTCGATCAGGAGTTTTTCGTCATCGCCGCGTTGGGCCAGATCGACCGGGTCAAGCAAGCGCGGCTGAGTGCGCAACAAGTGCAGAAGGATCGGCAGCAAACTGTAGCGCTG
Source organism: Pseudomonas sp. WC2 (assembly GCF_050586545.1). Classification (NCBI taxonomy): domain Bacteria; kingdom Pseudomonadati; phylum Pseudomonadota; class Gammaproteobacteria; order Pseudomonadales; family Pseudomonadaceae; genus Pseudomonas; species Pseudomonas sp. WC2. The sequence continues at coordinate 33,082 of NZ_JBOBDR010000013.1, read as the reverse complement.
GCCATTGACGACGATACCCAACTGCAAATCAAACCACTGATGCCCAGCCTCTTCCTCGACCTCGGCGTACCAATGTTCAACCGGTTGCACATCGAAATGAAAGCCGGGACTGAACTCGACTTGCCAGTTCGAGGCGCGCAACGTGGCAAGCCCTTCGTGCATAAACCCGAGCCAAGTGGAATCATCCGCCAACGTGAACATCTCGCCGGGACGATCCAGCGAGCTCTTGCGCGTGGCTTTCTTGAAGCCGTGCTTTTGCAGGATCTGGCGCAGCTGCTTTTCCACCGCAGGCTGGCGTTGAATGCGCTGGGTTTCGGTACCGTTGAGGATCATCACTTCCGGATTGCGATCCACCGTCGGCTGGCCGTTGTAGGTAAACACCAGAACGGCGCGGTGCTCCAGAACGTATTCCCAGCGCGAGCGCTCACGACCGCTGACGAGGATCAGCTGTGGCTGCGGGAGTACGTCGTCGATGATTCGTTCGGTCAGTTGGTGTGGCGGCGGGACTCTCGTTGCCACACTCATGCGATGGCTGAACTGCATGGCCTGACGCGCCGGAACGTTCGGCGCCAGCGTCAAATGGCTGGCCAGTTTCTCGTCCAATTCATTGAACAGAGGGCCAATCTGCCGCTGTTCACGATCCAGATAATACAGCGGCTCCAGCGCCAGCACGGTCTCCTGCGCAGCCTCGGCACTGCTCCACTGCCCGCGGAACCCGCCGTCGGCCTGCTCGGCCCATGCGAACTGGCCGATGCGCTTCGCACCCAACACCAACGGTTGCAGATCCTCGAAATCAAGGAACAGCCGCGAGGTGCGCAAAAGCATTTCCAGCAGTTCGGCGCCGCTGCTGCCTTCCAGCGGATAGCCGCTGTAATAGGCGTGGTGAGAGTGCATGGCAACCAGCAGCCTGGCGACGCGCAGGTCCAGCTCGGACAGGTAACCGGGCTGACGCATGAGCATTTCCGCCAGCGAATACATCGGTTTGACTTCGCGTAACTCGCCGCTCTTGAGCTGGGAGACCTTGAAGATATCGAGCAGCCACTTGCCGCTCACTGACGTTGGCTTGAGCTTGTAAAACAGGCGCGTGCCTGCGGTTTGCGCGCCTTCCTCGGCGGGTTTGGCCGGCACGGGGATGGTCGAAAGCCAATGTTCCAGCGCCCGACCCAACGGGATCGATGCGTCACTTTCAGACGCCTCATGATCACTGCCCTGCAGGTGATAGAGCACCGCAGCGCAGTGCTTGCAGTCGATTGAGACAGGACAGGTGCACAAGCAGCGCAAGTCGACGGAACCCCGCCGATCTTCGGACAGGTAAATGGTTTGTTCATACGCCTGATCTTCCGAACCGACGCAGAACGCCTCAATCCTTCTGTCATCGATCTCGATGATCTCTACCCGATCATCGGCGGCATAAGCCCGCGCCTTGGCCAGCGCACCGCTTGTGAATGCCCGGGTCCAGGCCAACGACTTAAGCTGTTCGATGAGAATGCTCATGGGCAGTCCTTAGCCAGCCAGCACCCGCGCCAACGCCGATTTCACCTTGCCCATCCCGTCATGCAACGCCTGCTCGATCTCAGTCATGGTGATCACTTGCGTGGTCTTGCCCGCCGCCGGGTTCACCACCAGCGCCAGACAGGCGTAATCCAGATCCAGCTCACGGGCCAGTGCCGCTTCCGGCATGCCGGTCATGCCGACGATGTCGCAGCCGTCACGCTCCAGACGCACGATCTCGGCGACCGTCTCCAGACGCGGACCCTGGGTGCAGGCGTAAACGCCCTGATCGCTGTACTCGCAGCCTTCAGCGGCCACGGCGGCAATCAGTTGCTGACGCAGCGGTTCGCTGTAGGGAAAGCTGAAGTCAATGTGGGTGACGTGCTCCAGGTCATCAGCGAAAAAGGTGTGCTCGCGGCCGCTGGTGTAGTCGACGATCTGGTGTGGCACACAGAAATGTCCGGTGCCCATGGCCGAATGAATGCCGCCCACCGCATTCACCGCGATGATTGCTTCGGCGCCGGCCTGTTTCAACGCCCACAGGTTGGCGCGGTAGTTGACCTTGTGCGGCGGGAAGCGATGCGGGTGGCCGTGACGGGCGAGGAACAGCACTTCCTTGCCGGCGTATTCGCCAATTTGCACGTCGGCCGATGGCGCGCCATAGGGTGTGTCGACCGCCAGCGATTGGCGAATGGTCAAGCCTTCGAGTTGAGTCAGGCCGGTGCCACCGATGATTGCGTAAACCGTCATAACGAAAAATCCTTAATCGATCAGTTGAGCGTCTTTGAGCGCGCCGATGGCGGTGAGCCAGCGCGGATCCTGACGGTAATCGGTGCTGGCGAATGCCTGGCCGCGCATACGGGCGATGCGGGCGGATGGCTTGACCTTCATGCGTTGCACGGCGCTAAGGGCCAGTTCGGCTGCGGCGCGGTCGTTGCACACCAGGCCCATGTCGCAACCGGCAGTCAGCGCGGCTTCGATGCGGCTGGCGGCGTCGCCGACCACGTGGGCACCGGCCATCGACAGGTCATCGCTGAAGATCACGCCGTCGAACTGCAATTCGCCGCGCAGGATGTCCTGCAACCAGCGCCGGGAGAAACCGGCTGGCTGCGAATCCACCTGCGGATAAATGACGTGCGCCGGCATGATCGCGGCCAGTTGTTTGCTGAGTTTGGCGAAGGGCACGAGGTCGTTGGCACGGATCTCGTCGAGGCTGCGCTCGTCATTCGGGATTGCGACGTGAGAATCGGCTTCGGCCCAGCCGTGGCCAGGAAAGTGCTTACCTGTGGCGGCCATGCCGGCGCTGTTCATGCCGCGAATAAATGCACCGGCGAGCAACGCGGCGCGCTCGGGATCGCCTTCGAACGCACGGGTGCCGACGACGGCACTACGCTGGTAATCCAGATCGAGCACCGGGGCGAAGCTCAGGTCGAGGCCGACCGCCAGCACTTCGGTGGCCATGATCCAGCCGCATTGCTCGGCGAGGTATTCGGCATTCGGGTTATCGGCGATAGCGCGCATGGCTGGCAGACGCACGAAGCCCTGACGCAGACGCTGCACGCGGCCGCCCTCTTGATCGACGGCCAGCAGCAGATCCGGGCGGATCGCGCGAATCGATGCACTGAGTTCACGCACCTGGCGCGGATGCTCGATGTTGCGGGCAAAAATGATCAGGCCGCCCACTTCGGGCTGACGCAACAATTGGCGATCTTCAGCCGTCAGCCAGGTACCGGCGACGTCCACCATCAACGAGCCTTGCAGGCCAGCAGTCATAGAGATTCCTTGAAAACGAAAACCCGATCCGCAGCAAATCGCTACCGTGAGCCATGCTCGGCAGGTCGGCAATTGCTATGGAGATCGGGTTCAGAACGTGAGTCGGCATGGGCGGCTAGCTTAGCGGATACAAGCAGCCGCGCCCACCCGTGCGCGGTTAAACCTTGGCGGCGACCGGCGTTGATTTACTGCGCGGACGCAGTTGCGCGGTGGCCATGGCCGCATCGGTGACACCGGTTTCAGCGCGCATGCCAGCGGCGAGAAACGGCACCATCAGGCGCATCACTTGTTCGATGGAGGTGTTGACGCCGAAATCGGTTTCGGCAATCGCACGCAACGCCTTGATGCCGGACATGCTGAATGCCGCGGCGCCGAGCATGAAGTGCACGCGCCAGAACAACTCGATCGGGGGAATGCGTGGCGCGGCTTCGTTGACCAGCAGCATGTAACGGCGGAACACTTTGCCGTACATGTCTTCCAGGTAGCGACGCAAGTGGCCCTGACTCTGGCTGAATGCCAGACCAAGCAACCGCATGAAGATAGACAGGTCGTTGCCGCTGCGAGGTTGAACCACCAGGGCCTGCTCGACGAGGATTTCCAGCAACTCTTCAAGCGTCGGCTTGTTTTCAGGCTTGGCCTGACGCCGCTCAAGCTCTTTATCGAGGCTGATGCAGAACGGCCCGAGGAAGCGCGAGAACACTGCCTGAATCAGCGCTTTCTTCGAACCGAAGTGATAGTTCACCGCTGCCAGGTTGACGCCAGCCTTGCTGGTGATCAAACGCAATGAGGTTTCAGCAAAACCTTTCTCCGCGAACAACTGCTCGGCAGCATCAAGAATGCGTTCAACGGTTTCCGACTGGGCCATGGCTACTCCGCCTGACAAACACTTGTTTGAAACATACGTTTCAGCCTATGCCTTGTCAAGCCTGCCGGTTCGTTTTGGGAATGGTCGGTCAGCTATTTAACCACACAAGGCCGACGCTTTATTAAACGCTTGTTCCGACCGTCCGGCGGCAGGCAGAAAAACGGGCATTGCCAAGACCGTTTCACTGTATATAATCCCAGTCACTGTATAAAAAGACAGAGCGATCAATATGCTAAAGCTGACGCCACGCCAAGCCGAGATTCTGGCCTTTATCAAACGTTGCCTCGAAGACAACGGCTACCCGCCGACCCGTGCGGAAATCGCTCAGGAACTGGGTTTCAAATCGCCCAATGCTGCCGAAGAACACCTCAAGGCGCTGGCTCGCAAGGGTGCGATCGAGATGACACCCGGTGCTTCCCGGGGCATCCGCATACCGGGCTTCGAAGCCAAGGCTGACGACTCCACCCTGCCGATCATTGGCCGGGTCGCCGCCGGCGCCCCTATCCTCGCCCAGCAGCACATCGAAGAATCCTGCAACATCAACCCAGCCTTCTTCCATCCTCGCGCCGACTATCTGTTGCGCGTGCACGGCATGAGCATGAAGGACATCGGCATTTTCGACGGCGACCTGCTGGCGGTTCACACCACACGTGAAGCCCGCAATGGCCAGGTTGTCGTTGCTCGCATCGGCGATGAAGTGACCGTCAAACGCTTCAAGCGTGAAGGCAACAAGGTCTGGCTGATTGCCGAGAATCCCGAATTCGCCCCGATCGAAGTTGACCTTAAAGATCAGGAACTGGTGATCGAAGGCTTGAGTGTCGGCGTCATTCGCCGCTAAAGGAGGCTTTATGCAGTTCCCACACGCACCTCAGCAAACACAACTGCCTTTATTCGAAGCGTTTCTGGCGCAACCGATGGCGCCGATTCTGAAAGAAGTAGTCGAGCGCGAATGGAATGCCGAACCTGAAGTATTCAGTGAGTTGTCCCTGCGCGGTGCGACCGGGAACTGCCTGAACCTGCTCGCCCCGATCCTTCGCGAACTCAGCGAAGATCAGGATGCACGCTGGCTGACTCTGATTGCGCCACCCGCCAGCCTGACTCAGACCTGGTTACGGGACGCCGGCCTGAACCGCGAACGCATTCTGCTACTGCAACCTCGCGGCGCTCAAAGTGCTCAGCAACTGGCGTGCGAAGCACTGCGGTTGGGCCGCAGTCACACCGTGGTTACGTGGCTCAACCCATTGAATACGAACGCCAGGCAACAGCTGATCAGCGCCGCACGCACGGGCGATGCTCAGAGCCTGAACATTCGATTGGGTTGATTGCTGATTACGCGCGCTGTGTGAAGCGCAGGGCTTCTCGAGGGACAGAGAAGCCGATCTGAAGCGGTAGCGTCAAAAAAGAAAACCGATGGGGATCAATGAAGAACCCGCGGCCCCTCTTCCTTATCGAACTCGCCTTCGACCATACGACCGGCCATCTGAACGCCGACGCTCAACATGGCTTTAGCAATTTCCACGTGCTGACCTTGCAGGAACGCCTTGGCATCCTCGGAGAAATCCAGCGTCACCAGAGAACCTTCGTCCTCAGCCCTGCGCAGTTCGATTCGGCCGTCTGGTAACTCGACAATTTCTAGAAAGGACGTTGGCATATAGGTCTGTTCTCCACGAAAGGCAGCGATTATATAGACATCATTCGGGGTTCGCTTGGGATCTTGACCAGCAGCATGTTTCAGATTGCCACCGTGTCAATCATCCTCAGCACTCGTTCAAGCTTTCGCGGAACCGGAGGGCCAAGCCCTTGAGGTTCTGCCGCCAGCTCTCCAGTTCCTCTCGGCTCAACTCTTCAGGCGCCTCCTCTTCATCCAGATTAACTGCCTGAATCAATGGCTGCGTCACATCGCCTTTTGGCTTATGCGGTACACGAGGTGGTTGGAACATCGCCGAATGCGCTGCCAGCAACTTCGCCAGCCAGGTTTCCGGATTTCCTGCCAGCTCAATCATTTCCGCCATCTCCGGGATCGCGATCGATTCCAGCACTTCACGCGTCAGCAGTAGCTCTGCACGTGGCGCATTGGCTTGTGGCAAACGGTAGAAACCAGCGATTTCGTGGCAAAGGCCCAACAGGGCGCCGTAGAGGTGAAACAACGCCGATTCACGCCCGGCCTGAATCAGCGCCAGAGAGTTCATCGCCCGCCCTTCTTCAGCACGAGCCAAGGCTTCCAGCGACAGGCCGGCGAAATAAATCTTCTGGTTGGTACGGGTATAGAGTTCGTGAGCCATGAAGGCGCTCTCCACAACGAAATAATTGCTTCACACAGGCCGGACAGTGTCGTGGATCAGCCGATCCCACCGCAAGTACAAAACAAAAAGGCCGCATGAAAACCCTAGGGTGCTCATGCGGCCTTTTGTATCAGGCTAATGCTTACTCAGCTTTGGCCTTCGTACGATTGTCTTCCACCGTCCATTTACCGCCGTCGAAGTAAGCCTTCCAACCGGTAGGCTTGCCGTCCACTTCGGTCTGCACGTATTGTTCCTTGGTCTTGCGGCTGTAGCGGATGACCGCCGGCAGACCATCAGGATCCTTCTGCGGTGCATCACACAGGAAGTGATACTTCGGATCAATCTCGTCCTTGTGCGGCAGGATCTCGATCACCAGCGGAGCACGGGTCTCGCGGTTTTTCGGGAACTGACTCGCCGCCAGGAACAGACCAGAGGCACCGTCGCGCAGGATGTAGGTGTCGTTGACCTTTTCGCATTTCAGCTCAGGCATCTTCACCGGATCCATCTTCGGCGGCGCCGCGTCACCGCTTTTCAGCAGCTTACGGGTGTTCTTGCACTCAGGGTTGGTGCAACCGAAGAACTTGCCGAAACGACCGGTCTTGAGCTGCATCTCGCTGCCGCACTTGTCGCATTCCAGGCTCGGACCCTCATAGCCCTTGATGCGGTAACTGCCCTCTTCGATTTCGTAGCCGGCGCAATCCGGGTTGTTACCGCAGATGTGCAACTTGCGCTTCTCGTCGAGCAGGTAAGCGTCCATCGCCGTACTGCAGATCGGGCAGCGATGCTTGCCACGCAGTACCAACGACTCCGACTCGCCTTCGTCGTCCGCAGCGATTTCATCGCCCGGCACCAGATTGACGGTCGCCTTGCAGCGTTCTTTCGGCGGCAGGCTATAACCCGAGCAACCGAGGAAGACGCCGGTCGAGGCAGTACGAATCTGCATCGGACGGCCGCACGTGGTGCACGGAATGTCGGTCATTACCGGCTGGTTGGCACGCATGCCGCTGTCCGGGTTTTCGGCCACTTCGAGTTTCTTTTTGAAGTCGCCGTAGAACTCGTCCAGCACGTTTTTCCAGTCGCGCTCGCCTTGCGCCACGTCATCGAGGTTCTCTTCCATGCCGGCGGTGAAGCCGTAGTCCATGAGATTCGAGAAGCTCTCCGACAGACGCTCGGTAACGATATCGCCCATCTTTTCCGAGTAGAAACGACGGTTGTGCAGGGTCACGTAACCGCGATCCTGAATGGTCGAAATGATTGCAGCGTAAGTCGAAGGACGACCGATGCCACGTTTTTCCATTTCTTTAACCAGGCTCGCTTCCGAATAACGCGCCGGCGGCTTGGTGAAGTGCTGGGACGGATCAAGCTTGATCAGCTTCATCACGTCGCCCTGCGCCATATCAGGCAGGACGTCGTCGTCGCCAGGCTTAGCAATTTGTGGCATGACGCGGGTGTAACCGTCGAATTTGAGGATACGGCCCTTGGCGCGCAGCTCGAAATCGCCAGCGCCGACGCTGACAGTGGTCGACAGGTATTGCGCCGGCAGCATCTGGCAAGCGAGGAACTGGCGCCAGATCAGCTCGTACAGACGCTCAGCATCGCGCTCCATGCCCGCCAGCTTGCTCGGGATGGTGTTGGCGTCAGAAGGACGGATCGCTTCGTGAGCCTCCTGTGCGCCTTCCTTGCTGCTGTAGACGTTCGGCGTTTCCGGCAGGTACTTCTTGCCGAACTCGTCTTCAATATAAGCACGCGCCATCGTCACGGCGTCAGCCGAAAGGTTGGTCGAGTCGGTACGCATATAAGTGATGTAACCGGCTTCGTACAGACGCTGGGCCATCATCATGGTTTTCTTCACGCCGAAGCCCAAGCGGTTGCTCGCGGCCTGCTGCAGGGTGGACGTGATGAACGGCGCCGACGGCTTGCTACTGGTCGGTTTGTCTTCGCGCTTGACGATGCTGTAGCTGGAAGACTTGAGCTTCTCCAGCGCGGCCATGGCCTGAGCTTCGTTGAGCGGCTTGAAGGCTTCGCCTTTCTCGCGAGCGACTTCGAAACGTACGGTCGAGCCTTTGGTGGTGCCGAGATCGGCATGCACTTCCCAGTACTCTTCCGGGTTGAACGCACGAATTTCGCGTTCACGCTCGACCACCAGCTTCACGGCAACCGATTGCACGCGACCGGCGGACAGACCGCGAGCGATCTTCGCCCACAACAACGGCGAGACCATGTAACCCACAACGCGGTCGAGAAAACGACGCGCCTGCTGTGCATTGACACGATCGATGTCCAGCTCGCCCGGCTGGGAGAACGCTTCCTGAATCGCCTTCTTGGTGATTTCGTTGAACACCACACGCTTGTAGCGGCTGTCGTCACCACCGATGGCTTCGCGCAGGTGCCAGGCAATGGCTTCCCCCTCGCGATCCAAGTCGGTTGCGAGATAGATGGTGTCAGCATCTTTGGCGAGCCGGCGCAGCTCTTCGATGACCTTCTCTTTGCCCGGGAGGATCTCGTACTTGGCTTTCCAGCCATGATCGGGATCGACACCCATACGCGAGACCAGCTGCTTGCGCGCTTTCTCTTTCGGCGAGAGCACCGGACCTTCGCCCGCAGCAGCCTTGCCGCGCTTGGCGGCTGGCTCTTTGCTGGCGCTAGCCGAACCGCTGGTGGGCAGGTCTCGGATATGGCCGATACTCGACTTCACCACGTATTGGTTACCCAGATACTTGTTGATGGTCTTGGCCTTAGCCGGGGATTCCACAATGACCAGCGATTTGCCCATGGATCAGAAAATTCCTGAATTCTAGAAGTGAAAGGCGGTTGGCGCCTGACGCGGCACCGCTATATATAGTTGATACAAGGTGAGGTCAAGCACAGGGTTCTGTGCGCACTCCCCTTATGCCTTGGAAAAAAGGCTCGGTTCAGCTTGCACCAAAGCAAAGCGTGGCACTTGCTCGCCGTCAACCTCGACCGACTCAAGAAACATGCTCAGAGGACGCACCCAAAAGCCGTAATCGCCATACAGGGCTTGGTAAAACACTACTTCTTCTTCGGTCTCGGAATGCCGTGCAACATTGAATACACGGTACTGCGGACCTTTGTAATGTTGGTAGAGCCCAGGTTGTATCGGCATGTTTTGGCCCTCACTCAAATTTTTTCAAAATAAAAACAAAAATAAATCCACAAAAACAAAAACCGGGGCACTTGGCCCCGGCTTCCATCGACGAGACGCTTAAACGCGTTCGAAGACGGTGGAGATGCCTTGGCCGAGACCAATGCACATAGTGGCCACCCCGAAGGTGCCGCTATTCTGCTTCATCACGTTCAGCAAGGTGCCGGAAATACGGGCACCGGAGCAACCGAACGGGTGACCCAGGGCGATCGCGCCGCCGTGCAGGTTAACCTTCTCGTTCATCTTGTCGAGTACTTTCAGATCTTTCAGCACTGGCAGAGCCTGTGCAGCGAAAGCTTCGTTGAGCTCGAAGAAGTCGATATCGTTGATGCCGAGGCCCGCACGCTTCAAGGCTTTCTGTGTCGCCGGAACTGGACCATAGCCCATGATTGCCGGATCCACACCTGCCACTGCCATCGAACGGATAACCGCCATTGGCTGAATGCCCAGGTCTTGTGCACGCTGTGCCGACATCACGATCATGCACGAGGCACCATCAGTGATCTGCGACGAAGTACCGGCAGTCACGGTGCCGCCCTTTGGATTGAAGGCAGGCTTGAGGGCCGCCAGACTTTCCAGGGTGGTTTCCGGACGAATGGTTTCGTCGTAGTCGAACAGTTTCAGGAAACCGTTCTCGTCATAGCCTTGCATCGGGATGATTTCGTCTTTGAACTTGCCTTCCACGGTGGCCTTATGGGCCAACTGGTGGGAACGCACACCGAAAGCATCTTGCTGTTCGCGAGTAATGCCGTGCATTTTGCCCAGCATTTCAGCGGTCAGACCCATCATGCCCGAGGCTTTCGCCGCGTACAGCGACATGTGCGGGTTCGGATCGACACCGTGCATCATGCTCACGTGGCCCATATGCTCGACGCCGCCCACTACGAACACGTCACCGTTGCCGGTCATGATCGCTTGCGCAGCAGTGTGCAGCGCGCTCATCGACGAGCCGCACAGACGGCTGACGGTCTGGCCTGCCGAAGTGTGCGGGATCTGGGTCATCAGCGACGCCATGCGCGCGATGTTCCAGCCCTGCTCCAGGGTCTGGTTGACGCAGCCCCAGATCACGTCCTCGACTTCAGCAGGATCGACCTTCGCGTTGCGTTCCAGCAATTTGCTGATCAGATGCGCCGACATGTCTTCGGCACGGGTGTTGCGGTGCATGCCGCCCTTGGAGCGGCCCATCGGAGTACGACCGAAGTCGACAATCACGACGTCTCTTGGATTCAAGCTCATAAAATTTCACTCTCGCTCAAAAGTTGGGACGCTTAACCGAAGAACCGTTGGCCGGTTTTGGCCATTTCACGCAGTTTCGCGGTCGGGTGGTACAGCGCGCCCAAATCAGCGTACTGGTCAGCCAGGGCAACGAACTCGGCAACACCGATCGAATCGATGTAGCGCAGTGCACCGCCACGGAATGGAGGGAAACCGATACCGTAGACCAGACCCATGTCGGCTTCGGCGGCAGTTTCAACGATGCCGTCTTCCAGGCAACGCACGGTTTCCAGGCACAGCGGGATCATCATCCAGTTGATGATGTCTTCGTCAGTGACTTCGCGCTGCTCGTAAACGATCGGCTTGAGCACTTCCAGCACCGACGGATCGGCGACCTTCTTCTGCTTGCCTTTCTTGTCGGCCTCGTAAGCGTAGAAACCCTTGCCATTCTTCTGGCCCAGGCGCTTGGCTTCGTACAGCACGTCGATGGCGGAGCGACGGTCATCCTTCATGCGATCCGGGAAGCCTTCAGCCATCACGTCACGACCGTGGTGACCGGTGTCGATGCCGACCACGTCCATCAGGTACGCCGGGCCCATTGGCCAGCCGAATTTCTCCATGACCTTGTCGATACGGACGAAGTCCACACCGGCGCTGACCAGCTTGGCGAAACCGCCGAAGTACGGGAACAGTACGCGGTTGACCAGGAAGCCCGGGCAGTCGTTGACGACGATCGGGTTCTTGCCCATTTTCTTGGCGTAAGCGACGGTGGTGGCAACAGCCAGCTCACTCGACTTCTCGCCACGGATCACTTCCACCAGCGGCATCATGTGCACCGGGTTGAAGAAGTGCATGCCGACGAAGTTTTCCGGACGCTTGAGAGCCTTGGCCAGCAAGCTGATGGAAATGGTCGAGGTGTTGGACGCGAGGATGGTGTCCTCTTTAACCTGACCTTCGACTTCAGCCAGTACGGCTTGCTTGACCTTCGGGTTTTCGACGACCGCTTCGACAACCAGATCGACGTGACCGAAGTCGCCGTAGGACAGGGTCGGACGAATGGCGTTGAGTACTTCAGCCATTTTTGCAGCGGTCATGCGACCTTTATCAACGCGGCCAACCAGCAGTTTGGCGGCTTCGGCCAGACCCTGCTCGATACCGTGCTCGTTGATGTCCTTCATCAGGATCGGCGTGCCTTTGGAGGCCGACTGATAGGCGATACCGCCGCCCATGATGCCGGCGCCGAGTACGGCAGCCTGCTTCACGTCTTTGGCGATTTCGTCGTAGGCCTTGGCCTTTTTCTTCAGTTCCTGATCGTTCAGGAACAGACCGATCAAGCTCTGCGCAGCAGAGGTCTTGGCCAGCTTGACGAAACCGGCGGCTTCGACTTCCAGCGCCTTGTCACGACCGAAGTTCGCGGCTTTCTGGATGGTCTTGATCGCTTCAACCGGCGCCGGGTAGTTCGGGCCAGCTTGACCGGCGACGAAACCTTTGGCGGTTTCGAAAGCCATCATTTGTTCAATGGCGTTCAACTTGAGTTTTTCAAGTTTCGGCTGACGCTTGGCCTTGTAGTCGAACTCGCCGGAGATGGCGCGTTTGATCAGTTCAAGGGCAGCTTCCTGCAGCTTCTCTGGAGCAACCACGGCGTCGACGGCGCTGACTTTCAGCGCATCTTCCGGACGGTTTTCCTTGCCAGCGGCAATCCACTCGATGGCGTTGTCGACACCGATCAGGCGCGGCAGACGCACGGTACCGCCGAAGCCTGGGTAGATGCCCAGTTTGACTTCCGGCAAGCCGATCTTGGCCTTGGTGGACATGACGCGATAGTCAGCTGCCAGGCACATTTCCAGACCGCCGCCCAGGGCGATGCCATTGATGGCCGCTACGGTCGGAACGTTGAGGTCTTCGAAATCGCTGAAGATCTTGTTGGCTTCGAGATTGCCAGCAACCAGCTCGGCATCCGGCAGCTTGAAGTTGTCGACAAATTCGGTGATGTCGGCGCCGACGATGAACACGTCCTTGCCACTGCTGACGATCACGCCCTTGATCGAAGCATCTGCCTTGATGGCGTCTACGGCCTGACGCAGTTCGTTCAGGGTTAGACGGTTGAACTTGTTGACGGACTCACCCTTGAGGTCGAATTTCAATTCGACGATGCCACTTTCAAGAGCTTTAACCGTGATGGCTTTACCTTCGTAAATCATCAACTGATCTCCACGATATGGAAGCTGAACAGTACACGTCGGACGCAGGCGAATGGCTCGGCAGGACGCTTTTTCGTCGATGCTGACGCCAATCCACCCGGCACACCCGCCAACGCGATAGTCGGGATTCTGTAGGAGCAGTCTGTAAGACAAACGCTCAATTCATACGCCCGTTTGATTTGGGTACGTCACCTTCACGGAATTTCCGACAATTGTCAATCGCCCAAAATACGGGTTGAAATGCGACTTTGCGGTCATTTCCGTACCACGAAGACCAGCAACACGCGTCTGCATGTGAAGCCATTCATAGAATCAATAGTTAGAAAATTCGCCCTAATTCGCCGCACGCCTTGTTTAACAGGCTACGCTGGCTGGACGACGGGGAAATGCACTGAGCGTTCGAAGCCAGACCCGTCAAAAAGTTTACCGGCCTGCCTGGCCAACCCCGCCCGATGAATCATGTCGGGCTTTTTATTGCGCGTCTGCCGGACGTTCCCCACCGTTGCAGTGGGAAAAATCCGCGCGTCATGCCAGCGCTTTCAGCGTGGCGTCGATATCCAGCAAAACCGAGGCTTCGCCCTTCTCACCCCAATACAGGGCGATCATCTGTTTGTCCGCCTCGACCTTGAAAACGTTACCCGGCAACTTTTCGAAATGATTGAGCAGCGCCCGATCCTCACAGATTTCCTGCCACTGATTGACCCACACACCCGGCGATTTTTGCCAGTAGGTCCAGCACAGCGGTTTACTGCTGCGGCGCGGTCGATGGTACTGCGCACACGGATTCGGCGGCTCTTGCGCCAGCCAATGCGGCCACTCCTGAGGCGCCAGCTGCATGGCCAGGCCAATACGCCGCGCCTCCATGCGCAGGGCAATTCGGCCGCTTTGCGCGCGCGATGGACGCAACCACGCCAGCGGACTTAAAACCACTAACAGGATTGACACCACCAACCAGACCGTCATATCTCTACTCCCAATTCTTGGTGAGCGCATTGTGTCACTTTGGAACCAATGCGCTTGAAACCAGCCATACTTAACAATATTGAACCGTCACGAGGAGCACCTCATGCCCTACCACCACATCCTGGTCGCTGTAGATTTGACTGAAGAGTGCGACCCTGTGATTCACCGCGCCAGAGAGCTGTCGGTGAGCAATGGCGCCAAGCTGTCACTGGTGCATATCGTCGAGCCAATGGCCATGGCGTTTGGCGGCGACGTGCCGATGGATCTGTCACAACTGCAACAACAGCAGTTCGATCAGGCCAAAGAGCGCCTCGAACGTCTCAAGCTCAAATACACCGAACTCGAAGGCGCCAACTGCCACCTGACCTATGGCCAGCCACGTCAGGAAATTCACCACTTCGCCAAGGAACAGACGTGTGATCTGATCGTGGTCGGCAGTCATGGTCGTCATGGTCTGGCGCTGTTGCTCGGTTCCACCGCGAATGACGTGCTGCACGGCGCGCCTTGCGACGTCCTCGCCGTGCACCTGGTCAAACGCTAAACTCTGCGACAGCTCCTGCAAAAAGCCCGGCCTCACGCAAATGAGGCCGGGCTTTTTTATTGCCGGATCAATCAGGCATCCAGCTCGGCCCAACGCTCCATCAACGCATCCAGCTCAGCCTGTAACTGCTCAAGGGATGCAATCACCCTGGCCGTCTCAGCCGCAGGACGCTGATAGAAACCAGCCTCAGCCATTTCAGCCTCGACCGCAGCGATCTGCTGTTCCTTGGCGTCGATATCGCCCGGCAGCGCTTCCAGCTCGCGCTGCAGCTTGTAGCTCAACTTCTTCTTGGCCGCCGGAGCAGCAGCGGCCGGCGCGGCGACTACCGCAGGCTCAGCGGTGACCACGGCGGAATTCAAGTCAGCCTTGCCCGACTTGCTCTCGGTCACGCCCAGCAGACGCGGCGAACCGCCCTGACGGATCCAGTCCTGATAGCCGCCGACGTATTCACGCACCTTGCCTTCACCTTCGAAGACCAGTGTGCTGGTGACCACGTTGTCGAGGAATGCCCGGTCGTGGCTGACCATCAGCACGGTGCCGTTGAAGGTCAGCAGGACTTCTTCAAGCAGCTCCAGCGTTTCGACGTCGAGGTCGTTGGTCGGTTCGTCGAGCACCAGCAGGTTGGCTGGTTTGCTGAACAGCTTGGCCAGCAACAGACGCGCACGTTCACCACCCGACAGCGCCTTGACCGGCGTGCGGGCACGCTGCGGGCTGAACAGGAAGTCGCCGAGGTAGCTCAGCACGTGACGGCTCTGACCATCGATATCGATGAAGTCGCGACCTTCGGCGACGTTGTCGATCACGGTCTTTTCCAGATCCAGTTGATGACGCAACTGGTCGAAGTAGGCCACGTCGATCCGCGTACCCTCTTCCACTTTGCCAGAGGTCGGTTGCAGACCACTGAGCATTAGTTTCAGCAACGTGGTTTTGCCAGTACCGTTGGCGCCGAGCAGACCGATACGGTCGCCGCGCGTCAGCACCATCGAGAAATCCTTGATCAGGAACGGGCCACCCGGGTGAGCGAAACTCACGTTCTCGAGGACCATCACCTGCTTGCCGGACTTATCGGCGGTGTCCAACTGGATGTTGGCTTTGCCAGTGCGCTCACGACGCTCGCTACGCTCGACGCGCAACGCTTTCAGGGCGCGGACGCGGCCTTCGTTACGGGTGCGGCGCGCCTTGATGCCTTGGCGGATCCAGACTTCTTCCTGGGCCAGTTTCTTGTCGAACAGCGCGTTGGCGGTTTCTTCAGCAGCCAGCGCGGCTTCTTTGTGCACGAGGAAACTGGCGTAGTCGCCGTTCCAGTCGATCAGGCCGCCGCGATCCAGTTCAAGAATGCGCGTGGCAAGGTTTTGCAGGAAGGAACGGTCGTGCGTGATGAACAGGACGGCGCCCTGGAAATCTTTCAGTGCTTCTTCGAGCCAGGCAATCGCACCGATGTCCAGGTGGTTGGTCGGTTCGTCGAGCAGCAGCAGATCCGGCTCGGACACCAGCGCCTGTGCCAGCAGCACGCGACGACGCCAGCCGCCGGACAACTGGGCGAGGGTCTTGTCGGCCGGCAGTTGCAGACGGCTCAAGGTGCTTTCGACCAGCGTCTGCAAACGCCAGCCATCGCGGGCTTCGAGGTCTTGCTGAACGTGCATCAGCTTGTTCAGGTCTTCTTCAGTGACGCAGTTCTGCGCGAGGTGGTGGTACTCGGCGAGCAACGCGCCCACGCCGTCAAGGCCTTCGGCAACCACGTCGAACACAGTCCGATCGTCGGCCACTGGCAATTCTTGCGGCAATTCGCCGATTTTCAGACCGGGGG
This sequence comes from Pseudomonas sp. WC2, assembly GCF_050586545.1. NCBI lineage: Bacteria > Pseudomonadati > Pseudomonadota > Gammaproteobacteria > Pseudomonadales > Pseudomonadaceae > Pseudomonas > Pseudomonas sp. WC2. The sequence goes on along the minus strand of NZ_JBOBDR010000013.1, from coordinate 16,781 downwards.
CACGCCACACCGAGCCGTCATCGGGCTTCTGGTCGCCCTTGACCAGTTTCATCATGCTGGACTTGCCAGTGCCGTTGCGACCGATGATGCACACCCGCTCACCACGGGCGATCTGCCAGGACACCTTGTCCAACAACGGCATAGCGCCGAACGCAAGGGACACATCGCTGAATTTGAGCAGGGTCATGAGCTTCTCCAAAAACCGGGCGCGCATTCTACCTGACTTAGGGCTTCAACAGGCCGGCAATTTGTCTGTCGAAGCACTCTGCACAACAATTGTTGCGAACTTGTGCTGAGAGGCCCGCAAAGCTTTCGCCGCTTGCTGGCAAAAGGCTAAGCTACAGACAATTCAGTGCTGATCGATGTCGGCACTTGTCATGATTTCTCTGCCCGGATGTCTCATGCGCAGTCGCCTTTTCAGTGTTTTGTCCTGTTTGCTATTTTCCGCCGCTGCCGTTCAATCCGTCCAGGCGGTGGACCTGTCCACCCAGCGCCAGTATTACGATGAAGCCAAGCGAGCCTTGGCCAAAGGCGATACCGGCCCGTATTTCCGCTACAGCCAGGCGCTGGCCGATTATCCGCTGGAGCCGTATCTGGCCTACGACGAACTGACGGCGCGCCTGAAGTCCGCGAGCAACGCGGAAATCGAGAAATTCCTTGCCGAACACGGTGACCTGCCCCAGGCCAACTGGATGAAACTGCGCTGGTTGCGCTGGCTCGCCGACCGTGGCGACTGGGCGACCTTCGTCAAGTATTACGACCCGAAACTCAATTTCACCGAACTGGACTGCCTCAACGCGCAGTACCAGATCACCCATGACAAAAAATCCGAAGGTTATGCCAACGCCGACAAGCTCTGGCTGACCGGTAAATCGCAGCCCGCCGCGTGTGACGCGCTGTTCGGCATCTGGGCCGCTGATGGCCAGCTGACTGAACAGAAACGCTGGGAGCGCACCAAACTCGCCGCTCAGGCGCGCAACTATCCGCTGGCCAACAGCCTAGTCAACGGCCTGACCACCCTCGCCCCACGCGGCCGTTTGCTGGTGGATGTGGCGCAAAAACCAGAGCTGCTCAACCAGCCGTCGCGCTTCACCCCAGCGGATGAACCGATGTCCGACGTGGTCAGCCTCGGCCTGCGCCGTCTCGCCCGTCAGGATCCGGACAAGGCCATGGCCTTGCTCGACGGTTACGCTAGCAGCATGCATTTTTCTCGCGATGAGAAAGTCGCGATCGCCCGGGAAATCGGCCTGACCCTCGCCCGCCGCTTCGACAGCCGTGCGCTGGACGTGATGACCAAGTACGACCCGGAACTGCGCGACAACACCGTTTCCGAATGGCGCTTGCGTCTGCTCCTGCGCTTGGCTCGCTGGGATGACGCCTACGAACTGACCAAGCGTCTGCCACAGGATCTGGCGACTACCAACCGCTGGCGCTACTGGCAGGCGCGCAGTCTGGAACTGGCGCAACCACAGAACCCGCAAGCGCAGACCTTGTACAAAAACCTCGCCCGCGAGCGCGACTTCTACGGGTTCCTCGCCGCCGACCGTTCGCAATCGCCGTATTCGCTCAACAACAAGCCTCTGGTGCTCAGCCAGGCCCTGATCAACAAGGTGCGCAACACGCCGGGCGTACGACGCGCGCTGGAATTCCATGCGCGTGGGCAGATCGTCGACGGTCGCCGCGAGTGGTACCACGTCAGCCGTCATTTCAATCGTGACGAAATGGTCGCGCAGGCAAAACTGGCTTATGACCTGAAATGGTACTTCCCGGCCATCCGCACCATCAGTCAGGCGCAATACTGGGACGATCTGGACATCCGCTTCCCGATGGCCCACCGCGACACCCTCGTGCGTGAGGCCAAGGTTCGCGGCCTGCATTCGAGCTGGGTGTTCGCCATCACTCGTCAGGAAAGCGCGTTCATGGACGACGCTCGCTCCGGCGTCGGCGCCAGCGGCCTGATGCAGCTGATGCCCGCCACCGCCAAGGAGACCGCACGCAAGTTCAGCATTCCGCTGGCCTCGCCGCAGCAAGTACTCGACCCGGACAAGAACATCCAGCTCGGCGCCGCTTACCTGAGTCAGGTGCACAGCCAGTTCAACGGCAACCGCGTCCTCGCCTCCGCCGCCTACAATGCCGGCCCCGGTCGCGTGCGTCAGTGGCTGCGTGGCGCCGACCACCTGAGTTTCGACGTCTGGGTGGAAAGCATCCCGTTCGACGAAACCCGCCAGTACGTGCAAAACGTGCTGTCGTACTCGGTGATCTACGGCCAGAAGCTCAATTCGCCGCAGCCGCTGGTGGATTGGCATGAGCGGTATTTCGACGATCAGTGATCCTGCGGTGAATGCTGGATAATGAAAATGCCCGTGTCGTGAGATACGGGCATTTTTTTTGCTGCACTACCAGGTCGGTTACTTAGTCGGTTGTTGCAGACTGACCATCACTGAACTGCAACGCCGCCAACCGTGCATACAGCGGATTGCTGGCAATCAATTCCTGGTGAGTACCAATGGCCACAAGTTTGCCCTGATCCATCACCGCAATCCGGTCGGCGTTTTTCACCGTGGCCAGTCGATGGGCGATCACCAACGTGGTGCGGTTCTGCATCAGACTCGGCAACGCTTCCTGAATCAGGTGCTCGCTCTGCGCATCGAGGGCACTCGTGGCCTCATCGAGCAGCAGGATCGGCGCATCAACCAGCAAGGCCCGGGCAATCGCCAGACGTTGGCGCTGGCCGCCAGAAAGGCCGAGGCCGCCGTCACCCAGATGGGTTTGGTAACCGTCTGGCATTTGCTCGATGAAGTCATGGGCGTGGGCAATTCTGGCCGCTTCCTTGACCTGCTCCAGCGTAGCGGTCGGGCACCCGTAGCGAATGTTCTCCTCGACGCTGCCGAAAAATAGCGCCGGCGTTTGCGAGACCAAGGCAAAACAGCGGCGCAGATCGAGCGGATCGAGGCTCGTCAGCGGCACTCCATCCAGCAGAATCCGGCCCTCGCGCGGATCGTAGAAGCGCAGGAGCAAGTCGTACACCGTGGACTTGCCGGCACCCGACGGCCCGACCAGTGCGAGGGTTTCGCCGGCCCTGACCGTCAGATTCAAGCCGTCGACAGCGTAGCTTTCCGGACGCGAAGGGTAGGAAAAACGCACGTCCTGCAATTCCAGCTCGCCCTTCACACGTGCAGGCAACGTCACTAATCCGCTGCTTGGGGGCTGGATGATATTTTCCGAGCGCAGCAATTCGGCAATGCGCTCGGCGGCACCGGCAGCGCGCTGCAGCTCGCCGATCACTTCACTCAACGTGCCGAAAGCGCTACCGACAATAAGGCTGTAGAAGACGAACGCTGCCAGTTCACCGGCAGAGATCCGCCCGGCAATCACGTCCATGCCGCCAACCCACAACATCACCGCCACCGCGCCGAGCACCAGCACGATGACCAACGTGATCAGCCACGCGCGCTGGAAAATCCGTTTGCGCGCCGTCTCGAATGCCTGTTCGACAGTCGAGGCAAAACGCTGCTCGTCCTGCACCTGGTGGTTGTAAGCCTGCACGGTTTTGATCTGGCCGAGGGTTTCCGAGACGTAGCTACCAATATCGGCAATGCGATCCTGGCTCTGACGCGACAGATTGCGCACGCGCCGTCCGAAAATCAGGATCGGCGAGATCACCAGCGGCAACGCGATCACCACGATGCTGGTCAGCTTGGGATTGGTAATGAACAGCAAAACGATGCCGCCGATCACCATCAACAGATTGCGTAAAAACAGCGACAGTGACGAGCCGATCACCGATTGCAGCAGCGTGGTGTCGGCGGTCAGACGTGACTGGATTTCCGAGCTGCGGTTGTCCTCGTAAAACCCCGGATGCAGGTACACCAGATGATTGAAAACCTGTCGACGGATATCGGCGACGACGCGTTCGCCAATCCACGACACCAGATAAAACCGCGCAAAGGTGCCGATCGCCAGGCCGACCACCAGCAGCATGAACAGCCCGATGGACTGGTTGAGCAAATGCGCCGATTGGGTCATGAAACCCTGATCAACCAACAGTTTGATGCCCTGCCCCATCGACAGGGTGATGCCGGCGGTGACGATCAGCGCCAGCAGCGCGCCAAAGGCCTGCAGGCGATACGGGACAAGAAAATGACTGGTCAGGCGCAAGGCGCGCCGGTGCCGGGAGGAAAGCATCGAGATCATTCGGGTTCACATCTGTGCTGATGGATAGGGCCAGCCTACACACTCAGATGGGGTGGAACTCTGTAAATCACAATGAGTCAGGTTAAATATGCCCGTGGCGACTAGAGGCTAGAAACTATTGGTCTAAAGTCCCGGTTGAGACGAGCGGTCATTTCTGTTTGAGTGGAGATGCCGCCGCCGAGAGACCGCAGGGAGTTGTCACAGCCTGGTCACGTGGCGGTTTTACCCTAGGCGCACAACCTGATGAGGAGACAGGCCATGTCCTTGCAACACAGCAGCGATGACAAGATTGAAGTGATCCGCACGCAGCCAGACCAGTCTCTGGGTTGCTCGATTATCGATGAGCAAGGCCGCGAAGTACCGATCACTGAAGAAATGATCCAAGACGCTTGCCGCGAACTGGAGAAGCGATTGGTCAAGCCTGCCGAACAAGAGTGATATAGCCACCGTCTTCCTGACCCGGCCCTTTTTGGCCGGGTTTTTTCTGTCTGCAAGACTGATATCAGAGGCGCAGCCTTCGCGAGCAGGCTCGCTCCCACAATCGATCTTCAGTGGATAGGCGATTCATGTGGGAGCGAGCGTGCTCGCGAATGAGCCACCTCGGTCTCTAGACGGCCACAGCCCCCAGCGCCGCCACAATCTTCGCCAACGCCGATGACTCCCCTTCAATCCGCACCTTCAGCCCTTCAATCTCACGCCGCACCGGATACTGCTTGCGCAACACATCGAACGCCGCCCGTTGCTCGCCGACATTGCCTACAAGGCTACGGCGGAAATCCGCATCATCGCGGCGCGGGTCGTACACACCACGGCACAACATCGCCAGCGCCCAGGCAGGATCGCTGTCGGCGTGCAGGGAAACTTCCGACAACCACGGCGCCGGTAGTAACTCACTGAGCTGGATGCTCGCGGGTTCGCCGATAAACTCGCAGTACGCCTGATAAATCTGCGCGGTGCCGCGTTGTTTGCCATCGAGGCTGTAACCGGCAATGTGCGGCGTTGCCAACACGCAGAGTTCTGCCAGCGCGACATCGACTTCGGGTTCCGCCTCCCAGACATCCAGCACGGCTTGCAGGTCTTCACGCTCCAGCAACACTTCGCGCAGGGCGAGGTTATCCACCACGGGACCGCGAGCCGCGTTGATCAGCCAGGCGCCAGGTTTGAGCTGTTGCAAACGTTGCCGGTCGAACAGATGCCAGGTCGCGCCGGCGCCGCTGCGGGTCAGCGGCGTGTGCAGGCTGATCACATCGCACTGCTCGATGATCTGCTCAAGGCTGACGTAATCGCCGCCCTCGGCAGCCTGACGGGGAGGGTCGCAGACTTTTACGTTCCAGCCCAAACCTTTCAGAACCTTGATCAGACGACCGCCCACCTCCCCGGCACCGACAACGCCGTAAGTCCGCTGAGTCAGATCAACGCCTTCGATTTCCGCCAGCGTCATCAAGCTGCCCAGCACGTAATCGACCACGCCACGCGCATTGCAACCCGGTGCGCTCGACCAGGTAATGCCAGCCTCGTTGAAGTAATCGAGGTCCAGATGATCGGTGCCGATGGTGCAGGTGCCGACAAACCGCACTTTGCTGCCCTCGAGCAGCGCGCGATTGACGTTGGTCACCGAACGCACCAGCAAGACATCGGCCTGTTCGACCGTGGCACGGTCAATCGAGCGGCCCGGGACGCGGCGAATCTCGCCGAAACCGGCAAAAAAAGCATCGAGCAGAGGGATATTTTCGTCGGCAACAATCAGCATGGCGGGCTCCTTGGGCGGATCGGCAGTTTAGGTGCAGATCGGTCGCCGAGCCAGCAGGCTTTGCACTTACAAATCCACAACAGAGGATTTTTCCTGACCAAGGCGTCAGCGGCGTAGAATGCGGCGCCTTGCGCATCAACACCTTTTGGACGCTTCGCCTGTGAATTCCGTAACTGATCAACCTGTCGCCATCTCTCTGACCCGCCCCGCGCGGATTCGCCTCGAGTTCAAGAACCTGCTCGCCCTGGCGTTGCCGATCATCATCGCGCAGCTGGCGACCACTGCCATGGGCTTCGTCGATGCGGTCATGGCCGGTCGCGTCGGGCCGAAAGATCTGGCGGCCGTGGCACTGGGCAACTCGATCTGGGTGCCGGTGTTTCTTTTGATGACTGGCACCTTGCTGGCCACGACGCCGAAAGTCGCCCAGCGTTTCGGCGCTGGCACGCACAGCGAGATCGGCCCGCTGGTGCGGCAGGCGTTGTGGCTGGCGCTGGTGGTCGGTTTGATTGCCACCGCGATGCTGGTCGCCGCCGAACCGGTGCTGCACCTGATGAAGGTCGATCCGGAACTGATCGGCCCGTGCATGCAATACCTGCACGGCATCGCCAGCGGTCTGCCGGCGGTGGCGTTCTATCACGTGCTGCGCTGCACCAGTGACGGCATCGGTCGCACCCGCCCGGCCATGGTCCTGGGCCTGTGCGGTCTGGCGCTGAACATCCCCCTGAACTACGTCTTCATCTATGGCCATTTCGGTGTGCCGGCGATGGGCGGCGTCGGCTGCGGCTGGGCCACGGCGATCGTGATGTGGGTGATGGCGCTGGGTCTGGCCGGTTATGAGCGCTGGGCGCCTGCCTATCGTTCCAGCGAAATTTTCAGCCGCTTCGACTGGCCGCAATGGGCAGTGATCAAGCGTCTGCTGTCGATCGGTCTGCCAATCGGCATCGCCGTGTTTGCCGAGTCGAGCATCTTCGCGGTGATCGCGCTGCTGATCGGCAGCCTCGGCGCCACCGTGGTCGCCGGGCACCAGATCGCGCTGAACGTCAGCTCGCTGGTGTTCATGATTCCCTACTCGCTGGGCATGGCCGTCACCGTGCGTGTCGGTCAGGCATTGGGTCGCGAAGAACCGCGCGAGGCGCGTTTTGCCGCTGGCGTCGGCATGGGCACTGCGCTGGCGTACGCCTGCCTGTCGGCGAGCATGATGTTACTGCTGCGTGAACCGATTGCGTCGATCTACACCGCTGATCCGACGGTGATTCACATTGCAGCGATGCTGATTGTGTATTCGGCGCTGTTTCAGTTTTCCGATGCGATCCAGGTGACGGCTGCCGGCGCGTTGCGTGGTTATCAGGACACGCGCGTGACGATGATCCTGACGCTGTTCGCCTATTGGGGCATTGGTTTGCCGGTGGGTTATGCCCTCGGCCTGACCGATTGGCTCGGCGAGCCGCGCGGCCCGAGCGGTTTGTGGCAGGGCTTGATCGTCGGTCTGAGCTGTGCGGCGCTGATGCTGTCGATTCGTTTGACGCGCAGTGCGCGCAAGCGCATTCGGATCAGTCGCTCACCGGGTTAAGGGTTTTACACAGGACAAAAAAAATGTGGGAGCCAGCCTGCTGGCGAATGCGGTGTGTCAGTCAACATTCTTGTAACTGATTCACCGCTTTCGCGAGCAGGCTCGCTCCCACAGTTCCTTTTGCGTTGAACTGGAATCAGGCGTGTTTCTTGCGTATCCAGTACAGGTAAGTCCCTGCTTCTTCGTGCTGGCCCACCAGTTCGTGGTCGAGAAACCCGCAGAACTTGGGGATGTCGCGTTTGGTCGACGGATCGGTGGCGATCACCTTGAGCAGGCCGCCGGGCACCAGGTCACGGATGTGCTGATGCAGCATCATCACGGGTTCCGGGCAATTGAGACCGGTGGCGTCAAGGGTGCCGTCGACCGGGGTATCGATCATTTCACTCATGATTCACTCCTGAAACTGGCCGGCATTGTCGCGCATTGCCGGGGGAATCGTCTAACCCCTGTGGGAGCGAGCTTGCTCGCGAAAGCGGTGTGTCATTCAGCATGGAGGTGACTGATACGGCGCCTTCGCGAGCAAGCTCGCTCCCACAGGTTACGTGTTGTGTCAGCGGGATTTTGCTTTCTTGGTATCGTGGCGGCGCAAGTGGCAAGTCACTTCCTCGCGGTCGTGATACAGCTGCTTGCAGCCGATATCGACTTTGATCCCGCGTGCCTTGAAACCATCGGCAATGCGTTCAAGCAAACGCTTCACTTCGGCATAGCGCTGTTTCATCGGCAACTTCAGGTTGACCACCGCCTCGCGGCAGTGACCCTCGCCGATCCACTCTTCGAGCATCGCGGCGTTGCGCGCCGGTTTCTCGACGATGTCGCAGACCATCCAGTCCACCGGTTGCTTGGGCTTGAAGGTGAAACCGTCGGCCATCAAATGCTGAACCAGACCGGTGTCCATCAGACTTTCGGCCATCGGGCCGTTGTCGATGGCAGTCACCAGCATGCCGCGATTGACCAGTTGCCAGGTCCAGCCGCCCGGCGCGGCGCCGAGATCCACGCCGGTCATGTCGCTGTGCAGGCGATCTTCCCATTGATCACGCGGGATGAAATGGTGCCACGCCTCTTCCAGCTTCAGCGTCGAACGGCTGGGCGCCTCACGCGGGAACTTCAGGCGCGGAATGCCCATCGGCCACATCGCCGAGTTGCCGGCATCGGCCATACCCAGAAACACTTCGCGACCACTTTTGAAGGTCAGTAACAGGCGCGGCTTGCTGGCGTCCTCCACCAGTTTGCCGGCAGCGGTCAGGGCCTTGCGCAGCGGGCCTTCGAATTTTTTGCAGAAGTTCGACAGTTCTTTGCCGTCATTGGTATCGACGACTTCCAGCCAGAGACTGCCGCACACCGGGAAATCGGCCATGTGCGCGAGGATCACGCTGATGCGATCGTTTTCCGGCAGATCGATGAAGACGCCACGCGCCCACTGGCGCGGGAAGATCAATTCGGCAAACCGCTGGCCGCGCATCAGACGCTCGGCGCCGTCTTCTTCGGTGCAGACAAACTCGGCGCACGCGGTGGCCGCTTTGGCCTTGGCGTAGCCGGCCACGTTGAGCTGGGCAGCGAGGTCGGAGATCTCCGAACAGACTTCGCCTTCGAAGCCGGGCCGGCAATGCATGAATAGGGTGTTCATTTTTACTCCTGGGCAGAGGGCGGTGATTCGGCCCCTGCGCGATGCTCAAGCCTTGCGTTGCAGCAAAGCCTGTCACGAAAACCGGCGCATGATAGCCGATGTCGGAACCTTGGTTCCGCTCATAGAGTCCAGTTATTAGCCAGCTACCTAAAACAGGGCTAGGTTTAAAGCTCTATTCGTCCCCTCAATCCGTAGCCGTGCGGATTCAAAGGAGTGATCGTAATGCCGTCCCTCGATAGTCTGAAGACCCTTAAAACACTGCAAATCGACGACAAGACCTACCACTATTTCAGTTTGCCGCATGCCGCCAAAAGCCTGGGCGATCTCGACAAGCTGCCAATGTCGCTGAAAGTCCTGCTGGAAAACCTGCTGCGCTGGGAAGATGAAAAAACTGTCACCGGCGCCGACCTCAAGGCCATTGCCGCGTGGCTCAAGGAGCGTCGCTCCGACCGCGAAATCCAATACCGCCCGGCCCGCGTGCTGATGCAGGACTTTACCGGCGTCCCCGCCGTGGTCGACCTCGCTGCCATGCGTGCGGCGATGGCCAAGGCCGGCGGCGACCCGCAACGAATCAATCCATTGTCGCCGGTGGATCTGGTGATCGACCACTCGGTGATGGTCGACAAGTTCGCCACGCCCAGCGCGTTCGAGCAGAACGTTGACATCGAAATGCAGCGCAACGGCGAGCGTTACGCGTTCCTGCGCTGGGGCCAAAGTGCCTTCGACAACTTCAGCGTCGTGCCGCCCGGCACCGGGATCTGCCACCAGGTCAACCTCGAATACCTCGGTCGCACGGTGTGGACCAAAGATGAAGACGGCCGCACCTATGCTTTCCCCGACACCCTCGTCGGCACCGACTCCCACACCACCATGATCAACGGCCTCGGCGTGCTCGGCTGGGGCGTCGGCGGGATCGAGGCGGAAGCGGCGATGCTCGGGCAACCGGTGTCGATGCTGATTCCGGAAGTGATCGGCTTCAAACTGACCGGCAAACTCAAGGAAGGCATCACCGCCACCGACCTGGTGCTGACAGTCACGCAGATGCTGCGCAAGAAAGGCGTTGTCGGCAAATTCGTCGAGTTCTACGGTGACGGTCTCGCCGACTTGCCCCTGGCCGACCGCGCGACCATCGCCAACATGGCCCCGGAATATGGCGCGACATGCGGGTTCTTCCCGGTTGACGACGTGACGCTGGACTATCTGCGCCTCTCGGGGCGCCCACCGGAAGTGGTGAAACTGGTCGAGGCGTACACCAAGGCTCAGGGCCTGTGGCGCCTGCCCGGTCAGGAGCCGGTGTTCACCGACAGCCTGGCGCTGGACATGGGCAGCGTCGAAGCGAGTCTGGCCGGCCCGAAACGTCCGCAGGATCGCGTCTCGCTGCCGAACGTGCCGCAAGCTTTCAGCGACTTCATCGACCTGCAATTCAAACCCACCAGCAAAGAAGAAGGACGCCTGGAAAGCGAGGGCGGCGGTGGCGTGGCGGTGGGCAATGCCGATCTGGTCGGGGAAACCGAGTACGAGTACGAAGGACATACCTATCGCCTGAAAAACGGTGCGGTGGTGATCGCCGCGATCACCTCTTGCACCAACACTTCCAACCCGAGCGTGATGATGGCTGCCGGGCTGCTGGCGAAAAAAGCCGTGGAGAAAGGCCTGACCCGCAAACCGTGGGTGAAGAGCTCACTGGCACCGGGCTCGAAAGTCGTCACCGATTACTACAAGGCTGCGGGGCTGACGCAGTACCTCGACCAGCTCGGTTTTTCCCTGGTCGGTTATGGCTGCACCACCTGCATCGGCAACTCCGGGCCGTTGCCTGAGCCGATCGAGAAAGCCATTCAGAAAGCCGACCTGACCGTGGCTTCGGTGCTGTCCGGCAACCGCAATTTTGAAGGTCGCGTGCATCCGCTGGTAAAAACCAACTGGCTGGGCTCGCCACCACTGGTGGTCGCCTATGCCTTGGCCGGCAGCGTGCGCTGCGATATCAGCAGCGAACCGCTGGGTGAGGATCAGCAAGGCAATCCGGTGTATCTGCGCGATATCTGGCCTTCGAGCAAAGAAATCGCTGACGCGGTCAGTCAGGTCAACACGGCCATGTTCCACAAGGAATACGCCGAAGTGTTTGCCGGTGATGAACAGTGGCAGGCCATCGAAGTGCCGCAAGCGGCGACGTATGTGTGGCAGGACGATTCGACCTACATTCAACACCCGCCATTCTTCGACGATATCTCCGGCCCGTTACCGGAAGTCAAAGATGTCAAAGGCGCACGCGTGCTGGCCCTGCTCGGCGATTCGGTGACCACCGACCACATCTCCCCCGCCGGCAATATCAAGGCTGACAGTCCGGCTGGCCGTTATCTGCGCGAAAAAGGCGTCGAGGCGCGGGACTTCAATTCCTACGGCTCACGTCGCGGCAACCACGAAGTGATGATGCGCGGCACGTTCGCCAACATTCGTATCCGCAACGAAATGCTCGGCGGTGAAGAAGGTGGCAACACGATCTATATTCCGACCGGCGAGAAACTGGCGATCTATGATGCGGCCATGAAGTATCAGGCCTCGGGCACTCCGCTGGTGGTGGTTGCAGGGCAGGAATACGGCACCGGCTCGAGCCGTGACTGGGCCGCCAAGGGCACCAATCTACTCGGCGTGAAAGCGGTGATCGCGGAAAGCTTCGAGCGCATTCACCGCTCCAATCTGGTCGGCATGGGCGTGTTGCCGCTGCAGTTCAAGCTGGATCAGAATCGCAAGAGCCTCAACCTGACCGGCAAGGAAACCTTCGAGATCCTCGGCCTGACCGGCGTCGAACTAAAACCACGCATGAACCTGCCGCTGGTAATTACCCGTGAGGATGGCACGCAGGAGAAAATCGAAGTGTTGTGCCGCATTGATACCTTGAATGAGGTGGAGTACTTCAAATCTGGCGGGATTTTGCATTACGTCCTGCGCCAGCTGATTGCCTCCTAAACCTGCAGACGCAAAAACACCGCCATTCGGCGGTGTTTTTGTTTGAATGCGGTGCTTTTCTGCAGGCGAAAAAAAACCCGCCGAAGCGGGTTTTTCCCAAGACCATTATCGACTCCCTGTCGGCAGCGATCCTTGCAAATGGTCGATCATCCATGATCCTGAAACACTCCCTGTGTCTCAGTTGATGTGTGTAGATTACGCAGTGGATCCAATCAGCAATAGTCGTAAAAGCTACCAATGCGTGTAAGACATTCGCCATAGCGACCCTTCCGAAAACCCTTAGACGTGTCAGGCATCAAGCATGGATGCCGCGATCTAAGCGACTTTCAGCGGCGAAACCCGCGTTTGCCGGGTTTTGACGGTGTCAGCCACCTTCGCCCTCGCGCGCCTTGGCGCTGTCGGTCAGAAATTGTTCCAGGCGACTCAACTGCTCTTCCCAGCCACGGCTGTCCATGTGGTAAGCCTCCTTTTGCCGCACATCCGGAATGTGCGCGAATCCCGATTCGGTGACCTTGAGCAGCGTGCCGTCTTCATAATCCTGCAACTCGAACCTAACCAGCGTGGTTGGCTCTTGGGAGTAGTCGATCTGAGGATTCACCGCATACGGATGCCAGCGAAACGAAAAGAGTTGCTGCGGCTCGACCCGCTCGACCAACACATTCCACAAAACCTGTTCAAAACCCGGATACGTGACCTGCCCCTGCGTCCATTCACCAGCAATAAAACGCCGGCCTTCCAGCGCCACACCAAACCACTGGCCAAACGCCTCGGCATCGACCAATGCGCGCCAGACATGAGAACGCGGCGCCTTGAGCGTGATCTTGCGTTCGAAACTATTGGGTACTGGTTTCATACGTCACCTCCTGTTCTGAACACTAGGCCTGTATGACCACATGTCCACTGTGAAGTTGTATCAAAGCGGTGCAGTCATTCATCAGCGAGGAAACATCAAGCTGCATTTTTCTGGCCGATGCCGTGATGGATCCACACTGCGAAACTGTTACCTTTCCCAGCGAATGTGAATGAACAAGGACGAATCATGCAGCCATCCTTAGCCGAACGTTATCGCGGTGCCCTGCTCGGTCTGGCGTGCGGTGACGCCGTCGGCACTACGGTTGAGTTCAAACCGCGTGGATCATTCCAACCGTTGACCGATATGGTCGGTGGTGGCCCGTTCCACCTCAAGCCCGGGCAATGGACCGATGACACTTCAATGGCACTGTGCCTGGCGGAAAGCCTGCTGACCAAGAACGGCTTCAATGCGGCCGATCAGATGGGCCGCTACCTCAACTGGTGGCAATGGGGTTATCTCAGCTCGACCGGTGAGTGTTTCGATATCGGCACGACCGTCAGTCAGGCGCTGGCGCAGTATCAGCAAACCGCTGAGCCTTTCGCTGGCTCTACCGATCCGTACAGTGCTGGCAATGGATCGCTGATGCGCCTGGCACCGGTCGTGCTGTTTTATTTTCCAGACGCTCGGCAGATCCAAAGCTTTGCTGCCGACAGTTCGCGAACCACCCACGCCGCCCCTGAAGCCATCGAGTGCTGCCAATTGTTCGCCGGGCTGATCGCCAGAGCGCTTGAGGGCGCGACCAAGGCAGATTTGCGCCAATCGTCCTCTGCGAAGTTCTCGCAACCCAAGGTTACAGCCATCGCTCGCGGTGATTACCTCGGCAAGACCGAGGCGGACATCAAAGGCAGTGGTTACAGCGTGCAGTCGCTGGAAGCGGCGCTGTGGTGCTTTCAGCAGACCGACAGTTTCGCCGCCGCCATCCTCTTGGCCGCCAATCTCGGCGATGACGCTGACACTACCGCCGCCATCACGGGCCAATTGGCCGGGGCCTACTACGGCGTCCGAGGTATTCCTGAGCACTGGCTGGAAAGGCTGCACGACAGTGAAGAGATTGCTGCGACCGCCGACCGCTTGCTCGACGCCTCTCGACTGCGCCAACCTGAATAAGCGCGACGCAGTCGCTACACTGCTCGGCACTTACCTTCACTAAGCGAGATTTGCCCATGTCCCCACGTCTGCTTCTGGCCCTGACACCCTTTCTGTTCATCCCCTTCGCCCATGCTGCGGTCGACTGCGCGAACGCCAGCGATCAGGCGACGATGAACCAGTGCGCCGGGCAAGACTTCAAAGCGGCGGACAAGGAGTTGAATACGGTGTATCAGCAGATCACCAAGCGTTTGAAGGACAACCCTGACGGCAAGAAGCTGTTGGTCAGCGCGCAGCGTGCGTGGGTCGGCTTTCGGGATACCGAGTGCAAGTTCTCCGCGTCCGGGGTGGCGGGCGGAAGCGTTTATCCGCTGATTTACAGCAACTGCATGACCAGCGTGACCAAGGTGCGAGTCGAGGCGCTGAAGGAGTATTTGAAATGTGAGGAAGGTGATATGAGTTGCCCAGTGCCGGGGGCCTGATTTTTTTGCAGCGGTTTTAACGGGGCTGCTCGCGAATGCCACCTGCCAAGCGACCGTGACTTCAGCGCTGCCAACCTCTCCATTCACAAAAGACGGCCTGTCCTCGAGCCTTTTCAGGTGATACCGGCCCTCCTGAACAATCAGACAGGGTAATTCCAGCACAGGCTCAGCTTGCGTGAGTCTGTGCTGGGAAGCCGTTGACGGTTAAACGTGCGGATCACCCGGCGCTTTGGTCGGCGCCGCGTATTGCGGCTTGAGATGGCCGTCTTGATCGAGCAGCCAGGCGTCCATGATCTGCCGCACCACCGGGCCGGCAACCCGGCCGCCCGCCTCGCCGTTTTCGATCATTACCGAAATCGCGATCTTCGGATGTTCCGCCGGAGCGAAACCGACGAACAAGGCGTTGTCGCGGTGACGCTCGAGGGTTTTCTCGCGGTTGTAGCGTTCGCCCTGCTTGATAGCCACGACCTGCGCCGTACCACTCTTGCCGGCAATCCGATATTGCGCGCCCGCCGCTGCCGCCCGAGCAATGCCTCGCGCATCGTGCATCACCATTTGCATGCCATGGTTGACCTGCTCCCAGTCGCGTGGATCCTTGAGCAGAATGTTCGGCATCGGATGCTCGTCGACAGGTGCGATGCCATCAACGGTTTTGGCCAGGTGCGGACGGTTCCACACGCCTTTGTTGGCAATCAGTGCGGTGGCCTGGGCCAATTGCAGCGGCGTGACCTGCATATAGCCTTGGCCAATGCCGAGGATCACCGTTTCCCCCGGGAACCACGCCTGCCGGCGCGTGGCGCGTTTCCAGGCTTGGGAAGGCATCAGGCCGGGCGACTCTTCAAACATGTCCAGCGAGACTTTTTCGCCGAGGCCGAACATGGCCATGTAATCGTGCAGGCGATCGATGCCGAGCTTGTGCGCCAGATCATAGAAGTAGGTGTCGTTGGAACGCATGATCGCTGCGTCCATGTCCACCCAGCCGTCGCCGCTGTGGTTCCAGTTGCGGTATTTATGATCGAAATCCGGGAGCTGATAGTAACCAGGATCGAAGACGCGGGTCTGTGGAGTCACAACGCCGGCATCGAGGCCGGCAATCGCGACTTCTGGTTTAATCGTCGAGCCCGGTGCGTAGAGCCCGCGCAGCACACGGTTGAACAGCGGCCGGTCGATGGAGTCACGCAGCGCTGAATATTCCTTGGAGCTGATGCCTGTGACGAACAGGTTCGGGTCAAAACTTGGATTGCTGACCATGGCCAGCACTTCGCCGGTGGACGGGTCGAGTGCAACCACTGAACCTCGGCGATCACCCAGTGCGGCTTCGGCAGCTTCCTGCAACTTGATATCGAGGCTCAGAACGATGTTTTTGCCCGGCTCCGGGTCAGTGTGCTTCAACACTCGCAAGACACGACCCTGGGCGTTGGTTTCCACTTCTTCGTAACCGACGTGGCCATGCAGCTGGGCTTCATAGAAACGCTCGACGCCGGTTTTACCGGTGGATTGAGTGCCGCGGTATTCCACAGAGTCGAGCGTTTTGGATTCTTTTTCGTTGATCCGGCCGACGTAACCGATTGAATGGGCGAAATGCTCGCCGAGCGGATAGTGCCGCACGAACTGCGGTTCGACATCCAGGCCAGGCAAGCGAAACTCATTAACCGCTAAAACGGCAATCTGCTCTTCAGTCAGCTCGTAGAACAACGTCACTGGCGTGAAGGGATGACGGGACTGCTTCATCGCCTTGTCGAACACGGTTCGATCTTCGGCGGGCAAGTGCAGCAGATTGACGACCTCATCCAACTCCTGATTGACGTCACTGGCGCGTTCGCGGGTGATCGTCAAGTTGTAGCTGGGACGGTTATCGGCGAGCAGCACCCCGTTGCGGTCGTAGATCAATCCGCGTGTCGGCGGAATCGGCAGGACGTGGACGCGGTTGTTTTCAGAGATTGTCGAGTGGTAGTCGAATTCCACCACCTGCAGGATGTAAAGACGTACGACCAGCGCGCAGCTGACGGCGAAGACGAACAACGCGCAGGCGATCAACCGTTTGTTGACCAGGCGCGTCTCTTTCTCGTGATCCTTGATCGGGATTGGTTCAGGCATTTCTACAGCGACTCTTTGACATAAATGAGTGCCGATCCTTGGGCATGACATCAGTCCGTTAAAAAAACGAGCTGCACCATACCAAAAACTGCCCGGTCACTTCAGAACGATTTTCCCCAATGGCCGTTTCTTGCGACGGCTGGGGACAGCGCTGTCGTGCA